>NZ_NCTE01000269.1 GCF_002114215.1 Streptomyces sp. 13-12-16 | reverse complement strand
CGATCCGTGGGGCGGGGCCACCTCCGGCGGCAAGGGGTACGCGCAGGTGCGGCGGACGCACGACGCGGCCCGCGCGCGGCGCGACCACCTCGCGAGCCTCGCCGACGGCGTCACGGTGCACAACGTCCGCGTGGCGTTCGGCGGGACCTCGTGGGGCTGGCTGCCCGCGCCGGGCGTCTACACCTCGTACGACTACGGGGCGGCGATCACCGAGGGCCGCCGGCCGACGCCGAAGCTGGCCGCGCTCCAGCAGCTCGGCCATCTGCTGCGGACCGTGCCCGACCTCGCCCGGCTGGACCCGGCGAAGGAGGTACGGGCCGAGGACGGCCGGCTGAAGGTGCGCCACCTGGCCAACCCCGACACCGGCGCCCAGGTGTACGTCCTGCACAACGACTCCGCGGAGCCGGTCGGCTCGATGCTGCCGGGCACCGGCATCGACGTACCGGTCACCGTCGGCGCGCGGGACGCCAAGCTGCTCACCACCGGCCTTGAACTGGGCCGGCGGAAACTGGCGTACACCACCGCGCAGCCCATGCTGAACATGACCGTCGGGCGGCAGGACATCGCCCTGTTCACGGGCCGCAGCGGTGAGACGGCGCAGGTCGCGCTGGACTGCGACAGCGAGCCGGTCACCAGCCGGCTGGACGAGGAGCCCGGATGGTCCTACGACCGGGGCAGGCTGAACGTCGTGGTGCCGCTCGGGGTGGGCGGGCTGAGCAGGGTGCTGGTCGAGGGCGGGGACTCCGAGACGCCCATGGTGCTGCTGTTCGCCGACGACGCGACGGCGCTGCACCTGTGGCCGTACGAGACCCCGTCCGGCCCGCTGCTGGCCCACGGCCCGGCGCTGCTCCGCTCGGTCGCCCTGCGCGGCTCCACCGCCCATCTCGTCGGCGACGACGTCGGCGGGATGGGCCTGGAGGTGTGGGTACCGCGCGGGATCACCGCCGTGACCTGGAACGGGCGGCCGGTGCGCACCCGTGTCAGCCGGGCCGGGAGCCTGGTGATGGAGGAGCTGATGCCGGAGGTGCCCGAGGTGCGGCTGCCCGCGCTGAGGGGCTGGCGGAGGCTGGCGGAGAACCCGGAGGCCGAGGCCGGTTTCGACGACTCGGCGTGGCCGGCCGCCGACCTCACCTCGTCGCACGGCACCACGCCCGTGCCCGAGGGCGGCCCCGTCCTCTTCGCGGACGACTACGGCTTCCACCACGGCGACGTCTGGTACCGGGGGCGGTTCGAGGACGCGCGCGGTGTCGAGTCCGTGTCGCTGTCCTACAGCACCGGTACGCAGGGACTGCTGATGGCCTGGCTGGACGGCCGCCCGCTGGGCACGCACCGCATGCCGGTGCCGGACGAGGACACGGCCCGGCGGGGCACGTGGACGGCGACGGCCTCCTTCGAGGTGCCGGAGGAGCGGCGCGAGCGGGGCCCGCACGTGCTGTCGGTACTCGTACGGCCGATGCAGCACGACGGGGACGAGCGGGCGCAGGACACGCACAGGGCGGCGCGCGGGCTCGTGGCCGTCGAGTTCACGGGCCGCTCCCCGAGCGTGGAGTGGCGGATCCAGGGCGCCACGGCACCGGACCGGGTGCGCGGGCCGCTGAACAACGGCGGACTGTACGGGGAGCGGGAGGGCTGGCACCTGCCGGGGTTCGACGACCGGGAGTGGCGGAACGCGGAGTTCCCCCGGAAGGAGCGGCGGCAGGGGGTGACCTGGTGCCGGACGGACTTCCGGCTGGACGTGCCCGCCGACGTGGACGCCTCGGTCGGGCTCACGATCGACGACGACCCGGAGCGCGCCTACCGGGTCCAGATCTTCCTCAACGGCTGGAACATGGGCCAGTACGTCAACGACGTGGGCCCGCAGCACACCTTCGTCCTGCCGAACGGGATCCTGCGCACACGGGGGACCAACACACTGGCCCTGGCGGTGCTGTCCGACGGGACCACCTTCTCGGGCCCGCGTGACGTACGGCTGACGCTGCTGGGCGCGGTGCGGGGCGGGGTTGTGGTGGAGGCGGTGGACTCACCGGGGAGGTGAGCCCACCGCCGGGCACATCACACCGGGCGGCTCACGCCAGCCGGATCACGTTCCAGGACAGCGGCTCCAGTACGGCGGAGAGCCGGCCGTCGGCCAGGGCCGTGCCGTCGACCGTGTGCGGGACGACCCGCTCGGGCTCGGCGAGGGTGTTGCGGGCGTCGGGGTCGGCGTCCGCGAGGGCGCTGTGCTCGACGACCGAGGTGAGGTCGAAGCCGTTGAGGACGACGTCCAGCGGCAGCGACCCGGTGCGGCTGCGGTTGACGGCGAACACGGTGACGGTGCCGTCCCCGGCGCGCACGGCGGTGGCGTGCAGCAGGTCGGCCTCTCCGTACTTCCTCGTCTCGTACGTCGGTGAGTCCACGCGGACGTCGAGCACCTCGCCGCGGCCGTACTTCGAGGCCTGGGCGAACGGGAAGAACGTCGTCTGCCGCCAGGCCGGGCCGCCGGGCTCGGTCATGATCGGGGCGATCACGTTGACGAGCTGGGCGAGACAGGCGACGGTGACGCGGTCCGCGTGCCGGAGCAGCGCGATGAGCAGCGAGCCGAGGACGACGGCGTCGGTGACGTTGTAGTTGTCCTCCAGCAGACGGGGCGCCTCGGGCCAGTCCAGGGCGCTGACCTGGGCTTCCGTACGGGAGAGGTACCAGACGTTCCACTCGTCGAAGGAGAGGTCGATCTTCTTCTTGGACTTGAGGCGGGCGCCGATGTGGTCGCAGGTGGCGACCACGTTCTCGATGAAGGACTCCATGTCGACGGCGGAGGCGAGGAAGGAGTCGACGTCGCCGTCGAGCGGCTCGTAGTAGGCGTGCAGGGAGATGTAGTCGACCAGGTCGTACGTCTCCTTGAGGACCGTCGCCTCCCACTCGGCGAAGGTCTCCATGGACTGGCCGGAGGAGCCGCAGGCGACGAGTTCGACACCGGGGTCGATCTGGCGCATGGCGCGGGCGGTCTCGGCGGCGATCCGGCCGTACTCCTCGGCGGTCTTGTGACCGGTCTGCCAGGGGCCGTCCATCTCGTTGCCGAGGCACCACATGCGGATGCCGAACGGGTCCTTGTCGCCGTGCTCGACGCGCAGGTCCGAGAGGGCGGTGCCGGAGGGGTGGTTGGCGTACTCCTGGAGCTCCAGTGCCTCGGCGACGCCCCGGGTGCCGAGGTTGACGGCCATCATGGGCTCGGCCTGGGGGCCGATCTTCTTCAGGAACGCGATGTACTCGGAGAGGCCGAAGCGGTTGGTCTCGGTCGAGCGCCAGGCGAGGTCGAGGCGGCGGGGCCGGTCCTCCACCGGGCCCACGGAGTCCTCCCACTTGTAGCCCGAGACGAAGTTGCCGCCGGGGTAGCGGATGGCGGTGACGCCGAGTTCCCTGACGAGGTCCAGGACGTCCGTGCGGAGGCCTTCCGCGTCCGCGGTGGGGTGGTCCGGTTCGAAGACGCCGGTGTACACGCAGCGGCCGAGGTGTTCCACGAACGATCCGAAGAGGCGGGGGTTCACCTCGCCTACGGTGAAGGCGGGGTCCAGGGTGAAACGGGCGGTGCGCAATTTCTTCCTTTCGAGGGTTCGGTTTCGTCCGCGGCTCGGTGGGGCCGGCCGCACACACGCGGCGGAGCCGCACATCGACACGGCCCCGCGTCCCTAGAGGACGGTCGGCCAGCCGTTCTTCTGCCATTTCAGTTCGTTGAGCCCGAGCTTGGGCGTGCCTTCGTCCTCGGCGTCGTAGTAGTGGTAGGCCAGCCGGTCGCTGCCCCTGTCCCTGAAGACCGACTGGCCGCCCGTGCCCACGTACTTGCCGTGGCCGGCCAGCAGGAGGTCGCCGCCGCCCTCCAGCATCGGGGTGCCGTCGCTGTCCACGTACGGGCCGGTGACCGAGGTCGAACGGCCGACCTTGATCTTGTACGTCGAGTTCACGCCCGAGCAGCAGGCGTCGTACGACGCGAACAGGTAGTAGTGACGGCCGTGCTTGACGATCTCCGGGCCCTCGACCGCGTACGGCTCGTCGGGGCGGGTGGCCAGGTGGTGGACCGGGGCGTCCTCGATCGCCTTGCCGGTCCCCGGGTCCAGTTCGACCATGCGGATGCCGGTCCAGTACGAGCCGAAGGTCATCCACAGGCGGCCGTCGGCCCGGACGACCGCCGGGTCGATGGCGTTCCAGTGGTCGGTGGTCTCCGAGGTGAAGACCTTGCCGTGGTCGGTCCAGGTGCCGGGCAGGCCCGTGCGGGAGGTGGCCACGCCGATCGCGGAGTGGTTGGTGCCCCAGGAGGAGACCGCGTAGTACAGCCAGTAGCGGCCGGCGCGGTGGGTGAGGTCGGGGGCCCAGGGGTCGCCGGTGTCGTTGTACTCGTACCACCAGGCGGGGGGTTCGGCGAAGGCGTTGCCGGCGTCCGTCCAGTGGACGCGGTCCTTCGAGGTGCGGGCGCCGATGACGCCGCCGGTCGAATAGGCGACGTAGCCGCCGGACTTCAGGCGCAGGACGGTCGGGTCGTGGATGATCTGCTGGCCGGTGACCGGCTGGGGGTCGGGGTGGGTCACGTCCGCCCGGGCGGTGGTCGGCGGCAGGGCCACGGCCGCGGCGGCCAGGAGGGTGACGAGTCTCAGGCGTTTCACATCGGGCTCCCTTCGGGCGGGATCACTGGCCGGCCAGGCCGGTGTGGGCGACGCCCGCCACGATCTGGCGCTGGAAGAAGACGAAGACGACGATCAGGGGCAGTCCCGCCATGAGGCCGCCGGCCATGAGCTGGGCCCACTGGATGCCGTAGGAGTTCATGACGGTCGCGATGCCGTTCGGCATGGTCATCAGGTCGGGGTTGTTGGTGACCATGTAGGGCCACAGGAAGTTGTTCCACGAGCTGATGAAGGTGAAGATGCCGACGGCCGCGAGGGAGGGGCGGGAGAGCGGCAGGATGATCGTGAAGAAGACGCGCCAGCGGCCGGCGCCGTCGATGAAGGCGGCCTCCTCCAGTTCGCGCGGGATGCCCTGGAAGAACTTGTAGAGGATGTAGACCATCGCGGCGGGCGCGCACTGCGGCAGGATCATGCCCCAGTAGGTGTCGACCATGCCCATCTGCTGGACGGTGGTGAACAGGGGGACGCCGAGCACGGCCGGGGAGATCATGAGGCCGGCCATGACGACGCCCATCAGGGCGTGTCTGCCGCGGAACTCGGTGCGGGCGAAGCCGTATCCGGCGAGGGCGCTGGTCACCAGCACGATCGCCGTCACGCACACGGAGACCACCAGCGAGTTCACGAACCAGTTGGTGATGTTGCCGGTCTCGAAGAGCGCCTTCCAGGCCTGGCCCGTCCAGACCTCCGGCAGCCAGTGCGGCGGGATCTCGGCGGCCTCCGCCTCGGACTTGAACGAGGTGAGCAGGGCCGCGGCGACCGGCGCCACGAAGACGGCGGAGACGGCGGTGCCGAGCAGGGTGAGGACGATCTGGCTGGGCGTCCAGCGCTTGCGGGACCCGGTGCGTGTCGGCGTGGTCGCGGCGGTGGTCATCGGCCGCCCTCCTCACGGTTGCGCAGCAGCCACATCCGTGCCAGGGCGACGACTGCGATGATCACGAAGAAGATGATGGACATCGCGGAGGCGTAGCCCACGCGGTAGCTGGTGAAGCCCTGTTCGAGGGTGTACTGGACGAAGGAGCGGGTGCTGAGCTCCGGTCCGGGGCTGAAGTCCATCATCACGACGGCCTGGTCGAACAGTTGCAGCGAGGCGAGGACCTGGAGCGCGATCACCAGGCCGGTGATGTTGCGCAGCATCGGCAGGGTGATGTGGACCATGCGGTGCCAGGCGTTCGCCCCGTCCAGCCTGGCCGCCTCGTACAGGTGGCCGGGGATGCTCTGGAGGGCGGCGAGGTACAGCAGGAAGCTGAACCCGACCGTCCACCACAGGGTCTGGATCACGATGGCGAACATGGCGTACGACTTGTCGGTCAGCCAGGGTGTGTCGATCCCGAGGGTGTGGTTGAACAGGCCGATGCCCTGGGTGAACAGCCACTGCCACATGTTGGCCGCGACCGTCGACGGCAGCAGGAACGGGACGAAGAAGCACAGCCGCCACAGCCACTTGCCGCGTTCGATGTGGTGGGCGAGCATCGCGAGGAGGAAGGCCATGACGGTGATGCAGGGCACGACCAGGAGTGTGAAGTACGCGCTGTGGCCGAGCGCGTCCCACATCGCCGAGTCGTTCAGCGCCTCGCGGTAGTTGTCGAGGCCGATGAAGCTCGCGCCCTCGCCGGAGATGTTGGCGTCCGTGAAGCTGAGGTGGACGCCGCGCAGCAGCGGCCAGACGACGAACAGCACGAAGAGCGCCAGGAAAGGGGCGACGAACCAGCCCCCGTGCTGGAAGCCCTGCCTGCGGCGGACGGTGGCGCCGGCGGTGGCGGTCCTCGCGCGTGCCGGGCGGATGACGGTCTGTGCGCCGGTCGTCGTCATGCGACCGCACCTCCCTGTGCGGCGGTGCGGCCGTCCATCGGGTTCTTCGAGGCGAGGAGCGTGGTGAGCCGGCTCTTCATCCGCCGTGCGACGGCGTCCGGCTTGGCGGAGCCCATCGTCGAGGAGACGACGACGGGGCCGAGGTCCTGGGCGAGGACGCCGGTGGAGCCCGCGAACCACACCTTCGGCTCGGTGGCCTGGTGGTCCATGGCCGAGACGTACTCGTTCTGCGGTTCGAGCTTCTTGTACGCGTCCGTGGACAGGGTCGGCGTGTGGGCGGGGATGTGCCCGCCGGCGGCCCACTGCTGGGCGTGCCGGACGATGTGGGCGGCGAGCCGGTGGGCGGCCTCGTTGGCGGCACCGCCGCGGCCGGCCTGGTGCGGCAGGACGAACGCGTGGGACTCGGCGTGGGTGGCCTGCTCGCCGAAGACGGGCGGCAGCGGGGTGGCGCCGTAGTCCAGCTCCGCGCCGGAGAAGACCGGCACCGACCAGTTGCCCTCCCAGGTGAACGGGGCGCCGTTGACGAACTGCTCACCGGTCGGCGCGCCCGGGATGACGTACCCGTCGGTGACGTGCCGGCGGAGGAACTCCAGGACCTCGGTGGCCTTGTCGGTGTCGAAGGTGACCTCGGTGTTGGTGTCGTCGAACCAGGTGCCGCCGAGCTGGGTGTAGAAGGCGACGAAGAACCACCACTGGAAGTTCTGGTCGTTGGTCCACAGGCCGATGGTCTGCAGGCCCTTCCTCTGGGCCTTCCTGGCCTTCTTCAGGACGTCGAACCACTCGGTGGTGGAGGTCACCGGGATCATCCGGCCGTCGTCGCCGAGCAGGTCCGCCTTCTTCAGCACGTCCTTGCGGTAGAAGCAGAGCTGGACGTGGACGTCGAGCGGCAGGGCGTAGAGCTTGCCGTCGATGACGCCGCGGTTCCACAGCGCGGGGTTGTAGTCCTCCTCGCGCACGCCGTACTTCGCGAGGAGGCCCACGTCCCAGGCGTCGAGGAGCCGCCCCGGCGAGAAGCCGGTGACCCGGCCCATGTGCATGACCCCGAGGTCGGGGGCGCGGTTGCCCGCGGCCGCCATGGCGAGCTTGGTGTAGAAGGGGTTGCCCCACTGGAGGGTGGAGTCCTTCACGTCGATGCCGGGGTTCGCCGCCCGGAAGGAGTCCAGCATCGAGATCATGTTGTATCCGTCGCCGCCGCTGAAGAGGTTCCAGTAGCGCACCCGGGTGTCCGCGCCGGAGGCGAGCGCGTCGGCCCCGGTCCCGAGCGCCGCGAAGCCGAAGCTTCCGGCGACGGTCAGCCCGCCCGTTCCGGCGAGTAGTTGCCTGCGGTTCAAGCCAGGTCGTCCCATGCCCTGCCTCATCTGTTCATGGATTGTTCGAAATATCGAATGACGCCCGTAACTTCGAACGGACCGTAGAGGTGATGAACCGACGCGTCAATGGTTCGGGCAAGAACTCACAGCGGGGCTTTCCGCGCGCCCTACCCTGGCCGTGGCACCCGGGGACACCGTGGCGGTCACCGAGTGACCGCGTCACACGCGGAACTGGCCGGGACGGCACCCGACTTGGCATATTGCACAGGTGACCGGGCAACACCCAGGGGAACAGGGAGACAGCGGTGCGTACCAGGAAGGAGATGCGTCGTCTCGCTGACGCCCTCATCGGCCCCATCCGGGTGGCGGTCCCGGCGGACCCCGAGGTCCTCTTCGAGGCACTGGTCGCCTCCGTCAGCGCCTGGCGGGGACGTGACGTGGTCGTCCACCGGGCGGCGTTCCCCCCGCACACGGCGAGCGGGCTGTGGCTGGAGCGCGAGGACCACGACGACGTGGTGGTCGACGAACGGGCCGCCGTCTGGCACCAGATCGTGATCCTCTGCCACGAGGTGTGGCACATGAGCCGCCGGCAGGCGGACGCCGGCCCGGCCACCGGCGAACGGCCCGGACCCGTCGCCGCGCGCACCGACTTCAGCCTGGCCGAGGAGCAGGAGGCCGACTGCTTCGGCATGCTGATGGGCCGTCGGCTGCGCACCTGGCTGGAGGCCTCCACCGACTCGGTGTACGCCGCGGAGGGCGGCGACCCCGAGAACCCGCGGGACCTCGCCGGACGCATCGGGGCCGCGCTCAACTACCGCGGGACCAGGGGATGAGCGGCCTGATCAACTACGTGAGCTGCGGGGTGCTGTGGCTCGGCCTGCTGGTGCGGGCCCCCGACCTGCTGCGGCACCGGCACGATCCGTACCTGCGGGCGATCTGCGCGGTGCTGGGCCTGGCGGGGCTGTGCTTCTTCCTGGGGGCGCCGCCGACGGTCGGCGCCGTCAACCGGATCGGCGACGTGCCGAACCTCGCGGCGCCGGTCACCTACGTGGCGATCACCGGGTACTGCGCCGCGTCCCAGCTCCTCGTCGTGCACTGGCGCGGCGGACCCCGGGTGCGCCGCACCGCCCGCCGCTGGCTGCTCGCCTACGCCGTCGTCGTCCTCGGCATCACGGTGACGTTCGCACTCGGCGAGGCGCCCGTGGAGCGCCGCACCGACCTGGACACCTACTACGCGACGACGCCGTTCATCGCCCAGATGATCGTGCTCTACCTGGTCGCGCACCTCACCGCGGTGACCGTCACCACCGTGTCGTCGCTGCGCTGGGCGCGCCGGGTACGGGGCGGACTGCGGGCGGGGCTGACGCTGCTCGGCACCGGTTCGCTGTGCGGGGCCGGGTACAGCGTGGCCAAGCTGGTCGCGGTGGGCGCCCGCTGGTCCGGGCGGGACTGGTCGAAGCTCGGCACCACCGTCTCCCCGGCCGCCGCCGGGCTCGGCGCCCTGCTGACGGTCGTCGGGGTGCTGGTGCCGCTGGCGGCACCCCGGATCACCGAGCGGCGGCGGGCGCGACGGACGTACGCCCGGCTGGAACCGCTGGAGCGGGCGCTGGACGACCTCCTCACCCGCCGGACGCTGCGGCTGCCCCGGCCCAGGCTCGCCTCCCCCACCACACGGCTGATGTGGCGCCAGACCAGCGTCCACAACGCGCTGAGCCACCTGGACCCCTACTTCGACCGGGAACTGTACGACCGGACCCGCGCCGGCGCGCTGGCGGCGACGGGGGACGCGGAGCGCGCGGAGGCCGCCGCGTGGGCGGCGGTGATCACCGCGGCGGTGCGCGACG
>NZ_NCTE01000268.1 GCF_002114215.1 Streptomyces sp. 13-12-16 | reverse complement strand
CGGGCGGGGCGGGCCCGTCACCCGGCCGGACGGTCCTCCGGCGGCGTGTCGCCGGCCCGCCCGGAACCGGGGGCGGACGGCGGCAGCGTCTCGCCCTGGATGATCCGTGGGGCCGCGGGCGCCTCCTCCGCCTTGTCCTGCTCCTTCATCGCGCGCGCCTCGGCCTTGAGGATGCGGGCCGACTTGCCCGCCGAGCGGGTGAGTTCCGGGAGCTTCTTGGCGGCGAGGACGGCTATGACGACGATGAGGATGACGGCCAGCTCGCTCAGTCCGAACATGGGTGCACTGCTCCTTCTCCGTGGCACGGGCGGCCCGGGCAGAATCTACATCACTGTAGAGAAGAGTGGGGGTGGCGTACGGGCTCCGGGGGCGTCTATACGATGTCTGCCCGGCGAACAGGCGGCGGAAGGGAGGCGGGGCGTGGCGGAACAGCGGGAGGGTTCCCGGCGTCGGGGGCAGGGCGAGCTGGAGGCGCTGGTCCTGGCGGCGCTGCGGGAGGCGGACGGCCCGGCGACGGCCGGCTGGGTGCAGGAACGCCTGGGCGGCGGCCTCGCCTATACGACCGTCATCACCATCCTGACCAGGCTGCTGGCCAAGGGAGTGGTCACCCGGGAGCGTACGGGCCGCTCCTTCGCCTGGACGCCCGCCTCCGACCAGGCGGGCCTGGCCGCCCACCGGATGCGCCGGGTGCTGGACGCCGAGAGCGACCGGGAGGCGGTGCTGGCCAGTTTCGTCACCGGCCTGGGACCGGACGACGAACGCCTCCTGCGGGAACTGCTGGGCCGGCCGGGGGACGAAGGGGAAGACTGAGACCGCCATGGGGGTGTTCGTCCTACTGCCGCTGGTGCTGCCCCTGACGGCGTGGCCCATCGCGCGCCTCGCCGAGCAGCATCTGCACCCGCGCACGGCGACCCGGCTGCTGACCGGGGTGGCCGCGGTGATGGCGGTGTGCAGCACGGTGTGCCTGGGGCTGCTGATGGTGGTGGGCACCGCCCAGCTTCCAGGGAACCCGCTCCCCGACGGCTGGTCGGACCCCGAGGTGCGCGCGGCGGTGCCGTACGACGAGGTGGCGGGCAAGGCCGCGATCCCCGCCCTGTGCGCGGTGCTGGCGGCGTGCGGGCGGACGCTGTGGCGGCACGGCCGGGTGCGCCGCCGTGCCCACCGGGCGCTGGCCGGGCTGCGGGGGACGGAGG
>NZ_NCTE01000267.1 GCF_002114215.1 Streptomyces sp. 13-12-16 | reverse complement strand
CGACGGCCGCCGCCACGGCTATCCCGTTCCGCACCCGCCGGCCCCGTCCGGGCGGCGCCGGAGCGGGATACGCCGGGTAGGCCGGATACGCCGGCCCGCCCGCGCCGCCCGGCACCGGGGGACCCCAGGCGGCGGCCGGCCCCACCGGACGGACCTGCTCCGTCCAGGTCCTGCCGTCCCACCAGCGCTCGGTGGCCGGCCCCTCATTCGTCTGCCCGGGGTCGGGGTACCACCCGGGAGGAGTCACCTGCGTCATGCCCCTACCGTATGAGGCCTCGGTGAAAGCCGGATGAGAGAGCCCCGTCACACCTCCGCCGCGCCCGCCCGGGAATTGTCATCTCCCCGCCCCTTGACAGGATTTGACCATCAGGACGCCTGGTGAGAGGCGGAACGCGTCGACCCGGCGGGGCCGTGTCACCCGTCACGGCAACACGTGGCGCGAGCGGGCACCGCTCGGACCGCGGGAGGACTACGCTCAAGGTCTGTACGTCATTCGGGCGACTCGGGGAGGTAGCGGGATGACGGAGGTACGGCCCTCGGCCGCCCCCTCGGCCGGCCTGTGGGAGCGCGACGAGGAAGTCGCCGCCATCACTCGGGCCGTCGACACCCTGTGCGCGGACCGCTCCTCACCGGGCGGCCTGCTGGTGCTCCGGGGCGAGGCCGGTCTCGGCAAGACCGCGCTGCTCGCCGAGACCCGCCGCATCGCCGAACGGCGCGGCTGCACCGTGTGGTCGGCCCGCGGCGGCGAGACCCTGCGCACCGTCCCCTTCAACGTCGTGCGCCAGCTCCTCCAGCCCGCGCTGGTGTCGATGCTGCCGGAGGAGGCCCGCGAGTACCTCGGCGACTGGTACGACATCGCCGGCCCCGCCCTCGGCATAGCCGACCCCGGCGAGGGGCACGCCGACCCGCAGGGCGTGTGCGAGGGACTGGTCGCCGCCGTGCGCCGGCTGGCCCGCCGGGACTGGCCGCTGGTCCTGCTGATCGACGACGCGCACTGGGCGGACCAGGAGACCCTGCGCTGGCTCGCCGCCTTCGCCGAACGCCTGGCGGACCTGTCCGTCCTCGTCGTGGTCGCCCGCCGGTCCGGGGAGATCTCCGGAGTCGGCGCCCGGTACCTGGACGCCGTCGCCGCCGCGGCCGGCCACCCGGTCACCACCCTCAGCGTCCTCACCCCGGAGGCCACGGCCGGACTCACCCGCGCCACCCTGGGCGAGAACGCCGACGCCGCGTTCTGCCGCGAGGTCTGGGCCGTCACCGGCGGCAACCCCTACGAGACCGTCGAACTCCTCGCCAAGGTCCAGGACAGCGAACTCGAACCCGTCGAGGCCCACGCCGGCGAACTGCGCGACCTGAACCGCTCCGCCCGCGGCGGCGGACTCGTCGCCCGCCTGGAACAACTCGGCATAGACGCCACCCGGTTCGCCTGGGCCGCCGCCATCCTCGGCAACGACATCACCGTCGGCCTGGTGGCCCGGCTCGCCACCCTGGACGCCGACGACGCCGCCCGCTGCGCCGAACTCCTGCGCAGCGCCCGCATCCTCACCGCCCCCGACCCGTCCGCCACGGGCCGCACCGACCCCGCCGACCTCGAGTTCGTCCACCCCCTGATCGCCACCGCCGTCTACAACTCCATCCCCGACGCGCTGCGCCGCGCCATGCACGGCATCGCCGCCCGGATCGTCACCGACTCCGGACGCGGTGCCGCCGCGGCCGCCCGCCACCTCATCGAAGTGCACCCGGACGACGACGGGGAACTCGTCTGGCAACTGCGCGAGGCCGCCCGCGAACACCTCGCCGTCGGCGCCCCGGACGCCGCCCGCCGCTGCCTGGAACGCGCCCTGGAGGAACCGCCCCGCCCCGAGGTCCACGCACACGTCCTCTACGAACTGGGCTGCGCCACCTTCCTCACCGCACCCGCCCGCACCATCGGCCACCTGCGGGCCGCCCTCGGCATGCCCGGCCTCGACGGCGACCGGCGGGTGGACGCCGTGGTCCGCCTCTCCCAGGCACTGCTCCACAACGACCAACTGGAGGAGGCCGTCCGCACGGTCGAGGCGGAGGCCGCCCGGCTCGAACCCGGCCCCGCGCAACTGCGGCTGCGGACCGTGCAGTTCATGTGGGAGGGCATCCACGCCGGCGAGGCCGCCTCGCCCGGCCGCTCCGAGCGGCTGGCCGAACTCGCCGCCACCTGCACCGGCCGGGACAACTCCGAACGCGCGCTGCTCATCGTGCGCGGCTTCGACGCCATGATGCGCGGCGAGAACGCCGAGGAGATCGTGGAGATCTGCGACCGCGCCCTCGTCAACGGCCGCCTCGCCCCCGGCCTCGGCTGGACCGACCCCGAGTGGGGCATCGAGCTGCTGCTGATGCTGGCCGACGCCTATGCCTACACCGACCGCCTGGACCGCGCCGAGAGCCTCTACCACGAGGGCCTGAACGCCTATGAGACGGCGGGCTGGAGCGGGGGCCACCTGGTCCTGGCGCACGCCTACGTGGGGCTCGGACACCGCAGGCGGGGCCGGCTGCCGGAGGCCGAGGCGTCCCTGCGCGAGTCCCTGCGCCTGGCCGAACGCGTCGGCCGCGGACTGCCCCTGTACTGGACGGCCACCTGCAACCTCGTCGACACCCTGCTCGCCCGCGGCCGGGCCGACGAGGCCTGGGAGGTGGCCGAACGGCACGGTTTCGCACCGCCCTACCCGTCCACCATCGTGCTGCCCGACCCGCGTTCCGTACGCGGCCGGCTGCTACTGGCCGTCGGCCGCACCAAGGACGGCATCAACGAACTCGAGGCGGCGGAGAAGGCGGCCGCCGCCCGCGGTCACCACAACCCCGTGCACGTCTTCGCGACCGCCGACCTCGCCCGCGCCCTGGCCGGCGAGGACCCGGCCCGCGCCGCCCGGCTGGCCGTCGACGTCCGCCGG
>NZ_NCTE01000266.1 GCF_002114215.1 Streptomyces sp. 13-12-16 | reverse complement strand
CCCGCCGCGACGGCCGGCACCCCGCAGGCCGCGAGCAGCAGCGGACCGAACGCCCCCTCGGGCAGCAGGGAACCGAACCGCAGCGCGCCGGGGAACGCCACGAGCAGGGCCGCCAGCAGCCCCACCCGGCCCACGGACTCCGCCAGCAGGTACAGCGCCAGCGCGGCCGAGGAGCGGGCCGGCGACAGCCCGCACACCGTCATGAACCGCAGATTGACCGCGCTCGCCCCCAGCCCCGTCGGCAGCAGGTGATTCGCCGCGCCCGCCGCGAACTGCGTGGCCAGCAACCGCCGTCGGGGCAGCCGTTCGAGCACCGCGCCCTGCCGGGTGCACGAGGCCGCCACCCAGGTCAGACAGGTCACGCCCGCCGCGGCCAGCAGCCAGGGCCACCGGGCGGTCGCCAGTCGGGCGAACCCCTCGGCCAGCACCGACCGGTGCCGCACCGCGACCACGGTCACGAGCAGCAGCGGCAGCACGCACAGGACCCGGCGGATCGTCCCCGTCACGGCCACCGAGGATGTCCGCCGGACACCAACGGCGGGTTGCGGCGGCCCGGACGCCCGCTGACGGCCGGACAGCGGAACCGGGCCGCCCTTGACCTCAATCATGCTTGAGGTCCTACCTTCGTCCGCATGAGCATGGAGACCACAGCGTGGACACAACTGCGCGGCGTCATGACCGCCGAGGACGAGCACCGCCCCCTCAGCAGGGCGACACTGCGCCGCATCGGTGCCTTCGCCCGCCCGCACCGCCGCCGTCTGATCCTGTTCGTGCTCCTCGGCACGGCGACCGCGGCGCTCGCCGTCGCCACCCCCGTGCTCGCCGGGCGCGTCATGGACACCATCGTCTCCGCCGGCGACGAGGCCACGGTGGTCCGGCTGGCCCTGCTCATCGCGCTGATCGCGGTCGTGGAGGCGGTCCTCGGCGTACTCGGCCGCAGACTGTCGGCGGCCCTCGGCGAGGAACTCATCCTCGACCTGCGGACAGCGGTCTTCGACCACGTACAGCGGATGCCGGTCGCGTTCTTCACACGCACCCGTACGGGAGCGCTCGTCTCCCGTCTCAACAACGACGTCATCGGCGCCCAGCGCGCCTTCAGCAACACCCTGTCCACCGTGGTCGGCAACCTGGTCACCCTGGTCCTCGCCCTCGCCGTGATGCTCACCCTGTCCTGGCAGATCACCCTGCTCGCGCTGGTCCTGCTGCCGGTGTTCGTGGTCCCGGCCCGCCGCATGGGCCGCCGCATGGCCGGCATGCAGCGCGAGGCGGCCGCCCTGAACGCGGCCATGGGCACCCGGATGACCGAGCGGTTCTCCGCACCCGGCGCCACCCTGGTCAAGCTGTTCGGACGCCCCGAGGAGGAGTCCGCCGAGTTCGCGGTCCGCGCCCGCCGGGTGCGGGACATCGGCGTGCGTACGGCCACGGCGCAGACGGTGTTCATCACCGCGCTGACCCTCGTCTCCGCCCTCGCCCTCGCCCTGGTCTACGGCCTCGGCGGCCGGCTCGCCCTCGGCGGCACCCTGGAGCCGGGCGCCGTCGTGGCGCTGGCGCTGCTGCTGACCCGGCTGTACGCGCCGCTCACCTCGCTCGCCGGGGCACGGGTGGAGGTGATGAGCGCGCTGGTCAGTTTCGAGCGGGTCTTCGAGATCCTGGACCTCGAACCGCTGATCCGGGAGCGGCCCGACGCGCGCGAGGTGCCCGGGGGACCGGTCTCCGTCGAGTTCGACGACGTCCGCTTCGGCTACCCCTCCGCCGGCAAGGTCTCCCTGGCCTCCCTGGAGGAGGTCGCCACCCTCGACCCGCGCGGCGGTGACGAAGTCCTGCACGGCGTCTCCTTCCGTGCCGAACCCGGGCAGACCGTCGCCCTCGTCGGCTCCTCGGGCGCGGGCAAGTCGACCGTCGCCCAGCTCCTGCCACGGCTGTACGACGTCGACTCCGGCGCCGTACGCGTGGGCGGCGTCGACGTCCGCGACCTGACCGCCGCCTCCCTGCGCGCCACTCTCGGCATGGTTACCCAGGACGGTCATCTCTTCCACGACACGGTGCGCGCCAACCTGCTCCTGGCCCGGCCGGACGCCGGCGAGCCCGACCTGTGGGACGCCCTGCGCCGGGCCCGCCTCGACGGTCTCGTACGGTCCCTGCCCGACGGCCTGGACACGGTGGTCGGCGAACGCGGCTACCGCCTCTCCGGCGGCGAACGCCAGCGCATGACCATCGCCCGGCTGCTGCTGGCCCGCCAGCGCGTCGTCATCCTCGACGAGGCCACCGCCCACCTGGACAACACCTCCGAGGCGGCCGTGCAGGAGGCGCTCACGGAGGCGCTGGAGGGCAGGACGGCGGTGGTGATCGCCCACCGGCTGTCCACCGTCCGCGCCGCCGACCTCATCCTGGTCGTCGAGGCCGGCCGGATCGTGGAGCGCGGCACGCACGAGCAGTTGCTGGCCGCCGGCGGCCGCTACGCCGAGCTGTACCGCACCCAGTTCGAACGGCGGCCGGGGGAGGCGGTGGTGGCGTAGCGGCGCCGCCGGGCGGAAGGGGCGGGCCACCTCCGGGCGGCCCGTCCCTTCCGCCCGTTCCTACCGTGCCCGCGCGGCGGCCCCGGTCCGCTCCGGGCGCTCCGCGGCG
>NZ_NCTE01000265.1 GCF_002114215.1 Streptomyces sp. 13-12-16 | reverse complement strand
CGCCCACCCGTGCCGCCCCAGCGGCACGGCTGCCCGCGGCCGACTGGGCAGGCGGCGCGGCTGCCCGCGGGAGCGGGGCCCGACGGCGGGGACGCGAGAGCGGAAGCGCGCGACTGCGCGCAGGGGCGTGGAAGTGGTGACCCGTGGTCACGACGGTGTCACGATCCCCGACTTGACACGGGAGGCGGTCTTGCCACCCCTACCCCCCGGGCGTAGACCAGAGCGCACGGGACAGCGCTGGGCGTTCGACGGAGTACGAAGAACGGGGCAGTGATGCGCAGGACGAGCAGGATCATCCGGACACACAGGTCGCCTGGGAACCACATGACGGCTCCCCGCACCCGCAGGGCCGCCGCGGTGCTCGCCGCGGGAGTGCTCGCGGTCTCGCTCACCGCGTGCGGCGGTGGCGGTGACGACGACAGCGGCGGCGACGAGAAGGACAAGGGCGGCGGCGGGACCGGGACCACCGTCACCCTCCCCGAGCTGGACGGTGAAAGCCTCGAGGTGGCCGCCGTGTGGACCGGCGTCGAGCAGGCCAACTTCAAGAAGGTCCTCGCGGAGTTCGAGAAGCGCACCGGCGCCAAGGTGACCTTCGTCCCCGCCCAGGACCCGATCATCAACTTCCTCGGCTCGAAGGTCGCGGGTGGCGCCCCGCCGGACGTGGCGATGCTGCCGCAGCCGGGCGCCATCAAGCAGGCCGTCGACAAGGGCTGGGCCAAGCCGCTCGGCGCCGAGGCGGCCAAGGAGCTCGGCGAGAACTACTCGCAGGGCTGGCAGGACATCGGCAAGGTCGACGGCAAGCAGTACGGCGTCTACTACAAGGCCGCCAACAAGTCGCTGATCTGGTACAACGCCCAGGTCTTCGAGAACGCGGGCGCCGCCGAGCCCAAGACGTGGGACGAACTGCTCACCACCGCGCAGATGGTCTACGACTCCGGTGTCACCCCGTTCTCGGTCGGCGGCGCCGAGGGCTGGACGCTGACCGACTGGTTCGAGAACGTCTACCTCTCCCAGGCCGGACCGGAGAAGTACGACCAGTTGGCCCGGCACGAGATCAAGTGGACGGACCCCTCCGTCAAGGAGGCGCTGACCACGCTCGCCGAGATCTGGGGCAAGAAGGACTACATCGCCTCCGGCGCGCTGGGGACCGACTTCCCGACGTCCGTGACGCAGACCTTCACCGGCGGCGACCAGCCCAAGGCCGGCATGGTCTACGAGGGCGACTTCGCGCAGGTCAACATCGGCGAGACCAAGGCGGAGGTGGGCACGGACGCCAAGGTGTTCCCGTTCCCGGCGGTCGGTGACGCCCCGCCCGTGGTGTCCGGCGGCGACGCGGCGGTGATCCTGGAGGACTCCGAGGCGTCCCAGGCGCTGGCGACCTTCCTCGCCTCCCCGGACGCCGCGCGCATCCACGCCGGGCTCGGCGGCTACCTCTCGCCGAACAGGAACGTGCCGGACTCGGCGTATCCGAACGAGGTCCAGCAGAAGATCGCCAAGGCGCTCGTCGACGCCGGGGACGACTTCCGCTTCGACATGTCCGACCAGGCCCCGCAGGCGTTCGGCGGCACGCCCGGCAAGGGCGAGTGGAAGATCCTCCAGGACTTCCTGAAGAACCCGAAGGACGTCGCCGGTACACAGGCGAAGCTGGAGGCCGACGCGGCCGCGGCGTACGGGAACTGATCCGGCGATGGCGTCGGACACGGCGGCAGGGGCACCGAAACCGGCCCCTGCCGCTCCCAAGTCGCGCAAGAGCGTCACCGGCACCCGCACCACCGTGGCGGCGCTGTTCCTGCTGCCCGCGCTCGTGCTGCTCGGTGCGCTCGTGGTCTACCCGATCGGGTACTCCGTCGTCCGCAGCCTCTACGACCAGTCCGGCGACGGCTTCGCCGGATTCGACAACTACCAGGCCCTGTTCACCGACGACGGCATCCGCACGGCCCTGAAGAACAACATCGTCTGGGTGGTGTTCGCGCCGACGATCGCGACCGCGCTCGGCCTGGTCTTCGCGGTGCTGACCGAACGGGTGCGCTGGGGAACGGCGTTCAAGCTGGTCGTCTTCATGCCGATGGCCATCTCGATGCTGGCCGCCGGGATCATCTTCCGCCTGGTGTATGACCAGGACCCGGACAAGGGCGTGGCGAACGCGGTGTGGGTGGGGGTGCACGACACCTTCGCCCAGTCCTCGGCGTTCCCGAAGGCGCACCCGGGCCGTGATTCGCCGCTCGTCAAGGACGACGACGGCGGCTTCATCACCAGCAGGCAGGTGAGGGTGGGCGACACGGTGACGCTGCCGCTGGTCGGGGTCGCCCCGGACCTGATGCCGAAGGACGCGGAGCGGGCGGCGGCGCCACAGCCGGAGAGCGACCGGATCACCGGCACCACCTGGCAGGACTTCACCCGCGGCAAGGGCGTCGGCACGCTGAACGCCGTCGACGCCTCGGAGCTGGGCTACGCCGGAATGAGGATCGAGGCCGTGAAGGGCGCCGAGGTGGTGGAGACGGCCACGGCGGCCGCCGACGGCTCGTTCTCCTTCTCCTCGAAGGCCGAGGGCGCCCAACTGCGGCTCCCGAAGAGCAACTTCGCCGAGCCGTACAACGGCCTCGACTGGCTCGGCCCGTCGCTGGTCACGCCGGCGATCATCGGCTCGTACATCTGGATGTGGGCGGGCTTCGCGATGGTGCTGATCGCGGCGGGGCTCGCGGGGATGCCCAGGGAGCTGCTGGAGGCCGCGCGGGTGGACGGCGCGAACGAGTGGCAGGTGTTCAGACGTGTCACGGTGCCGCTGCTGGCGCCGGTCCTCGCGGTCGTCACCGTCACCCTGATGATCAATGTGCTGAAGGTGTTCGACCTGGTCTTCATCATCGCCCCGGGCTCGTCCCAGGACGACGCCAACGTCCTCGCGCTGGAGCTGTACCGCAAGGGCTTCGCGGCGGACCAGCCGGGCATCGCCAGCGCGATCGCGGTGTTCCTGCTGCTGCTCGTCATCCCGGTGATGTGGTTCAACGTCAGGCGGCTGAGGCGGGAGGTCAGGCGATGAGTGCCACCAGGACGGGTGCACAGCCCGCCCTCTCCACCGTCAGGGCCGAACGGTCACTGGGCTCCCGGCTGAGCGAGTGGGTCAGCGGCGGTCTGGTCCGCGTCTTCCTGATCGTCGTGGGCCTGTTCTGGCTGGTCCCGACGGTCGGGCTGCTGCTGGCCAGCCTGCGTACCCCGCAGGACATGGCCGCCGACGGCTGGTGGAAGGTGTTCACCGAGCCCTCGCAGCTCACCTTCGGCGCCTACGAGACGCTGCTGGAGAACGACGACATCACCGGCTCGCTGCTGAACACGGTGTACATCACCGTCCCGGCGACCGTGCTGGTGGTGGTGATCGGATCCCTCGCCGGGTACGCCTTCGCCTGGATGGAGTTCCCGGGCCGGGACTGGTGGTTCCTGGCGGTGGTGGGGCTGCTGGTGGTGCCGGTGCAGGTGGCGCTGATCCCGATCGCCGAGCTCTTCGGCAACATCGGCATCTTCGGCTCCGTGACCGGTGTGGTCCTCTTCCACGTCGGTTTCGGTCTGCCGTTCGCGGTGTTCCTGCTGCGGAACTTCTTCGCGGAGATCCCCAAGGAGCTGCTGGAGGCTGCCCGGCTGGACGGCGCGGGCGAACTGCGGCTGTTCGTAAGGGTCGTGATGCCGCTCGCCGGTCCGGCCATCGCCGCGCTCGGCATCTTCCAGTTCCTGTGGGTGTGGAACGACATGCTGGTCGCGCTGATCTTCACCGACTCCGGGAGCCAGCCGATCACGGTCGCCCTGCAGACCCAGGTACGGCAGTTCGGCAACAACATCGACGTCCTGGCGCCCGGCGCGTTCATCTCGATGGTGGTCCCACTGGTCGTGTTCTTCGCGTTCCAGCGGCAGTTCGTCTCCGGCGTGATGGCGGGCGCGGTGAAGTAGCCGGTGTGCGAGCGGAGTCGGAGGGGTGGGCCGGCACGGGCCCGCCCCTTCGCGTGACGGGTGTCCCCCGGATGCCGCAGGGGGCGTGACCAAGCCGGGCCGGCGGGGCGCGCAACGCGGGGACGCGGGCGGCCACGGGGACGTACCTGCTGTTCCCCGACGGTGACGACGTCCCCGTACCGGGCGCGCTCGCGGCCCTGGATGCGCGTCTGGCCGAGACCGGTCCGGTGGACGTGCTGCACGTCGAGCACGAACGCGCGCCCTGGTGGGAGGGCGGGCCCGGCAATCCGGCCGCGCCCCTGCCGGCGAGGGCCCCCGACGGCGTGTTCTCCCCGGACCGCGCCCCGCACCTCACCGGCGTGGGCCTCCCGGTGTGGAGCGCGGCCTGGCGCCGTGCCTCCGTCTCCGAGCGGGACGACGGCGATGCGCCCGATGACCGAGGGGCTGCTGCCGGTGCTGGGCGTGCCGCTGCTGCTGGAGCCGGTGGTGCGGCGGGCGGTGGTCCCGGCGCAGGGGGCTCCGGTGGAGCCGGCGCGCTGAACCCGGGGCCACTCGCTTCACTCGATGAGGTGATGTGAGGTCATGCCGTTGACCACGCCGGGAACATACGGCAGATGCCCGAGACGTTCCCCTTCCTCACCACCCGATGAGCTCCGGAGTCCTCGTCCGGCCGGCCGTGCGCGGTGCCACGGCGCTGCGCGGCGGCGGGACCTGGCGCCCCACCCCGTACCAGCTCTTCGGCTTCCTGTTCTGGCTCGTGATGTCGCTGGCGTACTGGAGGGTGCCGCTGTGCTGCGACGCCGGGCAGCACGCGGCGGTCGTGGAGCGCCTCAGGGACGACCTGCTGAACCCCCGGCACCCGACGGCGGACCTGCCGGGGGCGGGCAGCCCCTCCTACTCGCCGTTCGCGCTGGCGCAGGGCGTGGCCGCCCGGCTGACGGGGCTGGGCGGCTGGGAGGTGCTCAAGCTCACCGGGCCGCTGAACCTGCTGGTGCTGCTGACCGGGATCGGCCGCTTCGTGCGCGTGCTGACCCCGCGCCCCTGGGCACCGGTGCTGGCGCTCGGCGCGATGACGCTGCTGTGGGGGGTGGAGCGGGCCTGGTGGAGCGGCTACCTGAACCTGATGTCGATGACGGGCAATCTGGCCTACCCGTCGGCGTTCGCGACCGGGCTCGTCCTCTGGGCGTGGGCGCTGACGGGTGCGCGGGCCCGGAACGCGGGGGCCGTGCGGTACGTGGGGCCGGGCGGGCTGCGCCCGGTGCCCGGGTACGCGGCGCTGGGCGCGCTGTACGGGCTGGTCCTGCTCGTGCACCCGATCACGGCGGTCGCGGCGGCGCTGGGGGCGGCGGCG
>NZ_NCTE01000264.1 GCF_002114215.1 Streptomyces sp. 13-12-16 | reverse complement strand
GGCGCGGACCGCGAGCGGCAGCAGCGCGCCCGGGGTGTGCCGGGCCGCGGCGAGGGCGCGCAGGGTCGCCTCCCAGCTGAGCACCGGGGAGTCCAGGACGAGACCGGCGACGCGTGCGCGCACCTCGGAGCGGGCGGCGGCACGCAGCGCCATGGTCGCGCCGGTGGACCAGCCGTACAGGACCACCTGCCGGGCGCCGGAGTCCACGGCGTGGTGGAGCACCGCGTCGAGATCGCGCCACTCGGTCTCGCCGAGGTGGTTGAGGCCGTCCGGGGAGCGCGGCGCGCCGGGGTCGCCCCGGTAGGCGGGGGCGAGCACCGGGAAGCGGTGGCGGTGCAGGAACTCCATGAGGTTCATGGTGTGTTCCCGGGTGGTGCCGAGGCCGTGGACGGCGATCACCCAGGTGTCCCGGGCGCCCGGCACGAACCATGCGGGCAGGGGGCCGAGTTCGCCGGGAACGTCGAGGTCGGTGTGGTCCAGGCCGAGGGCGCCGCCCGGGTCGCCGACGTACAGGTTCGGGGTGAGCCGGGCGCGGTCGCCGGGCTCCGGGCTGCCGTACGTGACGCGTTCGAGGCGGCGTACGACGGTGTCGGCGGAGTCCGGGGCGCCGGGCAGTACGGGGCCGACGACCGCGTGGAAGCCGTCACCGGTGAGACCGTGGCGTCCGGGGCGGAGTGTGGCGAAGTCCCTGGTGAGGGTGATCCGGCCGGCGGCGGTGGCGTGGACGGTGAGTCCGGGTTCGGTGGGCAGGGGGCCGCCGGGGGGCATTCTGAGCGCGGCGTCGCTGGCGAGCCGGCCGGCGGCCACCGCGGTGGCGGCGGCCCCTATCACGGCGGTGACGGCTGCGGCCGTCGCTCTGGCAGTGCGCACGTTCTCCAGTGTCATGTGGGGACGGGTACCCGGCCAGCGGGCGCCGTACGGCCGGGCTGCGGCCGTGGGTTTTCCGTCCGTGGGGTGCCACCGTGCGGGGGGGCGTCCATGGGGTGCCACCGTGCGGGGGGTTTTCCGCCCCCGCCGCCCCTTCCCGTCCCGTCCCGGGAGGGCTGTGCCCCCGGCCCCCTTGTCCTCAAACGCCGGACGGGCCGGAAGTGCCGGACGGGCCGGGAGGTTGCCCGTAGTCCCGCAGGCGGTCCCCCACCTCCGTCAGTTGCTCCGGGGTCAGCAGGTGGGGGGAGAGGCCCGGGACCGAGGACGCGGTCAGCCAGAGGCGGCACATCCATTCGAGCTGGGCCGTGCGGTCGTAGGCCTGGGTGAGGGTCGTGCCGTGGGTGACGGTGCCGTGGTTCTGGAGGAGGCAGCCGGTGCGGCCGTCGAGGGCGCGGAGCATGTTCCCGGCCAGTTCGTCCGTGCCGTACGTCGCGTAGCGGGCGACCCGGACGGGCCCGCCGAGCGCCGCCGCCATGTAGTGGATCAGCGGCAGCTCGTCGACGAGCGTGGAGACGGCCGTGGCGTGCACGGCGTGCGTGTGCACGACGGCGCGCGCGCCGGTGGTGCGGTAGACGGCCAGGTGCATGGGCAGCTCGCTGGTGGGGGCGAGTGTGCCGAGGACCTGCCGGCCGGTGAGGTCGACGCCGGTCACGTCGTCCGGCGTCAGCCGGTCGTACGGCACTCCCGAGGGTGTGACGAGGACGGTCCCGCCGACCCGTACCGAGACGTTGCCGGAGGTGCCGACGACGAGTCCGTCGGCGACGGTCCGGCGCGCGGTCCCGACGAGTTCCGCCCAGGCGCGCGCCTCCTCCTCGCGCACGCCCCGGGTGCCTCCCGCTTCCCGTCCGTCCTCTGGCTGCTCGGTCATGCCGTGATCCTGCCAGGCGGCCATCCGGCGGAGGGTCCACCCCCTCTTACGGTCACCACGATGCCCGTTCCAGTTCATCTTCCGTTCACCCTGGTTACCTACGTTCGACCAGCCAATGACCTCGAACGATTGCCTGGGTAAATGGAAAGCTTCTCGCTGATCCTCGCGATTGTGGTGGTAACCGCACTCGCGTTCGATTTCACGAACGGTTTCCACGACACCGCGAACGCGATGGCAACGACCATTTCGACCGGTGCCCTCAAACCCAAGGTCGCGGTGGCCATGTCCGCCGTGCTGAACCTTGTGGGCGCTTTTCTCTCGGTGGAGGTCGCCAACACGATCTCCAAAGGACTCGTCGACGAGTCCGGCATCCGTCCCGAGGTCATCTTCGCCGCGTTGGTCGGCGCGATCCTCTGGAACCTCCTGACCTGGCTGGTCGGTCTGCCGTCCAGTTCCTCGCACGCCCTCATGGGCGGTCTGATCGGCGCCGCCGTCGCCTCCGCCGGCCTCGGCGCGGTCCACGGCGACGTCCTCGTCACCAAGGTCCTGCTCCCCGCGATCGCCGCCCCGCTGGTGGCCGGCATCGCCGCGATGTTCGCCACCCGGCTGACCTACCGGCTGGGCCGGAACGCCGACGGCAAGGCCTCCGAGAAGGGCTACCGCGCCGGGCAGATCGCCTCCGCCGGCCTGGTCTCCCTGGCCCAC
This sequence comes from Streptomyces sp. 13-12-16, assembly GCF_002114215.1. GTDB lineage: Bacteria > Actinomycetota > Actinomycetes > Streptomycetales > Streptomycetaceae > Streptomyces. The sequence continues at coordinate 925 of NZ_NCTE01000264.1, read as the reverse complement.
GGCACCAACGACGCCCAGAAGACGATGGGCATCATCACCCTCGCCCTGGTCGCCGGCGGCTCGCTCGCCCCCGACTCCGACCCGCCCATGTGGGTGATCCTCTCCGCGGGCATCGCCATCGCGATGGGCACCTACCTCGGCGGCTGGCGCATCATCCGCACCATGGGCAAGGGCCTGACCGACCTCCAGCCGCAGCAGGGCTTCGCCGCACAGACCAGTGCCGCGACGGTCATCCTGGCCTCCTCGCACCTCGGCTTCTCCCTCTCCACCACGCATTCCGTTTCCGGTTCCGTGATGGGCGCGGGACTGGGCCGCAAGGGCGGTGTCGTCCGCTGGTCGACGGCCACCCGGATGTTCGTCGCCTGGGGCCTGACCCTGCCGGCGGCGGCCCTGGTCGCGGCGCTCGCCGAGTGGGTCTGCGGCTTCGGCGACTGGGGCACCGCCCTCGTGGCCGTCTTCCTGGTCGCCTCCAGCGCCGCCATCTGGAAGATCTCCCGGCGCGAGGTCGTCGACCACACCAACGTCAACGACCACGACGAGGAGCCGTCCGGCGTGGTGACGCAGGCGATGGCCGCGGTGACCCCGCCCCCGGCGGGCACCGTGACCGACGACCTCTCGGCCACCATCCCGGCGCCGGTCCCCACCGACCCGGCGGCCCCGTCGGCCCCGCCGGCCGCGACCACCGTCTGACCGCGACCCGGTAGACCCGGTACGAAGGAAGAAGAGCACCATGAAGATCGACTGGGCGGCCCTCGGTTCCGTCTTCGGCGTCAGCCTCGTGGTCACCGTGGCCCTGGTGGCCCTGTTCACCCTCGGCATCAGCGGCCTGTCCCGCCGCGAGCGGGCCGCCGACCGGGGCCAGTCCGCGGCCCTGGCGGTCACCGGCGCCTACGCCTGCTTCGCGGCGTGCGCGGCGGCGGTGGGG
>NZ_NCTE01000026.1 GCF_002114215.1 Streptomyces sp. 13-12-16 | reverse complement strand
CGTGCCGGACGGCGGGCAGCGGCGCGGACCCGACGCACTCGGCGCACGGCCGGCCGTCCCGCTGGAGCGTGCCGGGCGGGCAGACCTGGGTGTAGTTGTGCAGCGTGGCGACGGCCGGCACGCCCGCGTCGGCGCAGGCGGCCAGCACCGCCGGCGACAGCAGCGGGAAGACGTTGTGGAGGTGCACCACGTCCGGCCGGTCGGCCCGGAGCCAGCCGGCGAGCTCCGTGCGGACCGCCGGGTTCCACGGCACGAGCAGCGGCAGTGCGGCCTTGCGCGGCAGGGACATGGCGGCGATGTCGTCGCTGCGCCGCTCGAACACCTCGACCCGGTGGCCGGCCCCGCGCAGCAGTGCCACCTCCTGGTCGACGACCTTGTTCTCCCCGCTCGGCTGCGCCGAGGCGTAGCGGTTGTGCACCACGAGGACGTGCATGCTCAGATCACCTCCGATCTCTGGGCCCAGCGCGGAACGCGTCGTCGGGGGACGTCGGGCGCCGGGAGGGGAGCGGCCCGGGCGGGCGCCGCGAGGAGCGAGGCGGCCACGGCCAGATGCAGCAGGTACGGCGAGGCGTCGCCCAGCCCGGCCTCGGTGTACGAGGCGATCGCGCAGTAGCTGATCAGGAAGATCGCGCAGGCCCTCGACAGCGACGGCGGCCGCAGCAGCGCGACGCCGCCCAGCACGACGACGAACGCCGCCACCAGGACGACACCGGTCATGCCCTGCTCGTGGTAGACGGCCAGCCAGCTGTTGTCGATCGGCAGCCCGCCGAACGACTTGTCGCCCAGGCCCGCGCCGAGCAGGTGCTCCGAGGTCGTCCGGTCCGCCGCCAGCAGGGCGTCCCAGACCTTGGCCCGGCCGGTGAGGCTGGTGAAGTTCTCCTGGCTCTGCCCGCGCAGGAACCACGCCTGCAGCGCGGAGCCGAACACCACCGCGGCGACGGCGGCGCACAGCACCGTCCAGGTGAAGAACCGGCGGGCGGCGGCACTGGTCAGGACGAGCGAGCCGATCGCCAGCGCCAGCCCGGCGAACAGGCCGATCGTGGCCGTCCGGGTATGGGTCAGCGCGAGCAGGACGAGTGACGGCACGACGACCACCGCCGCGCTGCGCCGGTCGGTCCGGCGGCCCAGCAGGAGCAGCACGGTGAGCCCGATGATCACCGCGGCGTACTGTCCGATCTGCGGCGGGGTGAGCGGCCACAGCGCACCGACCAGCCGCCCTCCGTAGAGGTCGGGCAGGGCGGCGCCCGGTGAGATCGCCAGGCCGGCGGCCACCGACCCGAGGACCAGGAAGTACATCCGGATGTGGTGCCGCACGAACGTCGTGCCGCCGTCCCACCAGCGGCTGAGCAGCCACAGCGTGGCGACGAAGAGGGCCAGCCGGGCGCAGCGGAACAGCGCGCCGAACCCTGACTCCGGGTCCGCGCTGGAGATCACGCTCGGCACCAGCAGCAGGGTGAGCAGGAAGAGGTAGGCGCTCGGCCGGACGCGCAGCCGGAGGTTGACCGCGAGCGCCAGCGTGAACGCGACGGCCAGCGCGCCCATGGTGACCATCTGGATGAGGGAACGGGGCAGCGGGACGACGGTCTTCGCCCCGGCGGAGCCGAGCGTGTTGAGGACCAGCAGCCCCCAGGCCGTCCCGACGAGCTTCGGCGTGTGGTCCGTGCCCATCTCAACCACCGCCCTGTGCGCGGAAGGTGCTGCCCGCGTCCTGCCGGTACGGGGGTCCCTGCCACTGCACGGCGTCGAGCACCCGGCTCGGGTCGTGGGCGGTGAACTTCCACGGTCCGACGTAGGTGTTGTCGTGCCAGCGGTTGTGCTGCTCGCGGGTGATCGCCTCGGACACCCGCTCACCCTGGTACGGCGACCAGTCCGGGTAGGTGCCGTAGTTGGCCAGCACCGCCATCCGGTCGCACATCGCCGTGCAGTCGACGACGGACTTGTCCAGCACGAAGCGGTTGTCGTGGATGTCCACCCGCTGGGTCCTCCACCGGCAGTCGGCGTAGAGCGGCGCGGTGGCGATCGCCGGCTGTGCGCAGCGGTCCTTGTCCTTCACCAGCAGCGTGCAGTCACCGGAGGAGGTGTTGGCGGGGCTGTTGCAGAACCGGTCGGCGTTCTCCCACAGGGTGATCCCGGACCAGTTGTCCTCCAGCACGTTCCGGTGGATCTCGATCCTGTCGGTGCGGGCCCTCACCCGTGGTTCGCCGCCGGACTCGGAGACGTAGACGGTCGCGAACGGGAAGGTGTCGCCGCGGTCGGCGTACCTGCGGCCCTCGACCCAGTTGTTCCGCCGGATCGTGTTGTCCCGGACGACCGCGTTGTAGCTGGTCTCGTAGATCAGCGCGGCACCGTCGTTCTCCTCCAGCACGTTGCCCTCGATGCGGAAGTCGTTGTTGTTGGTGTCCGCCCACAACCCGGTCCCGCGGTTGTCGTGCACCCAGTTGCCGCGTACGTCGGCGCCGTCGACGGCCCAGAACTTGACGCCCCCGGTGCAGCCGCAGCCCGGCCGCCGCCGCTCCCAGTCACCGGTGTTGTTGCCCGTGATCTCGTTGCCCTCGACCACCAGGTCCTCGAGGGGGCCGTCGGCCTTGTACGCGTTCATGCCGTACTGGCCGTTGTCGCGCAGGCAGTTGGCGCGGACCTGCTGGCGGGCGCCGGCCATCAGCCCGGCGCCGGAGTTGTCCCGGATCGTGGAGTGCTCGATCACCCACCCGTCGGCCGAGTCGTGGTTGACCACGCCCTCGTCGTGCGGCGCGACGAACCCCCGCACGGTCAGGTGGCGGATGGTGACGTCGCGGGCGGTGCCGCCGAACGCGTACTGGTTGGTCCGGTGGCCGTCGAGCACCGCGCCCGGTGCGCCGAGGTAGGTGTTCCCCTCCTTGGGGACGACCTGGGCGTAGCGGTCGGGGGCGAGCCGGTGCTTGCCCGGCCGGAGCCAGAACGTGGTGTTCGGGGGGTTGCTCCTGGTCTTCGCGGCCAGGTCGCCGGCGACCGCGGGGTCGACCGTCA
>NZ_NCTE01000263.1 GCF_002114215.1 Streptomyces sp. 13-12-16 | reverse complement strand
CCTCCGCCCGCGCCACCCTGCGGTTCGCCGTCGCGCTCGGCGGCGAGGTGCCCCACCAGGCGCATCTGCCCGCCCTGGTGGGCGACACCCACGCCGACGCCGCGCTCGGCGAGCTGGCCGCCTGCGGACTGGTCTCCGCGGTCGGCTCCCGCTACCGGCTCGCCGCCGGGGTGCCGGCCCAGCTGGAGGCCGCCGGATACGCCGACGAGGCCGAGGACCGGGCCCGTGAGGCCGCCCGGCACTACGCCTGGTGGACCGGGCACCCCTCGGTCACCCCGGAACGGGTGTGCGCCGAGGCCGACGCGGTGCTCACCGCGCTCACCCTGCTGTCGCCGCTCACCACGGCCGTCACCGAGGGCGAGCAGAGCACGGCCGTACAGCTCGCCCGTACCGCCGCGCCCGCGTTCGCCTCGGGCCTGCACTGGAGCGCCTGGGAGAAGGCGCTGCGGGCCGGCGCGGAGGCCGCCCGGCTCTCGGGGGACGTGGCGGAGCAGGCCTACTTCCACCACGAACTCGGCATCCACGCGCTGTGCGCCGGACAGCTCGACCGGGCGCGCGCCGAACTGGAGGCGTCCATCGGGCTGCGCGGAGCCCTCTCCGACAAGCGCGGCACCGTCGCCGGGCGCAGGGCGCTGGCCCTCGTCGCGGACCGCTCCGGAACCCCGCTCGCGCTCATGCCGACCGCGGGGGAGGAGGTGCCCGAGGCCCGCTACGAGGAGTCGGCCCCGCCGCCCCGCGGGGTGCCGACGGCCTTCCCGGACCTCCAGCTGCCCTCCGACACCGGTCTGGTCGTCCACCGCACGGTGCCGTCGCCGTCCACGACGTCCACGCCGCCGGCCAAGCCGGGCGGCGGCCTCAAGGGGCTGGCCAGGCGCAACCTGGTGGCGGCCGGCGCGGGCGCGCTGCTCGTCGCCGTGCTGGGCACGGTGGTCACCCTGGGCGCCACGTCGGAGAACGACGCCGGCACCCCCTCCGAGAACGTCGGCGTCAACCCCTCCGCCAGCCAGGGCGTCGACGACGGCAGCCTCGGCGCCGATCCGGCGACCGGGGGCGAGGGCGACACCGGTGAGGCCACCAGCCGGCCGACCGATCCGGGCCCGGACGGCACCCCGGGCACGTCCGACGACCCGACGCCGACGGCCAGTTCGTCGGCGGAGCCGTCGGGCAGCCCGAGCGGGACGGCGAAGCCGGACGACCCGACCGGGGCGCCGTCCACGTCGCCTTCGAAGCCGTCGTCCAAGCCGCCCACGTCGTCCAAGCCGCCCACGTCCCCGGACCCGGATCCGGAGCCGACCGAGACGGAGCCGACCGAGGAGCCGACGGGCCCCGGGACCACGGACCCGACCACCGACCCCGTGACCCCGCCGCCGTCCAACAGCAACTCCGCGAGCGACTCCGCCTCGTCCTCTCCCGTGGAGACGAGCGCGAGCGCCCCGCAGGGCGGCGACACGGACGCGCCCGGGGACCCGGGACAGGTGATCTGACCCGCAGGACACACAGGAGGGCCGGGTCCCTTGCGGAACCCGGCCCCCGGTCCGTACCGGCGCGGCTCAGAACAGCCGCAGCTTGTCGTCCTCGATGCCGCGCATCGCGTCGTAGTCGAGGACCTGGCAGCCGATGCCCCGGTCGGTCGCGAGGACCCGGGCCTGCGGCTTGATCTCCTGCGCGGCGAAGACGCCCCGCACCGGGGCGAGATGGGGATCGCGGTTCAGCAGCTCCAGGTAGCGCGTGAGCTGCTCCACGCCGTCGATCTCGCCGCGCCGCTTGATCTCCACCGCGACGGTCCGCCCCTCGGCGTCCCGGCACAGGATGTCGACGGGGCCGATCGCCGTCATGTACTCGCGGCGGATGAGGGTGTAGCCCTCGCCGAGGATCTCGATGCGGTCGGCGAGCAGTTCCTGGAGGTGCGCTTCCACGCCGTCCTTGATCAGGCCGGGATCGACGCCCAGTTCGTGCGAGGAGTCGTGGAGGATCTCCTCCATCGTGATGATGAGCTTCTCGCCCGCCTTGTTGACGACGGTCCAGACGCCCTCCTCCTCGCCGGTGCCCTCCTTCAGGGTGCAGGGCGGCGACATCCAGTTCAGGGGCTTGTAGGCCCGGTCGTCGGCGTGGATCGAGACGCTGCCGTCCGCCTTGACCAGGATGAGACGGGGTGCCGACGGCAGGTGCGCGGTGAGCCGCCCGGCGTAGTCCACGGAGCAGCGGGCAATGACGAGACGCATGGTCGGCAACGCTACTCGACCGGCCGGGGTCGACGCGATTCGTGGTCGCACGCGACCCTCGGGGCCCACCGGGCGCGTCCTGAATCTCCGGGAAAACGCTTGTTTCGGCGGTGGCCGATTACCGGCCCACAGGAAGTTCCGCATCCGGGCATTCGCCTGGTGCCGTCACCGTCCGTTGCTTACGGTATTGAACGGGAGGTCGCGAACTGTGTACGCAGCGTGTCCGATACCGCGCACTCCCTTATCTGTCAGGCAACCCCTGTTCGTTGGGGGTGCGAGAGGAGAACCCATGTCGCTCGACGTCTCACCGGCCCTACTCGAACAGGCCGAGCGAGGCGAGGTCGACGAAGCTGAATTCGTCGACTGCGTCCGGACCTCCCTGCCCTTCGCGTGGGAGATGATCAGCTCCCTGGTGGCACAGCTGAAGGTGGACGGCGGAGCCTTCGCCGACAACCAGACGCCCCCGCCGGACGAGCAGGCACGCGGTCAGCTGCTGCGTGCACTCGCGAGTGACGCGATACGCGGCGCGCTGCAACGGCACTTCGGTGTACGACTGGCCTTCCAGAACTGCCACCGGGTGGCGGTGTTCCCGCTCGACCCCTCGGTCGACGAGAGGCACGCCCGTTTCACCTCGGTGCGCGCTCAGATACTGAACCAGTCGCCGGAACTGCGCGACTGCTGACGCGCTCCACCGTTCGCTTGCCGCTCCGTACGCGGGAGGTGCAGTTGTACCGGGGCGGCAAGCCTGTGTGATCCCCGCTCGCTCAGCCGAGCAGGGGCAGTACCTCGGCTCCGAGCCGCCGTACGTTCTCCTCGGTCGCCGCCAGGTCGCCGGAGCCCTCGACGAGCAGGGCGAAGCGGGAGATGCCGGTCCGCTCGCTGGTCGCGGCGAGCCGGTCGGCGCACAGCCGCGGGGTGCCCACCGGGTGCAGTCCGCAGAGGAGTTCGGTGTACGCCAGCGGGTCGCGCATCCGCCGCTGCCTCCCGTCCACCGTGACATGGGCCTCAAGACCCTGTTTCAGCCAGCCGGGCATCGCCTTCATCAAGGTCTCCGCCGCGTCCGCGCGCCGGTCCGCGATCTGGCAGACGCCGGCCGAGACATGGGCCGCGCGGTGGATCTCCCGGGCCGGCCGCCCGCAGGCGCGGGCGTGGTTGCGCCACAGGGCGACCATCTCGGCCTTCTCCTCGTCCCCGATGTGCATGCCGAGCAGCATCGGCAGCCCGCGCTCGGCGGCCAGCCGCACGCTCGCCGGGGAGGTGCAGGCGACCACGACCTCCGGGCCCTCCGCCTCGTCCAGGGACTCCGACGGGCGCGGCACGACGGGCACCTCGCGGAAGCGGAACCGCTCGCCGTCGGCCCCGACGGACGGTTCGCGCAGCCAGCGCACCAGCAGATCGAGTGATTCCGGGAACCCCTTCTCGTACGCCTCCAGGCCGGCCCCGAACACCTCCAGGTCGATCCACGGCCCGCCGCGCCCGAGGCCCAGCGAGAACCGGCCGCCGCTCGTGATGTGCAGCAGCGCGGCCTGTTCGCCGAGGGCGACGGGGTGGACGGTGGGCAGCACGCTGACCGCCGTGCCGACCCGCAGCCGGCGGGTGCGGCCGAGCAGTAACGCGGCCAGGGTGACGGCCGACGGGCAGGTGCCGTAGGGCACGAAGTGGTGCTCGGCCAGCCAGACCGTGTCGAGGCCCGCCTCCTCGGCGACCTCGGCCGAGCGGACCGCGCGGTGCAGCGCCTCTCCCTCACCCTGCCCGGGGAACTGGGCGGCCAACACGAAACTTCCAACGCGCATTGCTTTCCTGCTTCCTTGGCTCCGACGCGGAGCTCCCCCGCAGGGCATAACCGCCCGACACGTGCCGAGGACACGGCCGGGCGGGGGATTTTGCGGATTGTCTGCAGAATCGGCCGCTCAGGAGGGGGTGCCGCATGACCACGGAGGGGACTTGTGGCGATTGGTTCCGTACGCGTACCCCCGCGCGCGCCGCGTAGGCTGGTCGCGGCCCCAGCATCCTGTATAGCCCCGTGAGGTGTTCTGTGTCCCCGCGTCGCAACCGACCCAAGGGAGCCGGTTCGTCCGGCCGGAGCGCCGAGGACGACCGCTCCGGCCGCTACGGCGGCTGGCAGTCCACGGAGAGCTGGCAGGGCGAGGAGTGGAGCGTGCGGCACGTGGCCGGCGCCAGCGCCCAGGGGAAGGCCTACCGGTGCCCCGGCTGCGACCAGTTGATCCCGGACGGGGTGCCGCACGTGGTGGCCTGGCCCGAGCACGCGGGCGTCGACGACCGCCGCCACTGGCACAAGGCGTGCTGGAACGCGAGGGACCGCCGCACCACGCGGGTGCGGCGGTCCCGTGACGCGCCGAAGTTCTGAACGCCGTTACACGTCCCGCTTCTGCAGCAGGGCGAAGGCGCCGCCGAGTGCGGCGCCGGTGGCGATCAGCATGATCCACAGCGGGTCCCAGCCCGACGGGCCGGACTCGCTCAGCGAGTTGGCGTAGAAGATGCTCATCTGGTTCGGGATGGAGTACTCGAACAGTGCCTGCTGCACGTCCTCCAGCGAGGACGAGAACATGAACAGCGCGATCACCAGCGGGGCGAGCACGGCACCGATCATGATGGTGATGGCGCCCGCGGAGTGCCGGATGATCGACCCGATCGCCAGCGACAGCGTGCCGAGCAGCGCCACGTAGAGCGAGACGCCGACCGTGCCCTTCAGCCACTCCTCGCCGGAGGGGTCCTTGGCGTTGTGGTCCCCCAGCAGCGCCACGTGCAGGAAGCCGACCAGCGTCGCGCACACCAGGGTCACCACGAAGGCGATCAGGAAGAACACCAGGGCCTTCGCCGCGAGCACCCGCCCGCGCGAGGGGCAGGCGACCATCGTGGTGCGGATCATGCCGGTGCCGTACTCCGACGCCGTGGTCAGCACACCCAGCGTGATGATGCACATGCCGCCGAGCAGCAGCCCGAAGAAGCCGAGGGCCAGCGGGCTCTCGCCGCCCATGTCGGGGTCGGCGCCGGAGACCACCAGGCCGGTCAGCAGGCCGATGCCGACCACGAGCAGCACGAACACGCCCAGCGTCCACATCGTGGAGCGCACGGACTTGATCTTCGTCCACTCGGAGGCGAGCGCGTGCCCGAGGTGCGTACGGACCACGGGGATCGGCGAGGTGTAGCCGGGATACGGGGAGCCGGGCGCCGCCTGCCAATCGGGTGCGGCGGCGGCCTGCGGCATCGGGGGCGGGGGCGTGCTCATCGGGCGTCCTCGGGCTTGGTCAGGTCGGCGGCGGGAGCGGTCGGGGGCGCGGCGGGCGCGGCGGGCGGTGCCGCCGGGGCCTGGA
>NZ_NCTE01000262.1 GCF_002114215.1 Streptomyces sp. 13-12-16 | reverse complement strand
CGACGGTGCGGGCCGCGCTCGTGCTGGGGGCCTTCGGCTGGCAGGCCGCGCTGCCCGCGTTCGCCGAGGCCGGCTGGACCGTGCCCCGGCCCCGGCCCGCCTTCGCGCACGGCGCCCACGTCACCCTGGACGCCCCCGACGGGCCCGCTCTCGACCTCTTCGGCTGCTTCCACGTCAGCCAGCGCAACACCTTCACCGGCCGCCTCACCCCCGAGATGCTCCGCGAGGTGCTCCGCACGGCGGCCGGGGCGGCGGGACTGAGTACACCGGGAAGGGGATGAGCGGTTCCGGCCGACGCCGGTACGGTGCTCCGACGAGCCGGTACCCGGAGATCGAACCCGTACGACCACGGCCGGCGACGACGCGCCGGTGGCGGCGACGGACCGGTACGCCCAGCCCCGCGCTCCTCGGCCAGGGCGACGGACCGGTCGCCGGTCCCGCGCCACTCGGGGCGAGGCGGAGCCGGTCCAGCTCCACCTCGCCCTCCGGCACCGGCACGTCGACCACATTCCGGACCGCCGCCCGGACCGCCCCCGTATTGCTCCCGGCGAGGCGCCGGGGCTACGGGCGCAGCACCACCTTCGTGTAGCCCTCGATGCGCTTGTCGAACTTGTCGTAGGCCGACGGCGCCTGGTCCAGAGGCAGTTCGTGGGAGACGACGAAGCTGGGCTTCGCCCTGCCCTCGATGATCATGTCGCGCAGTTGCCGGTTGTAGCGCTTCACGTTGCACTGCCCCGTGCCCAGCCGCAGGCCCTTCTCGAAGAGCTTGCCGACCGCGACGAGGAGCATGCCCTGCTTGGACTGCTCGTCCGGGGCTCCGGGGTCGGACGGGACGTAGAGCCCGGGAATGCCGAGCATTCCCGTGGCGCGCACCGTGCGGATGAGCGAGTTCAGGACGGTCGCCGGTTCCTCGCGGTCCGTGCCGCCCGCCGTGGCCTGGTAGCCGACCGCGTCGACGCCCTTGTCGGTGCCCATGCCCTCGGTCTGCTCGTGGATCTGCTCCACCGGGTCGCCCTCGGCGAAGTTGATCGGGACCGCGCCGATCTCCTCGGCCTTCCGCAGCCGCTCGGGGACCCGGTCCACGACGAAGACCTTCTTCGCGCCGCGCAGCAGCGCCGAGTAGGCGGCCATGAGACCGACCGGTCCGGCACCGTACACGGTGACGCTCTCGCCGGGGCGGACCTGGGCGAGTTCACAGCCGTGGTAGCCGGTGGGGAAGATGTCGGCGAGCAGCACGAAGTCGTTCTCGTGCTCCTTTCCCGGCGGCAGTTTCAGGCAGTTGAAATCGGCGTAGGGAACGCGCAGGTATTCCGCCTGGCCGCCCTTCCACGGTCCCATCGCGACATAGCCGTAGGCGCCACCGGGGAAACCGGGATTGACGGTCAGACAGTAACCGGTGAATCCCTCGGCGCAGTTCCGGCAGAATCCACAGGCGACGTTGAAGGGCATGACCACACGGTCGCCCTCCTTGAGGGAGGTGACCCCCGGGCCGACCTCCGTGATGACGCCCATGTTCTCGTGACCGAAGGTGATGCCGGGCTCGGCGGCGGTACGACCCTCGTACATGTGCAGGTCGGAACCGCAGATCGCGGTCGAGGTGACCTTGACGATCACGTCGTTCGGATGCTGGACGGCGGGGTTGTCGACTTCTTCGACGGCGACCTCGAACGGTCCCTTGTACACGACGGCCTTCATGACCATGACCTCCACTCGGTGGCGTACGGGTCCGGTGGCGCTCCTCTCCCGATGGTTCCGCGTGACCGATTTCTCATGGTTCTCCGGTCTGGACGACGGGGCAAGCCGGTAATATCCGGACGCATATCGTCCGACGATCCGCGGACGACGCATGCCGTAACCGAGAACGGAAAGAGGCCACCATGGCAGCGCAGCGGCTGGGAACCCTGCTCGTCGCGGTGCCCGGGCTGTCCGGCACCACCTACCCCCCGGGCACGACGGTGACGGTCCGTGGCCGTGGGGCGACTGTCGACGGGTTCGTGAACGGCGACTGGCTTCCGTTGTCGTGGTGGGAGTTCTCCGACGGCCTCCGCGAGGACATCGCCGACCGCTGACCGCTGACCGCTGACCGCTGCGCCCGCCACCCACCGGCCTGTACGGCACACACCGGCCGGTACGGCATCCACCGGCCTGTACGGCACCCGGTCGGTGTCAGTCGTCGCTGACCTTGACCCAGTCCAGGGTCCGCTCCACCGCCCGCTTCCAGTCCCGGTAGCCCTCCTGGCGCCGCTCCTCGCTCCACTGCGGGGTCCAGCGCTTCGACTCCTGCCAGTGGGTGCGCAGCTCGTCGGTGTCGCGCCAGAAACCCACGGCGAGCCCGGCGGCGTAGGCGGCGCCCAGCGCGGTGGTCTCGGCCACCACGGGACGGCTGACCGGCACGCCCAGCACATCGGCCTGGATCTGCATGCACAGGTCGTTCGCGGTGACGCCGCCGTCGACCTTGAGCACGTCCATGCGTACACCGGAGTCCCGCTCCATGGCCTCGACCACGTCGCGGCTCTGGTAGCAGATGGCCTCCAGTGTGGCCCGCGCGATGTGACCGCCGGTGTTGTACCGGGCCAGCCCCACCATGGCGCCGCGTGCGTCGGAGCGCCAGTAGGGGGCGAAGAGGCCGGAGAACGCCGGGACGAAGTACATTCCGCCGTTGTCCTCCACCGAACGCGCCAGCTGCTCGCTGTCCGGTGCGCTCCCGATGATCTTCAACTGGTCGCGCAGCCACTGCACGGCCGCGCCGGTGACGGCGATGGAGCCCTCCAAGGCGTAGACCGCGGGGCTTCCCGCGAACCGGTACGCCACCGTCGTCAGCAGCCCGCTGTGCGAACGCACCAGCTCCGTACCCGTGTTGAGCACGAGGAAGTTGCCGGTGCCGTAGGTGTTCTTGGCCTCGCCGGGGGAGAAGCAGACCTGGCCCACGGTCGCCGCGTGCTGGTCGCCGAGCACACCGGTGATCGGGACGGCGGCGCCCAGCGGCCGGGAGGTGCGGGTCCGGCCGAACGCCTCGGGGTCGGACGAGGAGTGGATGTCCGGCAGCATCGGGCGCGGGACGCCGAAGAGGTCCAGCAGCTCGTCGTCCCAGTCCAGGGTCTCGAGGTTCATCAGCATGGTGCGACTGGCGTTGGTCACGTCCGTGGCGTGCACACCGCCGTTGGGCCCGCCGGTGAGGTTCCACAGCACCCAGGCGTCGGTGTTGCCGAACAGGGCGTGGCCCGCCTCGGCGGCCTCGCGCAGTCCGTCCACGTTCTCCAGCAGCCACTTGATCTTGCCGCCGGAGAAGTAGGTGGCCGGTGGCAGACCGGCCTTGTGGCGGATGGTGTCGCCGTGTCCGTCACGCTCGAGAGCGGCGGCGATGCGGTCGGTGCGGGTGTCCTGCCAGACGATGGCGTTGTAGTACGGGCGGCCGGTGCGCGGGTCCCAGACCACCGTCGTCTCGCGCTGGTTGGTGATGCCGATGGCCCGCAGGTCGGTGGCGGTCAGGCCGCCGTCGCGCAGGGCGTTCTGGACCACCGTGTTGGTGCGTTCCCAGATCTCCACCGGGTCGTGCTCGACCCAGCCGGACCGGGGCAGGATCTGCTGGTGTTCGAGCTGGTGCCTGGCCACCTCGTTCCCCGCGTGGTCGAAGATCATGAAGCGGGTGCTGGTGGTCCCCTGGTCCACCGCGCCGACGAATTCGGGCATCGCAGACACCTCCTGGTTGACGACAGGGCCCTGACGACGGGGCCCGGGGCCTACGGTTCCTCGGTGGCCGGGCCCTTCTCCTGCTCCTCCAGCGCCCTCGCCCTGGCGGTGATCACGGGTTTGATGAGCAGGTCGTACACGCCGACACCGACGATCCCGCCGATCAGCGGGCCGACGACGGGGATCCACCAGTAGCCGCTGAACCATCCGAATGTGCCGGGCAGGGCGATGTCGCCCCAGCCCGCGAAGAAGGTGAACAGCCGGGGTCCGAAATCGCGCGCGGGATTGATCGCGTACCCGGCGTTGGTGCCGAACGTCAGGCCGATCGCGACGACCACCAGACCGATGATGAACGGGTGGAGATTCGCCGCCGGAGCCGTATTGCGGGTGTCGATGACGGCGCAGACGAGCAGCAGCAGGATCGCCGTTCCCACGATCTGGTCGAGCAGCGGGCCCCACCAGGAATTCCCGAAGTATTCGGCGGGGAACGTCGCGAAGATGGAGTAGGTCGCCAGCGACTCGTCCCGCGGGACTCCGGCCTTGGCGTCGGCCGCGTCGATGGCCCACCGGTAGCACGCGTAGACGAGCGCGGCGGCGACGAAGGCGCCCACCACCTGCGCCAGCCAGTACGGCAGGACCTTCCGCCAGGGGAGGTCCCCGCGCACGGCGAAGGCCAGCGTCACCGCGGGGTTGATGTGGGCGCCGCTGACACCGCCGGCCACGTAGACACCGAACACCACGGCGAGGCCCCAGCCCCACGAGATGATGAGCCAGTTGGCCGGCCCGAATTCCACGAATTGCCGCCCCGAGCCGGGCAGACCGGCGACGGCGACGGCCACCGACCCGGCGCCCAGCAGGAGCAGGACGAACGTCCCCAGGAATTCGGCGAGCATCTCGCCGCCGAGACCTTCTCTGTAACCTCGACGACGTGGGCTGCTTTCAGCCTTGACGCGTTCAGCCATCGGCTCTCCTCGGCAGGAATGGCACAGGCCTTCCCCTCCCATTACCGGCAGCGTATGCGTATCGCGGTGAGAGGGCGCCCTGAGCAGGGCGTTTCCTTCCAATGGAGCAACGCGCCGGGCGCCGGCCGTCGAGCACCGGCACAGCAACGACTCGGTCCTGCCGGACCCGGTCCCGGTGGTGATCAGCGTGGACCGGGCGGGCCCGTGCAGCGTGCCCAGCCGCTCCCACGCCTTCGCCTGATGCCGGTACGGCGGAAACCCCGGCCGCCCTCCAGCTCCCGCTGCCACCCGTCACCGGCCTTGTGGAACGGCGTCCTGATCCGCAGATAAGGACCCCGGAAGATCCCCGTCTCCGGATGCCCGAGGAACCGCTCGAGGGCGAGCCGGGCCTCCCCGCCGGTCAGCGCGTACGTCGTCGTGAGGCACTGCGTCAGACTGCCGCGGACCTGCGCGGCGGTCGGGGCGGGCCGCACGACGGCTCCTTCGTCCCGGTGGTTGTCCGGGACAACCGGACAGTGCACGTCCGACACGGTCCGCCCGGTCGGGAACGAGAGCGGTTCCTCAGCTCAGCGGCTCGTGGAACGGGCCGTCAGGTGCGAGGTTGCGAGAACATACCGTCACGTCCCTCCCCTTGAGGTAATCCAGCAACCACCCGCTGAACGTCATCTCGTAGAGGGTCCGGGCCGGTGCCGACCGCGACGGCGTACGGTCCGGCGGTCAGCAGACCTCGCAGCCACAGGCCCGGCTTCTGGTTCTCGGCTGTCACGTGTGTTCCCTCCTGCGCGAGCCCCTGCCGGCACCCTCGAACGGGTGGTGGCAGGGGCCCTTTGTGCCGTGAGGCGGATCAGGTCCTGCCCGGATGCGTCCGGGTCAGCGGTAAGCCTCGAAGAACGGACGCCCCACTTTCCTCGCCATGGAGAACGGACGGAATTCCCGGTCCGTGAGGATCCGGTGGATGAACTCCGAGGTGGAGACACCGTCGAATCGGTGCCAGTCCTCCAGGGGGGAGGTCCGGGCGACGATGGGCCGTTTTCGGGATTCTTCGACGCATCGGCCGGCCAGTAGTACGAGGCTTCCGTCATCGGCCTCCGCCCGGTCCATGGCCGAAGGGCCCGTTGCCCGGACGTGTGGTCCGGGCAACGGGCCCCGGGAGGAGCCCCTGCGGCTCTACACCGCCTTCTTCTCCGGGTTGATCGCGTCGAACACGATCAACTTCCGCTCGAAGTCGGCGTAGAACGTGGCGGAGTAGCGCCCTTGCGTGACGGCGGTCACGAAGTCCTCACTCGTCTGCCACTGGACGCCTGCCGGTACACGTGGACGGACGGTGCTGAGTACCACCGGTGTACCGGGCTCGTTCCGCCAGGCATGGTCCTTGCTCAGCCTTGCCACGTCGGCGTCCGCGAGCCGGACGACCCCGGACACCCGGAAGTCCGAGGGACCCGGTACCGATGACCTGCCCTTGCCGAGGGTTTCCCCTGCCCACTCCACGGCATCGAAGTCCCCCAGTTCGGGGAAGTACTTCCGCACCAGGTCCTCGTCCTGCCGGATGCCGGGCTCACCGCTCTCCCCGGACCGGGATTCCGGGGCCCCGGCAGCATCAGCCGACCCGGTCTGGTGACCGCATCCCGCCAGTGCGAGCACGGCCACGGCCGCTGCTGCGAGGCGGGAGGCCCGGCGGATCCGTAGCCGTCCTTCCTTCCTACCGGTACACATCGCTACCCACCGTGGTGCTGCCCGCCTGTCCGATGGTCCATGTCACGTTACGCGTGAACGTACCTCGTACCAGGAAGGGTTTGGCCCAGCCCAGGGTCGCGAACCGACCGTTCACGTTGTCCGGGGTTCCTGACGCGATGTCCGCCGCACCCGCGTTGAAGTCGTACTGGTCCAGTGCGTGAACCGTGACGCTCATGCTCATCTCGTTGCCGTTCCGTGTGACCGTGGCGCTGCCCCAGATCTTGTGGTCGCCCAAGGCCTTCTGCCAGTTCTCGGTCTCGGGATATCCCTTGATGTTCCGGAGCTGTCCGGTCATGTCGAACGAGTCGCCGAGGGACCCGCTGAGTTCCTCCGCCGCAGCCTGCGCGAGAGTGATCTCGTTGTCCACGGCCGCCTTGATCGCGGCGTCCTCGTAGTAGGCCTCCCGGTAGTTGACTTCCTCGTCCGATCCCGTTCCGCTGCGGTAGTGGGAGTAGAGCGGGACCGCGTCGTCCAGGGCGCCGTCGGAGTAGAAGCCCAGTGCCGAGCCGAGCATGCCTCCGTGCATCTTTGCATCCCACACGTTCCAGTTCCAGTAGTCCTTCCACCCGGCTTCGGCATCGGCGTCGTACGGGAAGTCGTTCCCGAAGTCGAAGAAGGGCTCCGCTGCCGCACCCTCCGTGTAGCCGTTGCTCGAGGGCGGAGCCGTGTAGCTGACGTCCCAACCGCCGGCGCTGTTCATCGTGCAGGTGTAACCGGCCTCGTTGCACTCGGCGAGCCGGTGCCCGTCGTACTCGATGAGGCTGGTGGGGTTGCCGCCGGTGAAGGCGTAGCGGTTGCCGGTGAAGGGGTCCGTGCCGAGGCCCATGTCGGCGAGGGCGCCGTTGTACATGTCCCGGGTGGTGAAGCGGTTGAGGCCCGGGTTGTAGTCGCGGAAGCCCATGTCGTAGGTACCGGACTGGGCGTCCCAGCGCTTGGAGTTGTAGCGGTAGGGGTTGTAGTCCTCCTTGGCGGGGTCGGTCGCGTCGGGCTTGTCGATACCGGTGAACTCGGACTCGTCGTTGGAACCGTAGGCCGTGTAGCCGTACGTCGCCTTCGTGGCGCCGGTGTCGTCCGTGAGCGTCTCGACGTCGGTGTGGCTGTTGTAGCCGTAGTAGCCGTCCTCGGTCGTGCCGTCGGTGTTGTGCTTGACCTGGGACAGGCGCTCGCCCCACGGGCTGTACTGGTAGGACTTGGTCAGCTCGCCGGCGACCTCCTCGTTCAGCACCTCGTCGGACATGCCGAGGTAGGTGAAGTCGGTGGTCTTGCCGTCGGCCGTCTTCGACGTGGTGCGGTCCAGCGGGTCGAAGGTGTACGTGGTGGACTTCATCGCGCCGGTGTCGTCCATCTTCTGGGACTCCACGACGTGGTCGAAGCCGTCGTACACGCTCCGGGAGACGACCTCGCCGCCGGAGGTGACCGACTGCTGGCGGCCGAACGGGTCGTAGGTGTAGTCGGCGGTGACGCCCGACGTCGTCGCGGTCAGGAGCCTGTTGCGGTCGTAGTGGTAGGTGGTGCTGGTGCCGTCGACCGTCTGGCTGACGACGTTGGCGTTGTCGTCGTGGACGTAGGTCTCCGTACCGGCGCCGTTGCCCGTCTTGACGGACTTGGTGAGCCGGTTGGCCGGGTCGTAGGTGTAGTCGGTCGTGGAGTCGAGGTACGCCGCGTGGTTGTCGGCGTTCATCTTCTTCGCGACGTCCTGCGCCTTGTTGCCGTTGGGGTCGTAGGCGTAGGTGTGGGAGGCGACCAGCGTGGTGCCGTCGGCCTTCCTCTCCGTCGTCGACTTCAGGGCACCGTCG
The DNA here is from genome assembly GCF_002114215.1 of Streptomyces sp. 13-12-16. GTDB lineage: Bacteria > Actinomycetota > Actinomycetes > Streptomycetales > Streptomycetaceae > Streptomyces. The sequence continues at coordinate 12,857 of NZ_NCTE01000262.1, read as the reverse complement.
AGGTAGTAGGTGTGGTCGACGGTGTTGTCGTTGGCCTTGGTCTCCTTCAGCTTCTGGCCCCGGTCGGTGTACGTGTACGACGTCACCTTCGGGTCGGTGTCCGTCGCGCTCTTGCCGATCGACACCGTCTTGACCAGCTCACGCAGGTCGTAGGTGTACTGGGAGAACTGGCTGGGGTGGGTGACCGTCTCCGGCTGCCCGTTGGCGTCGTAGGTGTACGACGTCGCCTTCTTCTCCGCGCCGGACAGCGACTCGGTGACCTTCTGGACCTGGTTGAGGCCCGTGTAGGCGACGGTGTAGGCGTCGACGGCCGCCCCGGACGACGTGTCGTCGATCGACGTCAGGTTGCCGTTGGCGTCGTAGGCGTAGGTGAAGGTCTTCTTCTCGTCGTCGGTGTCGGCGGAGTTGTCACGGACGAGCTTGACCGCGTCGGCGATCACGGTGCCGGTGCCGCTCTGTTCCAGCTTCAGCTCGGTGTCCTCGCCCCGCTTGAGGGCGTAGCCGCCGAGGCTGACCCAGGTGCCGGTGCCGGCCGTCTGGTCCTTGGTGACCGCCGGTTCGGTGGTCGTGCCGTGGGTGAGGGTGTACTTGGCGGCCGTGGCGGCGCCGGTCACCTCCGGGTACTTCACGTACGCGGTGTACGTGCCGTCCTCGGGGATGTTCAGCGTCCACGTGAACGCGTCCGTGCCCGTGCCGGCGGCGTGGGTGCGGTGGTCGTAGCCCTGCTGGCCGGCGGTGTCTCCCTTCGTCCAGGTGCCCGTGGAGGTGGTGTGCTGGGTGTCGGAGTTGTCCACCAGGACCACCGACCTGCCCACCGGCACACCGTCGTCCGACTTGGACCTCAGCTTGCCGTCGGGGAAGTAGGACCACGTCATGGTGCGGTTGGAGGAACCGCCCGCCGACGTCAGGGTCCTGGCCGTCTGCTGGCCCAGGTCGTTGTACTCGTAGGCGGTGGCGATGGACCACGGGTCCGTGGACGACCTCACCCAGCCGTTGTCGAAGTAGTCGTACGTCGTGTCGTTGCGGACCGTCTGCCCCTCGGACGGCGGCAGCGAGGTCTTCGTCACCCGGCCGGCCTTGTCGTACACGGTCTCGGTGTAGACGTTCGGGTCGTTGTGGCGGGTGTCCGCCGGGTCGTAGGGCTGGTACTGCTTGACCGGACGGTTGAGCGCGTCGTACTCGGTGCGGGTGGTGAACGCCGTGGTCGTGCCGGCCTCGACGGCCCGCGGGGTGATCACCTTGGTGGTGTTGCCGACCTCGTCGTACTCGTACCGGGTCGTGCGGTAGGTGATCGTCGTGGTGCCGCTGTGCGGGACCTTGACCTCGGTGGTCTTGCCGCGCTCGTCGTAGTCGATGAGCGTGGTGTTGTTCTCCGCGTCCGTGGTCGACGTGACCAGCGAGTCCTTGGAGTAGGCCCGCTCGGTGGTGTTGCCCGCGACGTCCGTGACCGCGGTGACCCGGTGGTTCAGGTCGTAGACGGTCTTGGTGGTGTAGTCGGCCGTGTCGGCCGTCGCGTTCTTCTTCGGGTCGATGACCTTGGTGGCGTTGCCGACGTCGTCGTACTCGTAACTGATCTTGTCGCCGTCCGCGTTGACCGCGGAGGTGAGCTGGTAGATCTCGTCGTAGTGGTTCGTCGTGACGTAGTCCGTCGCGTCCGACGTGGTCAGCGCGCCCTTCGGCTCGGTCGTCGTTCTGAGGTTGCCGACCTTGTCGTAGGTGTAGGTGCTCCTGCGCTCGTCCGAGGTGGTGGTGTCCTTCGGCGCGGTCGCCGAGGTGATCTGGTCCGCGTCGTCGTACACCGCCGTGGAGACCGCCCCGTTGGGAGCCGTGGAGACGATGATGTTGTCGTTGGCGTCGTACTCCGGAGCGGGCGTGGTGATCAGATCACCCTTGTCCTGCTCCTTGGGCACCGTGCTCACCAGCGGGCGGCCGAAGGTGTCGTACGTCTGCGTGACCACCTTCTCCTCCGGGTCGATGACCTCGGTGACCTGGCCGCGCTCGTCGTAGACGAACGACGTCGACTGGCCCAGCGCGTCGGTGATCTTCGCCGGGTATCCCGTGGGACCGAAGTCGCTGTTGGTCGTCGGGTTGCCGTTGGCGTCGGTCGCCCTGGTGAGCCGGCCGTGGGAGTCGTACTCGTACGTCGTGGTGTAGTCGTCCGCCGTCGCCGTCGAGACGCCCTTGGGGTCGGTGACCGTCTTCAGGTTGCCGAAGGCGTCATAGCCGAACTGCCACGTGCGGCCCTCCGGGGAGGTCTTGGTGGACAGGTCGGCGGCGTAGCCGTCGGCGCGGGTCTGGTAGCTGTACCGCTGCGCGTCGGCCGGGTAGGTGCCCGGAGCGCAGTCCGAGGCGGGCGGGATGCCCGACTTGTTGTTCTCGGCGTCGCGCGACCAGAGCGGGTAGCCGGTCTTCTGGTCGTAGCAGTAGGCCGTCCTGGCGCCGTTGGCCTCCTCCAGGTAGGTGACGTTGTTGTCCGCGTCCCACGCCATCTTCGTGGTCTGGGACTTGGCGTTGGTCGTCTGGACCGGGCGGCCGAAGTCGTCCGCGACGTAGGAGGTGGTGTGCGACTCGGCGTCCGTCACCTCGGCGTCGGTGAACTTCGTGTTCGCCGTGTTCGCCGCGTACGTGAACCCGGTCGCCCCGTCCAGCCGGTCGGTGATGGTCTTCGTCCACCAGTGGTACTTCGGGTCGTCACCGGCCGACGGCTCGTTGTACGCCAGCTTCGTGGCGTTGCCCCGGGGGTCGTCGACCTGGACCAGTTTGACGTTCTTGTTGCCCTGCGTGGCGTCGTACGTGAAGGCGAACACCTTCGGCTGGGCCGAGCCCGCGCCGTCGGTCATCTTCGTCATCAGGCCCTTGTCCGAGTACTCGAACGTGAGCTTGCGGCCCGAGATGTCGGTGACCGACTGGATGTGGTCCTCGATCTTCGGGCCGGCCGCCTCGGCCTTGTCGTAGTAGTCGACGGTGAGCGACTGCCGGCCGGCCGGGTCGGTGATGTACCGGAGGAACTTGGTCGGCTTGTTGTTGGACTTGCGCTCCTCGTACGTGAACGTCTGCGTGTTGCCGTTCTTGTCGACCGCGGACGTCAGGTAGCCGTCGCAGCCGAAGAGGAAGCGGGTGCCGTCGGGGCGGGTGAGCGTCCAGGCGTCCGGGATCGGGTCCTTGGCCGGGGTGCAGTCCAGGCCCGGCTTCATCGACACCTGGTAGTGGACGCCCGCGGGGGCCTTCCACGTGCCGTCGTCCTGCTTGCGGAAGACGTGCGAGGTGCCGTCGCCGTCCGGGAGGCGGATCTCGGTGGGGTGCGGGTTGGGGTGGAGGTCCAGCGGCGCGCCCAGCCGGATCGGGCTCGACGCCTGGAACGACCAGCCGTGTCCGGAGACCGTGTCCGAGGTGTCCAGCGAGTTGTACGCCACCCGGAAGAACGTGTTCAGACCCCGGCCGGGGTTGGTGAACGCGTTGTACTGCCACACGCTGTTGCCGGCCGCCAGGTTGTTCATCACCGTGGAGCCGGCGCCGGTGTTCTTGCCGGTGTAGGAGTAGAACTTCTCCAGGCCGAGCTGGTTGGAGGTCGGGTCCTCCACGGCCACGTGCTGGGTGAGGCCGGTGACCTCCGCCGCCGTACCGGCCGCGTCCTGCACCTCCCAGGTCAGCGTGTACTCGGTGCGCTTGTTGCCGGAGTCGGAGTTGATCGGCGTCTTGACCTGCGCGGGGATGGTGACGGAGGCGCCGGGGGCGAGGTCGTGCGGCAGTGCCGTGCGGACCTGGTTGCCGCCGGTCGTGGCGTCCGTGCCGTCCGGCAGGGACCACCGGTAGGTCAGCTCGTGACCGGCCACCGTCCACTGCTGGTCGGTGGTGTTGGTGAGGGTGACGTCGACGGTGTAGGTGGAGTTGGGCGTCATCCGGGCCGGCGTGCCCGGCGCGTAGTACGTCGACTCCGGGGTCTCGTCCACGTAGGTGACGACGAGCTTGGGCCGCAGCCGCTGCTCGGGCGCCTCCGAGGACAGGAAGACCGAACGTTCCTGCGCGGCCGTCTCGTCGGCCGTCCTGATGGCGACCCCGTGCGCGCCGGCCGGGTCGGTCACCCAGCCCTGGGCCAGGGAGGTGACGTCCCAGTCGTGGCGGGCCGGGTCGTTGCTCATCGCGCCGACGTCGGAGACCGCCGCGCCGAGGTCACCGCCGGGCGTGGTCCAGGCGGTGGCGGAGGTGGCCTTGTTCCAGGTCGCGCTCTCGTCGAAGTCCCGCGTGAGGGGGCGCAGTTCGTAGACCGCTCCCTCGGCGCTCCGCGTCGACTGGGTGCCCCAGAGGCGGACCGTGGCCTGCAGGACGCGCGAGGACGCGGGGACACCGAGGTCGCCGAAGTCCAGCAGGGCGCGGGTGTCGCCGTAGGTGGCGGAGTTGTTGCCGACCGTCAGCCACGGCTGCGGCCCGTACTCGTCGAACGTGTCGTGGGTGGTCGTCGGCCGCGCCGCGGACAGGCTGGTGTCCCGGCCGGCCGTGATCACCTTCGTGGTGCGGCCCGCCTTCGGCAGCCGTACGAGCTGGGTGGGCGAGCCGATGACCTGCCCGTCCTTCGTCTTCACCGCGACCATGTAGTAGTAGGCGCGGCCGAACGGGTCGGCGCTGTCCGCCGGGGTGGGCACCGCCGTGGTGTCGGTGAAGGCGTTCGCCGACCCGTCCACGGGGGCCACCAGCGTCGCCGCCGACGGCGTGAACGACTGGTAGACGGACCGGTGGACCTGGTACTCGACCAGGTCGTCGCCGGTGGAGCCGGCGTCCGGGTCCTGGTAGTCGGGCCAGTGCAGCTCCGCGCCCGTCGCGTGGATCACGGACGGGGAGTCGAGGGTCACGCCCTGCCGCCCGAAGGTCAGCACCAGGCGCGGGTAGTTGGCGCTCTCGCCGCCGTAACCGAACTCGCTGCCCTCGTAGCGGGGGCCGCCCTTGGGGGCGCCCGCGCTCTCGTCGCCGGCCTTGACCACGAAGCCGTGGTTGTCGTAGGTGCCGTCGATCCACTGCTGGACGGTCTTCGTCACCGGGAACGAGTGCCAGGTGCTCACCTCGCCCGGCTTCTTGGTGACGGTCCCGCCCTTGGTGAAGCGCACGGCGTCCGCGACGACCGCGGTGGACGTCGAGGCCGGTGCGTCACCCAGGACGATCCTGCCGGCCGTGCCCGCCTTGAACGGGTGCGAGCCGAGCGACTTCCACACCCCGCCGGTGCCGGCGCTCTGGTCGACGGTGTACTGCTTCGACCCGCCGGAGTACGTCACCGTGTACGGCGCGTTCGTCGCCCGGTCGACGGCGGGCACGCTGTGCACGTCGACCTGGTAGGTGCCGTCCTCCGGCAGGCTCGGCTGCCAGGTGTACGTGTCACCCGCCACCGAGTCCTTGTTGTACAGATAGTCCTGGTTGACCGCGTGCTGCGTGTACGTGGTGTTCCCCGACGCCGGCCACGAGCCCACCGCCGCGGTGCGGCCCGTGTCCCCGTCGTCGACGACGACGGACGTGCCGGACAGCTCACCGGTGATGCCCTGGGCGCTGTTCCAGGTGGCCGTCGCCTCGCTCCACTCCTGGGTGGCCCGGTGCGCCTCCAGGCGCACCTCGTCACCAGAGGTGGTGTGCGTCTGGTCGTAGTACAGCTTCAGGTCCGCCGAGTCCACGCGCGTCCCGGCCGGTATCTGGGACAACGGGAACCGCAGCAGGGCGCGCGAGGAGCCGGTGGTGGTGTTGCCGACCGACAGCCGCCAGTTGTCGTCGTAGTTCGACGCCGGGCCGTCCGAGGAGATCATCACGTCCTGCGCCGTCGTCGGCGTCGGCGCGATCTCGATCGTCGGGTCGACCGTGACGGGGTACCGGCGTTCCTTCGCGGCCAGCCACTTCGCGTCCGGCGTGACGGTCAGCGTCCAGCCGTCCCCGGCCTTGGCGAGCCGCTGCTCCACCTCGGTGCTGTACTCGGTGCCGTACGGCGACGAGGCGTCCTTCTTCGAGTCCGTCATGAACCCGGCCGGGATCACCAGCACGGGGTCGGCGGACTCGCCGAAGAAGCGGATCGAACCGTCCTCGCCCTGCTTCGGCGTCAGCCCGTCCACGTCCAGCGTGAACGTGAACTCGACCGGCCCGGAGGGCCGTTCGTCCAGGACGATGTTCTCCTTGACGCGCCCGGCACCCACCTCGTAGGCGAGGTCCGCGCCGTCGATCGCGTCCTTGTACGTGACCGTGCTGCCCTCGGCCGTCGGCTTCAACGCGTCCGCGCCGGCCAGGCCCATCGTCACCGACCGGCCCTCACCGGCCTCCACCCGCAGCAGCTTCCCGGCGTCCGAACCGAACCGGCTGTGCAGCGTGTTCGTCGTGTTCGCGAAGTCGAAGCCCTTCGTCCCCGACGCCTCGACCGACGTGTCGATCGGCTTCCACCCGGCCTTCTTGCCCGTACCGTCCCGGTAGGACGTCGGCACCGCCGACAGCTCCACCTCGGTACGGCCGTCGGACATCCGCCAGTACCGGGCGTTCGCCGTCCGCCGGCCGGTCAGCTCCTCGACCCGCTTCGCCTTCGGAGCGTTCTTTCCCTTGGGCAGTTTCTGCCGGTCAGCGATTCCGCGCTCACCGTACGACGGGGGGTCGGGGTTCTTCTCGTCGTCGTCCCCGAACCAGTCGGTGACACTGTCGAAGAACCCCTTTTCATCGCCCTTTTCGGGCTCCGATGGCGGGGCCGCGTACGCGACCTGCGGCAAGAGCGTTCCCGCTATCGCCGCCACCACCAGACAGGAGAGATATCTCCTGTACGGCACCTTCACGTCATGACCTCTCGACATCGGCGGCCTGTCCCGCCGAACGCGAAATGGGCACGCCGAACGAGCCGTCGCGGAGAATTCCGAACGGCGGCCGGATTATTGATCAGTCGGCTGATGGAATGTCAAGCGATAGGACATTTGGGGTGAATGAAGCCCCGGAACGCGGTCGCTTCGCCCTCTTTGTCTTCCCGGTGGCGCCGTGCATTCCGCATGGTGTATAACCGCCCGGTTCCGTACCGGAAGCACGCGCGGAAATTGCGCCCGAAGAAAGCCGGCCCTCATGTCAACGACCGAAAGCACGGCGGAAACAACGGAAAAGGACGCCCCGGCCGGCGAGCCGACCGACAAGCGCCGGGGCGGCGACCGGGCCGGCCTCCTCACCGCCGGCGCGATCCTCGTCGCCTGCCTGGGTTTCGTCCTGTACGGCGTCCTCGGCACCGAGGACGACCCCCGCCCGGAGCGGCCGAAGACGCCGACGGCCGCCGTGACGTACCGGGTCACCGGCGAGGGCAGCGTCGACGTCAGCTACCTCGCCCGCGGTGAGGAGGGCAGGGCGACCGTCGAGAAGGACGTCGAGCTGCCCTGGGAGAAGACCGTCCAGGTGCCGCTGGGCCAGCCGCCCACCCTCGGCATCGTCCTCGACGGCAAGGGCGGACAGGCGCGCTGCGCCCTCGCCGTCCGCGGCGCCCACGTCCAGAGCGCCACCGCGTCGGGCACCTACGGCCGCGCCACCTGCGCGGCCGAACGGCTCGCGGCGCCGGAGGGGGCCCGGGAGGGGTCCTAGGAGGCCTGCGGCTTCGGGGGCCGGGTCTCCCGGGCGGCCGTCACCGGGGCGCACTGCGCCCACACGGTCTTGCCGGGGCCCGTGGGGCGGGGCAGGACGCCCCAGTCGTCGGCGAGGGCGTCCACCAGGAGCAGGCCCCGGCCCGACTCGCCGTCCGGGCCCGGGGTTCCGGGGGCCGGGTGTCGCTCCGCGCGGGTGTCCGAGACCTCGATGCGCAGGGTGCCGTCCTCGGTCTCGGTGAGGCAGACGTGGAAGTCACGGCCGGGGACGTGTCCGTGCCGGACCGCGTTCGCGGTGAGTTCGGCGGCGATCAGGGTGAGTGTCTCGTTCGCCGGTGAGGTGTGGACGTGGCCCCACGCGTGCAGACGGTGCGAGACCAGCCGGCGGGCCAGGCGGGCGCCTCGCGGGGTCGAGGTGAACTGCATGGCGAACGTACGGGTCGGGCGGGGCGTACGCCTTTGTGGGGGAGTTGCTGACTTCATGGGGTAACCGTCGCGAACCGTGCGTAGCGTTGAACAGGTGTGACGCGCTGACCGGCGGTGTCTGTACGCCGATGTCGTGGGCCCTGTACACGGGGTGGACCGTGACGGGGGCCCCGCGGGGCGGGTTGGCCGCGTGCGCGACGACTGGGCGGGGTGTTCGGCGAGTACGTACGGGAGGTGCCGGGCGTGGAGGAACAGCGGCAGCAGGTGGACGGGCGGGAGCAGGAGGCCGGCGCGGGCATCCTGCACGTCTTCGGGCGGCAGTTGAAACTGTGCAGGGAGCGGGCGGGGCTGGACCGGGCGACCCTGGGGAGCAGGGTGGGGTACTCCGCGTCGACCATCGCCAGCTTCGAGCAGGGGAGGCGGATCCCGCCGCCCAAGTTCATCGACAGCGCGGATGAACTGCTGGGGGCGGGCGGGCTGTTGAAGGCGGGGAAGGAGGAGGTGGCCCGGGCCCAGTACCCGGCGTTCTTTCGGGATGCGGCCAGGTTGGAGGCGCAGGCGGTCGAACTCCACGTGTATGCCACCAGGGCTGTCCCTGGACTGTTGCAGACAGAGGAGTACGCCCGTGCCGTGTGCGCGATGTGGCGTCCGTTGCTGGATGCGGAGGTCATCGAGCAGCGTGTGACCGCCCGCATGGCGCGAAAGGACATCTTCGCCAGGCGCCCGGCGCCGCACCTCACCTTCGTCATCGAGGAGGCGGTGCTGCACCGCCCGCTCGGTGGAGAGACCGTGTGGCGGGGGCAGATGGAGCATCTCCTGCTGGTAGGTGAGGAACGGAACGTCGAGATCCAGGCGATGCCACTCTCCCGCAGGGAACACGCAGGACTGGCCGGCCCGTTCACCTTGATGGAGACCAAGGATGAGCGGAGGATCGCCTACACAGAGGTGCAAGGTGATAGCCACGTCCACACCGAGCGCGAGAAGGTCCGGGGTCTTGAGGCTGTGTACGGGAGCCTCCGAGCGCAAGCACTCACACCGGCTGAATCGCTCTCGTTGATCGAGAAGCTGTTGGGAGAGAGATGAGCGGGGAAGCAACCGGTCGGGACTTCGACGACCTGGCTTGGCTCAAGAGCAGTCACAGCGCCGGGGACGGCGGTGAGTGCGTCGAGGTGGCCTCCGGGAGCGGCGCTCTGTACGTCCGCGACTCGAAGGACAAGGCGGGCCCGATGGTCGGCCTCGCACCGGAGGCATGGGCGGAGTTCATCGGGTTCGCCGCCCGGCACACCGTGTAGAGCGAAGAGCGCCGAGGTGCCCCGTGACCGCTGACCTGGGTCACGGGGCACCGGCGTGACCGCCCGGAAATAGTAGCCATGTACATAGTAGCCATGTACTCTATTTGGCATGAGCAAGGGTTCACCGGGTCCCACGCCCGGCTTCCTGGTATGGCGCCTCGCCAACAAATGGCGCGTCGCGGTCGACCGTGCGGTCGCCCCCCTGGGTCTCACCCACGCCCAGTACTCCCTGGTCGCCTCCCTGTACGGCATGCACCGCACCGGCGACCGTCCCAGCCAGCGTCAACTGGCCGACCACACCGGCCTGGAGGCCCTGTACGTCTCGAAGCTGGCCCGCACCCTGGAGGCGGCCGGCCTGGTCGACCGCACCCGTGATCCCCGCGACCCCCGTGCCGTACGGCTCGCCCTCACCGAACAGGGCCGAGCCGTCACGCGACAGGCCATCGAGGTGGTCCAGGACCTGCTCCAGCAACTGCTGGAACCGCTCGGCGGCCTGGACGCCCCACGGACCCGCGCGTTCACCGACGAACTGACGGCCCTGCTCGACGTACCTCTCGCACCACCCTCCGCACCGACCGACGAGAGAACCAAGGGGACACCGTCATGACCACCACCGCGCCCGCCGCCGACGCCAGCGCCCTCGGCCTGGCCCACTACGCCGCCCGCGGCGTCCTGGAGCACTTCCTCGCCCAGCACGGCCTCACGTTCCAGCAGCAGCTCACCCTGCGCGCCGCCGTCACCGCCGACGCCCCGTGGACCCCGGACGAGCTGGCCGGCCGGATCCGTGACGACATCAAGGGCGACCCCGCCGACATCCGCGCCGCCATCGACGCACTGCTGGACGGGCGGCTGCTCGTCGCGGACGGCGCGCACCTGCGTCCCACGGAGGCGGGGCGCGAGCTGATCGCCGCGGTCGGCGCGCGGATCGCTCCCGTCTCGGCCCGCATCTGGGGCGGGATACCCGCCGAGGACCTGGCCGCCGCGGGCCGCGTCCTCGCCCTGGTCACCGAGCGCGCCGACGCGGAACTGGCGGCCCTGGCCGAGTGACCGGCGGCCTGCGGCCGTCACGTGTACCGCACGTCCGGCTCCCGCTCCTCGTTCCCGGAGCCGTCCGTCCACCGCACGGCCGCCGGAGATCCCCGGCGGCCGTGGTTCCGGTCCGCGGGAGCCGTGTGCGCGTCAGTTGCAGTTGGTGACGTTCTGGGCGACCCGGTTGATGAGGTAGGTGGAGGCGGACGACGACGTCTTCATCAGGGCCGTCACCGTGCCGCAGCCTCCCGGCTTCTGCCACACGGGACCGGCGTACGAGCTGAAGGTGCCCTGGTCGACGGCGCACGGTGTGGACGTGTAGTTGTCACAGAGCTGCAGCTTCATCCACTTGGCGCCGCCCGTGTTGTTGTCGAACACGGAGCAGGTGTTCTGGTTGCTGGCGGCACCGTTGCCCCCGTAGACCCACAGGGTGCCCAGCCGGTTCGTCTCGGTGGGGAGGCGCAGGGCGAGGGTGATGGTGTCGTACTCCGCCCCGCAGAGGCTGGCCATGGCCTGCACCCTTTCGGGGTGGGCCTGCGCGTAGGCCACGGACTCGGCGTCCACGCCGGATCCGATCCGGATGTCGTCGGCGGCCTGGGAAGAGGCCGTGAACGGGCCGGCCGCCGTGACCGCGAGGGCGATCATGGCGGTGGTTATCGTCCTGCCCACGGCGCGCGGCACTCTGTACATGGAAGACCCTCCTGAAGTCATTTCCGGATCGCCTTGCGGCGGCGTCTTTCTACCTGCCGGAAGCATCCATGATCAAGAACTGCCCAACATAAACATTTTCTTGGAATGGATATGGGGTGCGGAAGGTCTGCCGGTGACGAGTCGCACGGTGTCGGGATTGCCTGGATTACATTCTTGTGGGGGTGGGTTTTTGGCCAGGCGGGTGGTGCCCCATTTGCTCGATGGTGACGTGAACGGCCTGCGGGCGACCTCGCCCGATCCGTGCGTGGTGGCATGCCGCGGTTTGTCGACGAAGACCGCACATGGGGAATTTCCCCCACCTCGCTTCATGTCCGGAAGGGTCCCGCCGGCTCGATCACCCCGGTCCCCGGGCGCGTGCCGGCCGTCCGCCGCGGTGGTCGGCCACAGGCACACCGGAGGGCCGGGAAAACACGGTGAGCGGCATATTTTTCTGGATTCATGGCCGCACATGATGAACATCCGGCGCGCCTGGAGTTCCTCCGGGACGGCGAATCGCCCTTCACGGCGGTGATCCGTCCGGCAGCGCGGTGGCGGAGGACCGTGGCCGGACATCAACCGTCGGTGTCGGTGTCGGTGTCGGTGGGCGGCGTCCGGCGCAGGCGTACCGGCCGCCGTCCCTCACGAGCCGTCGCCGGTCTCCGGTACGACCGCCGTCGCCGGGATCTCCACGAGCTGCCCGGCATACCCGAGGCAGGCCACACCGACCAGGGTCGACGAGTGGGGCCCCGCGCTCAGCCCGGACGCCTCGACCACGTCCCACACGGCGGACAGCACCGCGGGCTCACCGCTCACGACGTACACGTCCGTCACGACGACGTGCTCCGGGCCGGAGCCCACCGCCCGCAACTGCTCCCCGAGATTGGCGATCACCTGCCGGGCCTGCCGCACCGGATCGCCCTCGCCGACCAGCTTCCCCCCGGCGTCCAGCGGAACCGACCCGGCGAGGAACGCCAGTCCGGTCCCCGCCTCGACGACGGAGGCGTGGGAGTAGGCGGGCGGCGGAAAGAGGGTGGGGACGGTGACGCGCCGGATCACGCGGACTCCTGTGTCTGAGGGGAGGACGGACGGCCCTCGATCCTGCGCGACGCGCCGACCCACCGCATCCGTATTTCACCCGCCCCCTCTTTCCCGGCCGGGTGCTGTCAGTGCCGGGCGAACTGGACGCGCGTCGGCTGCACGGCGTCCGGGCGTACGGGAAGGCCGTCGACGGTCAGTCGCTGGCCGTAGATGTCGGTGAGCCTCAGCTCGCCGCCGCAGCCGGTGCCGTCGGGGGAGAGGAAGTAGTTGTACTCGGTCCGGGTCAGCCGCTGCCATCCGGACCCGGTGGCGACCTCCAGCCGGGCCAGCGGATTGCGGTGGCCGATCGCCTGGATGCCGCACCAGTGGCTGCTGGAGCCGGTCTTGTAGCGGACCGAGACGGTGTCGGACGTGGCGGGGCTGAGGAGGCTCCACGTGACCGGGATCCGCCCGGCGGACAGCCCGGCCAGCTCGGCGAAGGCCTCCCTGCTCAGGTCGAGCTGTCCGGGGGCGCAGGGCGCGGGGCACTCGTTGGTGATCCGGACCGTCACGGAGGCGCCGCCGGCCGCACGGACCAGGACGTACGCCCCGCACGCCTTGGACGTCTCGTAGTCGGTGGTGTTCATCGCCGCGGTCATGCGGTCGGGGCTCGGACCGTACAGGCAGGCGCCGTCGCCGTCCCCGGCGTCGTAATGGGTGGCGACTCCGCTGTAGGAGGTCCCGGGCGCGATCCGCCCCGCCAGGGGTGCCCCGCCGGAGGCCGGGCGCGGCGCGGCCGTGGCGGTGGCGGCGCGCGAGGGCCGGGCCGACGGGGTCG
>NZ_NCTE01000261.1 GCF_002114215.1 Streptomyces sp. 13-12-16 | reverse complement strand
CGACGCCTCCACGGACAGCGGGACCGCGCGCAGGTCGGCGCCCATGCGGTGTTCCGCGATGTCGCACAGCCGCTGGAGTTCGGCGGCGGTGAGGAAGGTGGGGGTGCCGCCGCCGAAGGCGGCCGTGGCGAACCGCACGGGTTCGCGCTCCCCCAGTGCCTCGCGCACGGCGGTCGCCTGCCGGTCCAGGGCGTCCAGGTAGGCGCCGGTCAGGCCGTCGGGGGCGCCGATGCGGGTGAACAGGTTGCAGAAGCCGCAGCGGACCTCGCAGAACGGGATGTGCAGATAGAGGGAGAGGGCGTCCTTGGGTTCGCCGGCCCAGAGGGTGTCGAGGCGGGGGCGGTCGGCGAGTTCGCGGTAGGCGGTCTTGTGCGGGTAGGCGTAGACGTAGCTCCGGTACGGGCTCTCCGGGACGTCGGTGCCGGTCCGGGCGGGGGTGGCGGTGGTGGTCATCGGGCGGCCTCGGCGGGGGTGCGGTCCAGGAAGAAGTGGGCGTAGGGCACGGTCCACACGGACTCGTGGCCGATGCGGTGGCCGGTGTAGCCGTCGTCGCCGTAGGCGGTGCCGTGGTCGGAGCAGACGACGGCGAAGCAGCGGCGCCGGCTGCTCGCGGCGGCGAACAGCCGGCCGATGTGCCGGTCCACGTACTCCAGGGCGGCGGCGTGGGTGGCGCGGGTGTCGCCGTCCTCGCGGGTCGCGCCGGGCCGGTGGAACCAGTTGGGCTGGTGCAGTGCGGCGACGTTGACGAAGAGGAACAGACGCTGCTCGTGGGGGAGTTCGCGTACGACGTGTTCCGCGCGGGCCACCTGGGCCTCGAACGACGTGGGCGAGGCGACGCCGAACTCCGGCTCCCAGTGGGACTCCTGGAACAGTCCGGGCAGCACCGAGCCGAGCGGCCCCTGCTTGTTGAAGAAGCCGGTCCCGCCGACGCACACCGTGCGGTAGCCCTCCCGCGCGAGGCCGGACACCAGGTCGGGGGTGTCGTGGACGAAGGTGTGTCCGGCCGTGGTCTCGCTGCCGGCGAAGCGGGCCGCGAACAGCCGGGGATGCGGGCCGGGGGCGGCGGGCGTCGGCAGGAATCCGGCGAAGATCGCCTGGTGGGAGGCGTAGGTGAAGCTGCCGGGGGCGTGCCTCCGCTCCCAGCGGCCGCCGGGCAGGTGGCGGGCCAGGTTCGGGATGCGTCCCGCGGCGGCGAGTTCGGCGGCGACGTCGAAGCGGAGGGTGTCGAGGGTGACGAGGAGGATGTCGTGACTGCCGACGATCTCGTTCATGTCCGGGTGGTCCGGTGCGGTGGCCCCCTGGGGGCCGGGCGCGGGCGTCGGTTCAGGCGCTGACATGGGTGGTTCCCGTTCTGTACTGGTGGTGCGGGCGGGACGGGCCGGTGGTGCGGCGCAGGACCGCCGCGACCTGGGCCGCGTAGGTGTCGAGGCCCTCCGCCCCGCTGCCCGGCAGTCCGATGAGGCGGGGCAGCAGGTCGCCGAAGGCGTTGACCTCGCCGACGGCGAACCGGCGCCAGCCGACGGCCGGGAGCAGGTCGACGCCGACGCACAGGGTGCGCGGGAAGCAGGCTGCCGCGCGCTCGCACACGGCGAGGACGTCCGGCCACCGGCCGCCGGCCGTCCCGACGGCGTCGCGCACCACGTCGAGGTCGCCGCGGGTGCCGCCGAGATGGAGGTTGGTCAGGGGTGAGGTGCTGGTGCGTACGACGGCGTGGGTGGCGCGGCCGGCCACCACCACGACCCGCAGATCGGCGGCGCGGCCCCGCTGGGAGGCCTTGGGCAGCCAGCGCTCCAGGTGGAGGCCGTCGGGGGCGAGGGCGTCCACGACGGCGGCGATGTCCGCCTCCCGTTCGTAACGGCGCACCGTCAGGGAGTTGAACAGCCTGCCGTCCCCGGTGAGTTCGACGGAGGTGGTGGCCCTGATGCGGCCGCTGCCCGACGCCTCGACGGCGAGCACCCCGGAGGCCGAGGAGCCGTGCGCGAGTTTGACGAAGAGCCTCGGCATACGGTGCTCGCGCATCACGGTGCGCACGTCGTCCCAGCCGGTCACCCGTACGGCGTCCGGGCCGGAGGTGGGCGACTCGGGCACGGGGACGTCCGCCGCGTCGAGGACGGCGTGGCAGCGCCGTTTGTCGAACATGACGGCCAGTTCGCCGGCGTCGTCGAGCCGGACGCCGCCGCGCAGTCCGCGGACGGCCTCGGTGAACCGCGCGTACCAGCGTGCCGAGCCCTCCACGCGGGTGGGATCCTGTACGTCCCTCAGCAACCGGTCGACGTCGGGGTTCTCTCCGGGTGAGTCGAGCCGGACGGTCTCGTCGGCGGCGAAGTCGGCCCCGCCCTCGCGCAGGACCCGCTCCCAGGGCACGACCCGCGGCGCGGGCAGTCCGGCGGCGCGGGCGGCGTCGGCGAAGAGGGCCGTCCTGCGGTTCCCGGGGTTGCCCACGACGGCGAGGCGCACGGGTGCGCAGGCCCGCCCCGGTTCACTCCCCGACCGCGACATAACGCTCCTCCGACCGGCGCTCGCCGCGGTGGGCGGGTGTGAGGCCGAGGTCCTGGACGTGCGGTCCCAGTGTCGCGCGCACGCGGCGGGTCATCTCCTCGCTCATGTAGTGGTGCCCGAGGTCCAGCGCCCGCAGATGGGTCAGCGGCTGTCCCGAGAGCAGCGCGGCTCCCCCGTCGTCGCCGAGGGTGCCCATGCTCAGGTCGAGGGAGTCCAGGCCCGCGACGGCGGGCGCGGCGGCCACGGCGGCGGCGATCTCGTCCTGGATGTCGCTGTTGCACAGGCCCAGGTGGGCGAGCCGGGGACTGCGGTCCAGCATGGCGAGGAGTGCCCGGACGTCGGCCGCGGTGCAGTCGCCGCCGTACCAGTCGGTGCCCAGCCACAGCTCCAGGTGGTGCAGGGCGGGGAGGTCGCAGGCCGCCAGTCCGCGCACCGGCTCGGACGGCAGACCGCCCGACTCGACGCGCAGCCTGCGCAGCGCCTGGTGCCGCAGCGGCTCGATCGCCAGCCCCTCGGCGCCGCGCACGCCGAGTTCGCACAGACCGGGCCAGGCGCGCAGCACCCGGCCGGCATCGCCCTGTCTGATCCAGGAGATCTCCGACTCCTCGGACTCGACGTCCCCGAGGAAGACCGCCCGCAGCCGCGGCAGCCGGTGGGCCTGTGCCGTGATCAGTTCGAGGACGGGGTCGATGCCGTGCTCGTCCCACTCCTGCCACCAGGCGCCGATGACGAGGGCCACGACCTCGTCGGTGCGGACCCGGTCCAGGAACGAGCCCCACCGTTCCTCGAACGGCACCTCCCGGTCGGTCGTGAGCCGCCAGGCGACCGAGGCGGGAGGGGGCGGCCCGGGGTCCTCGTCGGGGCCGGTGAAGTGGTGCACGGGCAGGCCGTGGAAGTGCTCCAGGCGGGAGGGGTGGGAGCGCACGCGGTGTTCACTCCCCCACGCTGACGTAGCGGTGGACGGTGCCGTCGTCGTCCTCGTCCCAGTCCGCGTCGTCCGGGTCGAGGTCCACCTCGACGCCCGCGGCCTCCAGCGTCTCGCGTATGCGCTGCCGCAGGGGCTCGCTCAGGTAGTTGTGGTGCAGGTCCAGCTTCTCGAGGTGGGTGAGGGGCTGGCCGCCGAGGAGGGCGGCGGCGCCGTCGTCGCCGAGGGTGCCCATGGACAGGTCGAGCACCTCCAGCCGGGCGACGACCGGCGCGGACGCCACGGCGGCGGCGATCTCGTCCTGGATCTCGCTGTTGCGCAGGGCCAGGTGCCGCAGCCGGGGCAGCCGGGCGCCGGAGAGGACCGGCTCCAGGTCGGCGGTCTCGCTGTCGGCGCCGTACCAGGAGCTGCCGAGCCACAGGTCGAGCTTCTCCAGCGCGGGCAGTTCGCCGGCCCCGACACCGCGGACGACGTCCGCCGGGAGGCCGCCGGTCTCCACGGTCAGGGTGCGCAGCGCGTCGTGGCGCGGGACGGAGAGGCGCAGCCCCTGTCCCCCGCGCACACCGAACTCCTCCAGGTCCGGGAAGGCCGTCAGCAGGGGTGTGACATCGGTCTGGGTGATCCAGGAGATCTCGCACTCCTCGAAATGCATGTCCCCGAGGAACAGCGCCCGCAGGCCGGGCAGCCGGTCGCGCGCCGCCACCAGCGCCTCGACGACGTCGGCGGAACTCCTCTCGTACGCCTCCTCCCAGGCGCCGACGACCAGGGCACGGACCCGGGTGGTGTCGACCGCGGAGCGGAAACGGGCGAAGGCCTCGGTCCACCGCTCCTCGGCGTCGTAGGCGTCGACGGCGATCCGCCAGGCCACGGCCTCGGGTCCGGGCAGCTCACGCGGTGCCCCGCCGGGCCCGGGGAAGGTGAAGGCGGGGAGGCCGTACAGCTCCTCGAGGTGGCCACCGATGGTCATACGGGCTGCTCCTGTCGTGCGACACGGGAAGGAAGGCGGTGCGTGGGCGGGCCGTCACGGGGGCACGGGTGCGGGCCCTTCGGCGGTGCGTGCAGCAGTTCTACCAACAGCGACTGACAACGCCCGGCGGAGGGTCCGGTGACGGTCCGTTGTCAGTGCCGGCTCGTACTGTCCGTGCATGGACTCCGGAGCACCGTGCGCCGGAGCGGAAGGGAGAGCCGTGTACCGGCAGGGAGACGTGCTGATCGTGCCCGTCGCGGACGGGGCGGTGCCGTCCCACGTCCCGGACGCGCCCAAGGAGCCGCGCGACGCCAGGGGCCGGCTGGTGCTGGCCCTGGGGGAGGTCACCGGACACGCGCACGCGGTGCTCGGGAAGGGCGAACTCATCCGTGAACCGGGGCCGTTCGGGCCGTTCCTGCTGCATCTGCCCGAGGGGGGCCGGGTCGTCCACGAGGAACACGCGGCGATAGCCCTGCCGAAGGGCTGGTTCCGGGTGATCCGGCAGCGGGAGTACGTCCCCGGCTCGGTGCGGCTGGTGGCGGACTGACGGACACCGGCGACCGTACGGAACACCACACCACAGCGGGGAACAGGGGACGTCGACGATGACGATCGTGCAGGAGGGCGGGACGGCGGCCGTGCCGGAGGGCTTCGCGGAGGGGACGGCGCGCTGGCGCGCGTGGGCCGCGGCCACCGGGCCCGCCGACCGGGCGGCGGCGGAGGAGGGCATCCGGCT
>NZ_NCTE01000260.1 GCF_002114215.1 Streptomyces sp. 13-12-16 | reverse complement strand
CGGGCCGCCGTGGCCGGCGCCAGCGGATCCGGGTACCGGGCCAGTTCGGCCGTCGTCACCGCACCGGCGAGCCGCGCGACCTCCTCGGCGTCCCCGGTCTCCGCCGGGAGCACACCCGTCTGCGCCGCCTTCAGCACCGCCACCGACCGGCCGGCCGCCAGCGCCGTCGCGGCGAGGGCGGCCGTCACCACCGTCTTGCCGACCTCGGTGCCCGTGCCCGTGATCACCAACACCGACATGTCATCCCTCCTTCGCCGCCGCGCACACCGCGCGGGCGATGCGCGCCACGTCCGCGTCACCCGTGACGTACGGCGGCATGGTGTAGATCAGATCGCGGAACGGCCGCAGCCACACGCCCTCGCGCACGGCGGCCTCCGTGGCCGCCCGCATGTCGACGGCGTGATCGAGCTGGACCACCCCGATGGCACCGAGCACCCGCACGTCCCGCACCCCGGCCAGCCCGGCCGCCGGCGCCAGCCCCTCCCGCAGGCCCGCCTCGATCCGCCCGACCTCCGCGAGCCAGTCCTGGCCGAGCAGCAGTTCGACGGAGGCGCAGGCCACGGCCGCCGCCAGCGGATTGCCCATGAACGTCGGCCCGTGCGCCAGCACCGGCACCTCACCGCGCGAGATGCCCTCGGCCACCCGCGCGGTGCACAGCGTCGCCGCCATGGTCAGGTAACCGCCGGTCAGCGCCTTGCCCACACACATCACATCCGGCGCCACCGCCGCGTGCTCCGCCGCGAACAGGGCGCCCGTGCGCCCGAACCCGGTCGCGATCTCGTCGAACACCAGCAGCACGCCGTGCGCGTCGCACGCCTCGCGCAGCACCCGCAGATACGCGGGGGAGTGGAACCGCATCCCGCCCGCGCCCTGCACCACCGGCTCCACGATCACCGCGGCCAGTTCGCCGGCGTGCCGCTCCACCGTCGACCGCAGGTGCTCGGCGTACTCCTCCTCGTACCCGGCCGGCGGCGCGTCCGCGAAGACCTGGCGCGGCAGCACCCCGGACCACAGCTCGTGCATCCCGCCCTCGGGGTCGCACACCGACATCGGCTGCCAGGTGTCACCGTGGTAGCCGCCCCGCCAGGTCAGCAGCCGCCGCTTCTCCGGCCGGCCCAGCGAACGCCAGTACTGCAGGCACATCTTCACCGCGACCTCGACCGACACCGACCCGGAGTCGGCGAGGAACACATGCTCGAGACCGTCCGGCGACATGTCGACAAGGAGCTTCGCCAGCCGCACGGCGGGCTCGTGGGTGAGCCCGCCGAACATCACGTGGCTCATCCGCTCCAACTGCCCGCGCGCGGCCTCGTTGAGCACCGGGTGGTTGTAGCCGTGGATCGCCGACCACCAGGACGACATCCCGTCGACCAGTTCGCCCGAGCCGTCGGCGAGTCTCAGCCGCACCCCGCTCGCCGACTCCACGACGAGCGGTTCCTGACGACCCGGCATGGGCCCGTACGGATGCCAGACATGCCGCCGGTCCAGCTCCAGCAGCTCGGCGACGGACCGCTCAGGCATTGGGCGCGAGGTCCGTTCCGGCTCCCCGGCGGCGCACGGCGACCAGGTCCGTACGGGGCTCCTCGGGCGCACTCCCGCAGGAGCCCGCGGTCGCCGGACCGCACGCGCCGCCGCCCTCGTGGGAGCCGCAACCGCCGCCCGCGCGGTGCTCGGGCAGCGTCACCTCGCCGGTGCCCTCCACCTCGAACCCGGCGTCCGCGATCATCTCCAGGTCCGCCTTGCCGGCCTGGCCCTCACTGGTGAGGTAGTCGCCGAGGAAGATCGAGTTGGCCAGGTGCAGCGCGAGCGGCTGCATCGTGCGCAGGTGCACCTCACGGCCGCCGGCGATCCGCACCTCGACGTCCGGGCAGACGAACCGCGTCATCGCCAGGATGCGCAGGCACCGCTGCGGGGTGAGGTGCCACTCCTTGGCGAGCGGCGTGCCCTCCATCGGGATCAGGAAGTTGACCGGCACCGAGTCCGGGTCCAGCTCCCGCAGCGAGAGGACCACGTCGACCAGGTCCTCGTCGGACTCGCCCATGCCGGCGATCAGACCCGAGCAGGCCGACAGACCGGCGGCGTGTGCCTTGCGCACCGTGTCCACCCGGTCGGCGTACGTGTGGGTGGTCGTGATGTCCCCGTACGTCGACTCGGACGTGTTGAGGTTGTGGTTGTAGGCGTCCGCGCCCGCCTCGCGCAGCCGCTCCGCCTGGCCGTCGGAGAGCAGACCGAGACAGGCGCACACCTCCACGCCCTCGTTCTGCTCCTTGATGGCCTTGATGGTGTCGGAGACCCGGTCCACGTCACGGTCGGTGGGGCCCCGGCCACTGGCCACCAGGCACACCCGCTTGGCGCCGCCCGCGAGACCGGCGGCGGCCGCCTGCGACGCCTGGTCCGGCTTGAGCCAGGTGTACTTCAGGATGTCGGCCTTGGAGCCGAGCCGCTGGGAGCAGTAGGAGCAGTCCTCCGGGCACAGGCCGGACTTGAGGTTGACGAGATAGTTGAGTTTCACCCGTCGGCCGAACCAGTGCCGCCGCACCTTCCCGGCCGCGGCCACCACATCGAGCAGGTCGTCGTCGGAGGTGGCCAGCACGGCCAGAGCTTCCTCGCGGGTCGGCGTCTCACGCCGAAGCCCCTTGTCCACCAGCGTGTTCAGCAGGTTCATGAGAGCCGATCCTGTCCTACCCGACCCGCCCGGGCCAAGGAGAGTTCGTACAACAGGGGCACTTCGAGGTGTGGGTATCACCACACACTGGTCCGTCCGGCCTCCCGCTAATGTCTGTGCACTGCCTACAAAAACCCCGGAGGACACATGGCGTTCGGCTGGATCGACGAGCAGGCGGAGCTGCGCCGCCGGGCCGGACTCGTACGCAGCCTGCGTCCCCGGGCGGCCGACACGCCGCTGCTCGATCTGGCGAGCAACGACTACCTGGGTCTGGCCCGGCATCCGGAGGTCACCGAGGGCGCCGCGCGGGCCGCGCGGACCTGGGGCGGCGGGGCGACCGGCTCCCGGCTCGTCACCGGCACCACCGGGCTCCACACCGAGCTGGAACGCGAACTGGCCGCCTTCTGCGGCTTCGAGGCGGCCCTGGTCTTCTCCTCCGGCTACGCGGCCAACCTCGCCGCCGTCACCGCGCTGGCCCCGCACGGCTCCAGGATCGTCTCCGACGCGGGCAACCACGCCTCGCTGATCGACGGCTGCCGACTCGCCCGCGGTACGACACAGGTGGCGGCGCACTCCGATCCCGACGCCGTGCGCAAGGCGCTGGACGGGCACGACGGGCCCGCGGTCGCGGTGTCCGACACGGTGTTCTCGGTGGACGGCGACGCCGCCCCGCTCACCGGACTCGCCGAGGCGTGCCGGGAGCACGGCGCGGGCCTGGTGCTCGACGACGCGCACGGTCTCGGTGTGCTCGGCGACGGCGGGCGCGGGGCCCCGCACGCGGCGGGGCTGGCGGGCG
>NZ_NCTE01000259.1 GCF_002114215.1 Streptomyces sp. 13-12-16 | reverse complement strand
CCCGTCGACGGAGACCCGGCTGCGTGAGATCCGCGCCCGGCTGGAGGCCGGCGAGTGGCCCACCGCGCTGGCGGCGCTGGGCGCGCTGGAGGAGCAGGACCCCGACGACTGGCGGGTGGTCTGGTACCGGGGGGTGGCCTCGCTGGTCACCGGCGACCACGAGGGTGCCGCGCTCGCCTTCGACGCGATCTACGACGCGTTCCCCGGCGAGATCGCGCCGAAGCTGGCGCTCGGCGTGTGCGCCGAGGTGCTGGGCCAGTTGGACAACGCCGCCGAGTACTACCGCCTGGTGTGGTCGACCGACCCGAGCCACGTGAGCGCCGCGTTCGGGCTGGCCCGGGTGCAGTTGGCGGCGGGGGACCGCGGTGGTGCCGTGCGGACGCTGGTGTCGGTGCCGGAGTCGTCCATCCACTACACGGCCGCGCGGGTGGCGTCCGTCCGGGCGCGGTTGCGCGGGCGTGCGGTCACCGCCGGTGACGTACCGTTCCTGGACGACCTGAGCGCCGCCGCCGGGCAGGTCGAGGCACTGGAGGCGTACGGTCTGGATCCGGCACGGCGCGAGCTGTTGGCGGCCGAAGTCCTCGGTTGCGGGCTGGACTGGGTACTCTCCGGGGGCCAGGGTTCCGCCCCTCCCGCCGCCGGGGGACGGACGCTGCTCGGCAGCGGCCTGGACGAACGGGGCCTCCGTTTCGGCCTGGAGCGTTCGTACCGCACGCTGGCCCGGCTGGCGCGCAGCGGCGAGGAGAGGATCGACCTGGTGGAACGTGCCAATCGTTACCGCCCCCGGACATGGGTGTAGTTGATGTCGCAGATGCCTCAGCAGGCCGCTCTGTCGAAATGCCCGAGCTGCGAGGAACCCCTCGAGTCGGGTGATCGTTTCTGCGGTGCGTGCGGATACGACCTGTCCGTGGTCCCCGCACGGCCGCGGGACGAGCCGACGATCGCCGTGAACGGCTCGGTGCCGCCGCAGGCTTCGGCGGACCGTGACCGGCCCCGGCCGCCGTCGGCCCC
>NZ_NCTE01000258.1:3250-4794 GCF_002114215.1 Streptomyces sp. 13-12-16 | reverse complement strand
GGAGCGAGCCGGAGTCCGTGGCCGCCGCCGTCGCCGCGCCGGCCCCGAGCGCCACCGAGGCGGTCGCGAGGACGGCCAGGGCGCGCCGGAGGGCCGGCGTGCCGGGTGTCTTGTGTCGGGCCATCGCTCTGCCACCTGTCGCCTTCGTCGGGTGATCGGACAGCTGCGCAGCGTAGTGGAGATGTGATGCGCGCTTCAAAGCCGTACCGCGGGGCGTACACCGCCCGGACGATGCCTCAGACTGGTGTCCCGTGAGTTCCCAGTCGCCCATATCCGCGCGAGTCGTGCTGCTCTGCGGCCCCTCCGGCTCCGGCAAGTCCCTCATCGCGGCCCGCTCGGGTCTTCCCGTGCTGCGCCTCGACGACTTCTACAAGGAGGCCGACGACCCGACCCTCCCCCTCGTGGCGGGCAGCACGGACATCGACTGGGACCACCCCGGCTCCTGGGACGCGGACACCGCCGTCGCCGCGATCGAGCGGCTGTGCCGCACGCGTCGTACGCCGGTCCCCGTCTACGACATCTCGCTGAGCGCCCGTACCGGCGAGACGGCCGTCGACATCGGCGGGACCCCGCTGTTCATCGCCGAGGGCATCTTCGCCGCGGAGATCGTCGAGCGCTGCCGCGAACTCGGCCTGCTGGCCGACGCGCTGTGTCTGAGCCGCGGTCCGGTGCGGACGTTCCGGCGGCGGTTCCTGCGGGATCTGAAGGAGGGCCGCAAGTCGGTGCCGTTCCTGTTGCGCCGCGGCTGGCGGCTGATGCGGCTGGAGCGGTCGATCGTGGCCCGTCAGACGGCGCTGGGCGCGTACGCCTGCGACCGGGACGAGGCGCTGGGCCGCCTCGCGAGGGCGGCGGTCACCGGGCGTACGGCGACGGGCACGCCGGCCTAGCGGGGCGCCCGCACCACCGGGCGCACACGAAAGGCGGGACTGGGCGGGCCCCCCGGCCCTACCAGTCCCGCTGTTTCGCACTCCCCCGTGATCCCCGTGTTCTCCCCGGATCCCTCCTGGTCCCCCGGATCCGCGGAGGTCCCCCGTGACCCCCTCGTGCTTCCCCCTCCGGTCCCCCGCTTGTCACGGCGACGTCCCCCGACGCCCCCGCGCTCCCCCGCTCGCTACGGCGATGCCCCCCGGCATCCCCGCGGTCCCCCGCTTGTCACGGCGACGTCCCCCGACGTCCCCGCGCCCCCTGCCTTCAGGCGACGAGCTCCCCGAAGGCGTCCTCCTCGTCACGGCCGAAGCTGAGGACCTCGTCCTCGCGCAGCCGGCGGAGCGACCGCCAGATGCTGGACTTCACCGTGCCGACACTGATGCCGAGGATGTCCGCGATCTCCGGGTCCGTGCGGCCCTCGTAGTAGCGCAGGACCAGCATGGTGCGCTGGAGCTCGGGCAGCCGGGCCAGCGCCTGCCACAGCACGGCGCGCAGCTCGGTGCCGCGCATCGCGTCCGTGTCACCGGCCGTCTCCGGCAGTTCCTCGGTCGGGTACTCGTTCAGCTTGCGGCGGCGCCACGCGCTGATGTGCAGGTTGGTCATGGTGCGGCGGAGGT
>NZ_NCTE01000258.1:0-3240 GCF_002114215.1 Streptomyces sp. 13-12-16 | reverse complement strand
TGCCGCGCATCGCGTCCGTGTCACCGGCCGTCTCCGGCAGTTCCTCGGTCGGGTACTCGTTCAGCTTGCGGCGGCGCCACGCGCTGATGTGCAGGTTGGTCATGGTGCGGCGGAGGGATCCGCCGACCGCCGCCTTGTCACTGATCCGGTCCCACGCCCGGTAGGTCGAGAACAGCGCGCTCTGCAGCAGGTCCTCGGCCTCGAAGCGGTCACCGGTCAGGTGGTAGGCGGTGGCGTACAGGGAGGCGCGGCGCTCCTGGACGTAGGCGGTGAACTCCGCCTCCGACAGCGAGCGGCGCTCCCCCGGGCCCTCCCCGTACGCGTTCCCCCCGTTCGTGTCCCCCGTGGGTGCGTCAACCACCGTCATGATCGTGGTGTGCTGACGCCCGGTGCCGCGGGCGCACCCCCGCATGCCCGCCGCACCGGACTTCTCGGAACCCCGGTGCACGTCGTGCAGACGCGTGATCACTGCGCTGGTGCTGGTGCCGTGCAGCGTGTTCATCTCGCGCCCCCCGTCGTGGACTTCCGGTGTTCTGCCGTGCTGTTGTGCTTGTGCCGAAAAGCTTGCCCGGGGACCTTCATCGCCGTGTCAGCCGACTGTCACAGGCGTGTCACAGAGGTCGGTCACGGCGGGTCCACGGATCCTTCACAGGTGTCCGTGCACGTAGCGGCACGTATACGTGCTCAATGGGCATCTGCCGTCCACGGGTCGAACAGGGGGCCCTCCATGGGCCAGAATGAGCCCGTGCCTTCCCTGTTGCTGATCGAGGACGACGACGCCATCCGCACGGCCCTGGAGCTCTCACTGACGCGCCAGGGTCACCGGGTGGCGACCGCTGCCAGTGGTGAGGACGGTCTGAAGCTGCTGCGCGAGCAGCGGCCGGATCTGATCGTGCTGGATGTGATGCTGCCCGGCATCGACGGGTTCGAGGTGTGCCGGCGCATCCGGCGCACGGACCAGTTGCCGATCATCCTGCTGACCGCGCGCAACGACGACATCGACGTGGTGGTCGGGCTGGAGTCCGGCGCCGACGACTACGTCGTCAAACCGGTCCAGGGCCGGGTGCTGGACGCCCGGATCCGGGCGGTGCTGCGGCGCGGGGAACGGGAGTCCACCGACTCGGCGACCTTCGGCAGCCTGGTCATCGACCGTTCGGCGATGACGGTGACGAAGAACGGCGAGGACCTCCAGCTCACGCCGACCGAGCTGCGGCTGCTGCTCGAGCTGAGCCGGCGGCCGGGACAGGCGCTGTCCCGGCAGCAGTTGCTGCGGCTGGTGTGGGAGCACGACTACCTGGGCGACTCGCGTCTGGTGGACGCGTGCGTCCAGCGGCTGCGCGCCAAGGTCGAGGACGTGCCGTCGTCCCCGACCCTGATCCGTACCGTGCGCGGTGTCGGCTACCGACTGGATCCGCCTCAGTGACACAGGAGCACGACGGGGAGACCCGCGGCTGGTCCGCGGCGCGCAAGGGAGTCTGGTCACGGCTGCGGTTCACCAGCCTGCGGCTGCGGCTGGTCGTGGTGTTCGGGCTGGTCGCGCTCACCGCGGCGGTGTCCGCGTCCGGCATCGCGTACTGGCTGAACCGCGAGTCGGTGCTGACCCGTACCCAGGACGCGGTGCTGCGCGACTTCGAGCAGGAGATGCGCAACCGGGCGGGCTCGCTGCCCGAGCGTCCGACGCAGGACGAACTGCAGCACACCGCCGGGCAGATGGCGAACAGCAGTCAGCGCTTCACCGTGCTGCTGGTCGCCGAGAACCCCGACGGGCGGACCGTGTACGGCAGTTCGGGCGGGCTGAACGGCTTCTCGCTGCAGGACGTGCCGGTCTCGCTGCGCGAGGCGGTGACCGAGCAGCAGGAGATCACGTCGAACAACAAGTACCCGCACCATCTGTACTGGCAGCGGATCGTCGACGGTGACACCCCGTACCTGGTGGCGGGGACGCGGGTGATCGGCGGCGGGCCGACCGGCTACATGCTGAAGTCGCTGGAGCCGGAGGCGAAGGACCTCAACTCGCTGGCCTGGTCGCTGGGGATCGCCACGGGGCTGGCACTGATAGGTTCCGCGCTGCTCGCGCACGCGGCGGCCACGACGGTGCTGAAGCCGGTGCAGCGGCTCGGTGTCGCCGCGCGGCGGCTCGGCGAGGGGAAGCTGGACACCCGGCTGCGGGTCTCGGGCACCGATGAACTCGCGGATCTCTCCCGGACGTTCAACAAGGCGGCCGAGGCGCTGGAGAAGCGGGTGGCGGACATGGCGGGGCGCGACGAGGCGTCCCGGCGGTTCGTCGCGGACATGAGCCACGAGCTGCGTACGCCGCTGACCGCGATCACGGCGGTGACGGAGGTCCTGGAGGAGGAGCTGGAGTCCGAGGGCGGCGGCATCGACCCGATGATCGAGCCCGCGGTACGGCTGGTGGTGAGCGAGACCCGGCGGCTGAACGACCTGGTGGAGAACCTGATGGAGGTGACCCGCTTCGACGCGGGCACCGCCCGGCTGGTCCTCGACGACGTCGACATGTCCGACCAGATCACCGCCTGCATCGACGCGCGTGCCTGGCTGGACGCGGTCGACCTGGACGCCGAGCGCGGCATCCACGCCCGGATCGACCCGCGCCGGCTGGACGTGATCCTGGCGAATCTGATCGGGAACGCGCTCAAACACGGCGGGTCGCCGGTGCGGGTCTCGGTGCGGGAGGACGGCGCGGAGGGCGCCGGGGACGGGGGCGCGGTGGTCATCGAGGTGCGGGACCACGGGCCCGGCATCCCGGAGGAGGTCCTGCCGCATGTCTTCGACCGCTTCTACAAGGCGAGCGCCTCGCGGCCGCGTTCCGAGGGAAGCGGCCTGGGGCTGTCCATCGCGCTGGAGAACGCCCATATCCACGGTGGCGAGATCACCGCGGCCAACTCTCCCGAGGGAGGTGCCGTGTTCACCCTGCGGCTGCCGCGGGACGTGTCCGCGCAGAGCCCTTCGGAGAAGGACGGCGACATCGAGGACGAGGGCGCCGAGGGGGACGCCTGATGAACGTACGGACTGCCCCGCGGCGCACGCGGGGGCTGCTCGCGGCGGGGGCGCTCGCGGCGCTGCTCGCCGGGTGCGGGATACGGGCCACGGAGGTGCCGACCGACTTCGGTCCCGCGCCGTCGCGGGTGCGCTGCTCGCCGGCCGCGCCGGAGGCGTCGACGCAGGCGGAGCGGGGGCTGCCGGTGCAGGTGTTCCTGCTGTGCGGGTCGTCGCTGGTGG
>NZ_NCTE01000257.1 GCF_002114215.1 Streptomyces sp. 13-12-16 | reverse complement strand
CCGACGGGGAGCCCGGACGGGCGCGCACCCCGCGCCGACACCACCGGCGGCGGAGCCCGGCGCACGCCGCCGGTCTGCCGGACGACCGCCCACCGCCCACCGCCCACCGCCCACGGCGGACGACGCCGGACCATGGCGCGACGAGAAACGAGAAGACAGGCACGTGAACGCGAACAAGGGTTCCCCGCGCGGCCACATGGCGGCGTGGGCGGTGCTGACCGCCCTGGCCCTCACCCCGGCCGCCCTCACCGGTGAACTCGCCGGAGCGCAGGCTCCCGCGACCACCCTGGTCTTCGACAAGAACCCCGACGACCCCACCGACTCGACGCTCTCGGTCCGTCAGGG
Source organism: Streptomyces sp. 13-12-16 (assembly GCF_002114215.1). Classification (GTDB taxonomy): domain Bacteria; phylum Actinomycetota; class Actinomycetes; order Streptomycetales; family Streptomycetaceae; genus Streptomyces. The sequence continues at coordinate 7,347 of NZ_NCTE01000257.1, read as the reverse complement.
CGGCGGGCTCCGGGCCACCTACCGGGCCGGATCGGGCCTCGGCGTCCAGGACGACTGCGCCCGCGCCAAGGGCTGGATCCCCGACGGGAACTGGCGGATCCGCTCCAGCACCCGCACCTACGACGGCAACCTCATCAAGGGGTACGCCGTCCACCTCCAGGACATGCCGTGCTCCCGGGGCACGGTGACGCGCACGGAGATGTTCATCCACTCCGAGACGGACCGCGACGGAGGCGAGGGCACGTCCGAGGCCCGCCGTTGGGACGGCCCGGGCGACTACGAGTCCAACGGCTGCGTGAAGCTGGACCCGGCGGACATCGAGGAACTGTTCCGCCTCCTCGACCGCATCGGCTGGCCCACCCACCTGCGCGTGGTGCCCTGACCCGGGCGGGAACCACCGGCACGCGTCCCGGCCCCACGGGTCCTCCCGACGCGTCGAGCCGACCACCGCGGCCCCTCGCACGGTCGTCCCCGTCCTCCCGGTTCGGGCCGGTCCGGCAGCGGATGGGACCCGATTGCCCCGACTGCCGGGTGACCCTTCCTCTTTCGTGAACGCCTGCCCGGGACGGCGCAGGAACCCGGCCGACGACGTTCCACCGCGGCGTTCACGAAATTACCGTGGGACCACGGTGGTTGATCACGGCATGACCAATCGACCCGCGCCCCGGGCCCTGTCCGACGAAGCCCTCTCCGACCTGCTCGGCCGGCAGCAGTTCGGCACGCTCGCCACCGTCAAGCGCAGCGGCCACCCCCACCTGACCACCATGGTGTACAGCTGGGACCCCGAGACCCGCACCGCCCGCTTCTCGACCACGGCCGACCGCGTCAAGCTCAAGCACCTGCGGCACGACCCGCGTGCGGCGCTGCACGTTCCCGGCGGCGACGTGTGGTCGTTCGCCGTCGCCGAGGGCGAGGCGGAGGTCTCCGGGATCACGACGGTGCCCGGCGACGAGGTCGGCCGCGAACTCCTCGCGATGCTCCCGGAAGCCGCGAGGCCCGAGGACGAGGACGCCTTCCTGGAGCAACTGGTGGCCGAACGCCGGCTGGTCGTCCGCCTGAAGGCGGACCGGCTGTACGGGACGGCGCTCGACATCGAGGGGTGAGGCGTGCCCGGCGGATCGTGCTGCCGCCGGAGCGGTGAAGCGGGCCGTCCCACTACGGATCGTGGGATGTTCGAGTACCACGGGTGGACCACGGTCAGGGAGGTCCGTTTATTCGGTTCCCGGCGGCACCGGCGGTGTGCGAGGGTCGGCCGGTGTCCGTCTCCCGAAACGAACCCGCCTCGCGGTACGCCCTCGACCTGCTGCGCCGGCAGTTCGACCTGACGTGGTCGCTGTTCGAGTACCACCTGGAGAGGCTCGAACCCGACGACTTCCTGTGGGAGCCCGTCGGCAACTGCTGGACGGTGCGCCGGGCCGACGACGGGACGTGGGTCCCGGACTGGGCGGAGAGCGAGCCCGACCCGGTTCCCCTGCCGACGATCGGCTGGCTGAGCTGGCACATCGGCTGGTGGTGGGGCGTGGCCATCGACCACGCCCGGAGCAGGGCGCCTCGGGAGCGGGGCGACATCAGCTGGCCGGGCGCGGGTGAGCCGACCGTCGAGTGGCTGCGCGGTCTGCGCGCCGACTGGCTGGAGGCACTGGACCGGCTCACCGGCGCCGACCTGGACTCGACCGCCCCGTTCCCGTGGCAGGACGACCCCCGGCACACCGTCGCGGACATGGTCGCCTGGGTGAACGCCGAACTGATGAAGAACGTCGCGGAAATCGGCCAACTCCGCCTCCAGCGAGCAGCCGACCACCCGCCGGCCGTCACGAGCTGACGGCCGGGGCCTGCGGCGGGGCACCGCTCACGGCCGTGCGTAGAGGACCGCGGCCGGTGCGGCCGCCTCGGGAACGGACCGGGACGACCTCGGGCACGGACCCGCTGCCGGACGCCGGATTTCGCCGGATCCGGGGGGAAGACCGTGCATCGGGTGGCCGCCGGGGCGGTATGAAGCGCGCCAGCCCTGCCCCCGGGACGCCCGGTCGACGGAGGGGGACCGAGGCGGAGCCCGGTGCTCGTGCCGGTCGGCGGAATCGCGTCGAGCCGGCTTCGAACCGGCCGGGGAAGGCCGAAAAGCAATGCTTGACGATTCAACATACTTGTTGTGAGCATGCGCGTGACCTCCTGAGATCGGAGCCCTTCATGCGTCTGAAGTCCCTCGTCCTCGCGGCGATACCCGCGGCCTTCCTCGGTGTCATGGCCTCCGCGCCCAGCGCGTCGGCGTGGTCCCCCGGGAACTGCCAAACTGGCACGTTCTGCGTCTGGCCCGAGTTCTGGTACGGCGACACGGACATGCCGCCGTCGCTGGTGACCGACGGTGAGTGGTCGGGCAGCGCTCGCGGCCACATCTTCTACAACAGGACGTCCCAGGACGTCACGATGACGTACGTCATCGCCGGGCACGAGGAGCAGGGCCCCAGGACGGCATGCGTCTCCAGCAACAACGGCAGCTACTTCACGATGCCCATGTACGTCACGGACATCGCCTGGCGCGAGGACGACGGCAGCCCCTGCTGGTGACCGCCCCGAGCCACCGTCCCCGGCGGCGCCGGGGCGCGTCGGGTGTCCTCGACCCCTCGATCGGAAAAGGCCGTACGGATCACGGCGGCGACGACCGACTCCGCGGAACCCGGCGCTCCCGGCCTGCGCCTATTCTTCGCGGGCTCCGTCGTCCGGTGTCACAGCGACGATCGCCACGGTCGGGGGCGGCGGAGACGGCGTGTACACATACGCCACGGCCAACCCCGGGACGCCGTTCCGGGGCTCGATTCTCGTCTTGCGCACCTCCGTGCCGTCGTGGCGGGGAGGCCCGAGCCGCACACCGAGGCGTGGAGCCTGCTCGAGCTCCTGCCGCAGAGCCTCCAGATCCCGCTCGGCTCCCAGCTCCTTCGCCCGCTGGGCAGCCCGTACGGTGACGGCCGCAATCACACCGCTCACGCGCGTGGATCCTCCTGCTTCAGCTGTGCCGTCAGGTCGAGACCCTCCTGTATGGCGATGTCGAAGTCCGGGTCCTGGTAGAGGCGGATCCGCCCCCGGTAGTCGACGATCACCGCGGCGACCGCATTGAGATCCGTCTCCGAGGAGGCCTCCAGCGCACGCTGGAGATCCGCTTCGAAGGTCTCCTGGTCGCCGGGGAAGCCGTGTCCGGACCGCAGAGCGGCCCGGATGTCGCCGATGGTCCTCAACGGCAACGGCGCAGGGATGGGTGTTTCTGCGTGTTCTGCGCTCACGATCTCTCGCTCCTTGATCTCCCCGTCCTACGAAGAGTGTCCTACATGTCCGCATCCTGCGCAGGCATCGCCCAGAACCGAGGGTGGGATTCTCATCGGGGGACGGACGGCTTCGAGGAGGCAGCCGGCCGTCGTGGTCCTCCCGACGAGCCTGGACCCGGCCCAGTTTGGGGAGGCCCTTGAACCGGCGAGCGGCGCACCGGCCTTCCCGCGTACCGCCTAGGGGTACGGGCGATGATGTGCGGGTGTTCTACGAGGATCTCAGCGCGTACGACTACCTGGACGACGACGCCTTCACGGACCTGGAGTCCGGCTTCTACGCACTCTGGTACCGCCCCGCGTACACCCGCCTGAACGTCGGCTGGCTGGAGGCCGGCAAGCCGTACGCGACGGGCCCGGTCCCCGAGGCGTTCGTGGAGAAGCTGAAGGCCGTCCAGCGGGTCCAGTGGATGAACGTCTGCCTGGGCGTCCACGAGTGCGACCTGTGCCCGACGGGGGACGAGCCGCCCCCGGAGGGCAACGGGGAGCTACGCATCCCCGGCGCCCCCGGCACCGCCTACGCCGCCCCGTTCCTCGTCACGCACTACGTCACCGCCCACGGCTACCGCCCGCCGCAGGCCTTCATCGAGGCGGTCCTCGCGGTCGACGTCGACGCGTGGGCCTCCGTGCGGTGGCCCGACGTTCCGTTCCCCTGGGTCCCGGGGGACGCGGAGCGCATGGTGGAGTAGGTGCCTCGGGAGGGTCAGGCGCACACGGCCGGTCGCTCGCGTCTCAACCCCGCCACGAAGAAACGCCATGCACCGGCTTCGACAGAGACGACAGAACCGTCCGCGTCCTTGGAGTCACGTATGAGCACGCCGTACGGGACATGGGCGCACTCCACACACTCGGTCGTGTTCGCGCCGCTGTAAGACGACTTGAACCAGACCAGCTCATGGAAGGCGGAAGAACGGGCGGGCATCTACAGCTCCTTGCGTGCGCGATGGATCAAGGCGGAGGAAGCCTCCATGTCCAACGCTTGTGCGCGGAGGTACTCGAACGCAAGCCTGTATCGGTCCAGCTCCTCGTCCTTCTCCAGGAAGAGGGAGCCGGTGTGGAAGTCCACATAGACCACGTCAAGGGCTGGCTCCGTGCCACCGATGATCACGAAGCTGCCAAGAGCGGCACCATGGGCTCCGTTCGAGAACGGCAGCACTTGCAGGGTGATGTGCGGTGACTCGTTGACTTCGAGAAGCCGCCCGAGCTGCTCCTTCATGATCTCCGGCGAGCCCACGACCCGGCGGATCACGGACTCGTCGAGGATGGCCCACAGCCGGAACGGCTTCGGCCGGGTGAGGATCTCCTGGCGCTTCATGCGGATGTCCACCAGCCGTTCGATCTCGGCTGGTTCCAGGGGGATTTCGTTGGCCTTCTGCAGAGCGGTGCTGTAGGCGCGGGTCTGGAGAAGACCCGGGACGTAGACGCAGGAGAAGTGGTCCTCGCGCACCGCCTCATCCTCAAGGGTGAGCAGGAGGTTCATGCTCTCCGGGATGGAGTCGGCGAACGAACTCCACCACCCTTGCTGCTTGGCGTCCTTCGCCAGCCGAACCACGGCTTCCCGCTCGGCATCCGTGGCTCCGTACCCACGGCACAGCGCGTCCACGACGATCCACTTCACCGGCCCCGCCTGCGTCTCGTACCGGCTGACCGTCGCCTTCGATACGCCGACCAGGCCGCCTGCCTCTTCCAGGGTCATCCCTTTGCGAGCACGCAACTTGCGCAGCATCGAGCCGAGTTGACGTCGGCGTGTGGTGGTCCGTACGGACATGGGACTCCTCAAGCGCTCAGCCGAGCAGGCGCTCGGGGTGTGAACAGGCTAGGTAGCGCGGCAGTCGGCTCCTAAGCGATTCACTCGATCGAGGTCCGTGAGAAGTTACATAGCGAGACTTCTCTGTGCCATTCTCGGTGACGGACCGCTACGCAATGCAGCCGTTCGGACACGGCAGGCGCAGCATGCGCGTGGCACGGGAGGGAGAACCGCTTATGCCCGGGACCGACATCAAGGACCGTCAGCGCCGTTGTGTCCTGCCTTTCGAGGCACTGCCGGCGGAAGTGCGTCTGCTGCGGCGGGCCGCTGCCACACAGCTCGGCCAGTGGGGCGTGCCGACCGCCGGCGACGCGACGCAGCTCGTCGTGACGGAGCTGGCGACGAACGTCATCAAGCACGTGGGGGAAGGCTCGCCGGCGACCCTGATCCTGGAGTGGAAGCGCGAGCGGCTGCGCGTCGAGATGCACGACAAAAGCAGCGCGCTGCCCGCACTGCGCACCGCTGACTGTGAGGCGGAGTGCGGCCGGGGCCTGCACATGCTCGCCGCCATGGCCGTGGACTGGGGAACCGCCGTCACGGCGCTGGGCAAAGCGGTGTGGTGTGAGATCGAACTGGGCTCGGACGCCGTGTGCCTGCGTATGGAGCGGGCCATCGACGCGCTGGAGAGCTACCGGGAACGCGGCGGGTCCGTCCTGCACGGGCGGTGCGAAACGGTCCTGGAGGAGACAGCGGTCGAGCTGATCGCCGACCTGCTGCACTGGACGTCCGCGCGGGGCCTGGACCCGGACGACGTGCTGGACCGGGCACAGATGCACTACGAGGCCGAAGCGGACGTTGCCGCTTGAAAGGGGTACTCGACTAAGACGTCGTTTCCTTTGGCTGAGGTCCGTGCTGTTGACCGGCGACGATGTGTATCAGTGCTCTGTGAGAGCCTCCGGGCATGAGCTACGACTTGGCTGTGTGGGAAGGCGAGAGGCCAGCGGATGACAAGTCCGCTGGCCGGGTCTTCAGCGACCTCTACGACCGCTATATCGACAGCGAGGTCGAGGAGCCTCCGTCCGAACGCATAGCGGCATACGTCGCGGCGCTTCTTGAGCGGTGGTGCGACATCACCGAGGACGAGGAGGACACTTCGCCCTGGTCGACGGGCCCGTTGATCGGCGAAGCCAGGGGTCCGTTGATCTACTTCCCGATGCGGTGGAGCATGGCCGAGGAGGCATCGGCCTACGCGGCAGCCGTGGCGGAGTCCATGGGTCTGGTCTGTTTCGACGTGCAGCAGGACCGGCTCAGGCCTTGAGCAGAGTCGCCAACCGGCGACAGCCGATGAGTGCTGCGGCTATGCCGACGAAGGCGAGGAAGTGCTCGGCCTTGCGCTCGTATCGACGGTGGAGCCGACGGCAACCGGCGAGCCAGGACACGGTCCGTTCGACCACCCACCGGTGGCGGCCGAGACGTTGTGAGGACTCGATGCCCTTGCGTGCGATGCGGTGGCGGATGCCGCGTTCGCGGAGCCATCGACGCAGGTGGTCGTAGTCATAGCCCTTGTCTCCGTGGAGCTTGTGGGGGCGTCGTCGACGAGGTCCGCGTTGGGACCGGATCGGCGGGATGCCCCGCACGAGGGGTTCGAGGCCGAGGCTGTCGTGCATGTTCGCGCCCGAGATGCCCAGTGAGAGCGGCAGTCCGTTCCGGTCGGTGATCAGGTGGATTTTCGATCCGGGCTTGCCACGGTCGGTCGGATTCGGTCCCGTCAGAGGCCCCCTTTTGCTGCCCGCACGCTGACGGAGTCGATCGCGCAGCGCGACCAGTCCAGTTCCCCGCGGGCGCCGAGTTCGTCGAGGATGACGCGGTGGAGCCGAGCCCAGACCCGGGCTCGGCTCCAGTGGGCGAAGCGTCGGTAGACGGTCTGCCAGCTCGGACCGAACACCGGCGGGAGCTGCCGCCAGGTACAGCCCGAGGTGGCCACGAAGATGATCGCGGCCAATGCTTCGCGGTCACCCGCCCTGCGCCGGCCGCCGCCCTGCGGGCGTATGACCTCCGTCGGCGGCACCACCCGCCGAAACAGCATCCACAACTCGTCCGGCACCAGCCGCTCGACCAAATCCGTCATGCACGGCTCAACGAACGATCACGCCATAAGAAACGACGTCTAAGACCGTGTCCTATGTGGTGCGGCGTCGTTGAACTCGACATGGGGCGGGGTACGTGGAGTTGGATTGTTCCGGACGGGTTGTGGGAGATCGCGAAGCCGCTGATCCCGCCGTCGAG
>NZ_NCTE01000256.1 GCF_002114215.1 Streptomyces sp. 13-12-16 | reverse complement strand
CCTCGGCGACCTCCGCGACCCCGCAGCCCTCCGGCAGGCCGGCCGCGGCCCGCTCGACGGTGTCCGCGGCGCACCGCGCCCGCAGCAGCCGCACCCGCAGGACGGCGGCCAGGTCCGGCAGCTCCCACGGCACATGGCGTACGGAGCCGGGGGCGTCGCCCTCCACCGGGTGCACGGTGGTGATCACCAGGTGGGCGCCGGCGTCCCGGACGGCGTCCCGGACACGCCGCCAGTCGAAGTCCGTCGTGCCCGAGGCGGCCTCGTGCATGCGGTCGATCAGCACGTAGCCGACGCCCTTGCCGAACGTCATGCGTCGCCCGTCGGCGAGGTCCTCCAGGCTCCGGCCGGGCGAGAGCACCACGTACTCCGTGCCCCCGGCAACCTTCGCCACGAGTGCGACCGCCGCGGACCGCTTGCCGATGCCGGGCGGGCCGACGAGCACCACCACACCGTCCTGCTCCAGGGCGGCGGCGGCCTCCTCGAAGCAGCCGGGTTCCACGTACGGGGCGAGGAGCGCGTCCGCCTCCCCCGCGTCCAGCCGGCCCACGGCGCGGCGGCGGGCGTTGGCGGAGTCGCCGGCGCCGATGCCGAAGTGGGCGCCGGGGGCGTCGAGGGCTCCGTAGAAGTACTGGTTGACGCGGTTGTGGTGCACGGGAGCCGCCGCGGGGGTCTCCGGGGCGGCCGGGTCGGGCTGCTCCGGGGTGCTCGGGTCGGGCTGCTCGGGGGCGTCCTGTCCGGCCCGGGGCCCGTCGGCCTTCCCGGGTCCCTCGGTCCTCCCGGATCCCTCGGCCCTCCCGGGCTCCTCGGCCTCCTCGGCTCCCCCGGTTCCCTCGGCTCCCCGCTCGCTCTGTTCCTCGTCCATCCTCAGTCATCACTCCGTGTCACTTGGAGATCCCGAAGACGGCACCCGGAGCGTGGACGGTTCCGGAAATGACTTGAACTACTGTGTCGCCAGGGGCAGTTGGTGTACCCGGGGGGCGCACGTCCGGAGTTTCACCACCCTCCGCGCACCCCTGCGCGGGCTCGACGGTGCCGGGACCGGGCGCCCGCCCGTCGTGTCCGGGCACCCGGATCCATATCCGTCCCGCGTACTCCTTCTCCTCGATCCGCACCTCGCGGAACTCCTGCGCCCGGACCGTCGTGTACGCCTCCCTGATCACGTCGTTGAAGACGGTCGAGGAGACCGCGAGGGCCATGCAGGCGTCCGGGGCCGCGTCCAGGGCCGAGCGCAGCGCGGCGCTGTCCAGCATCCGGCCGATCTCGACCGGGGCCCGGCCCTCGAATCCGTTGGCGGCCGGCACGGCCGTACCGAAGTGCACGGCCACCCGCAGCCGCAGCCACGCCTCGCGCACCCGGCCGTGGTTGAACTCCCTCAGGCCCGCGTCCAGATGGCGCATGAACGTGTCGACGAGGTGCGGCTCGGAGGCGCCCTCCGGCAGCACGGCGAGCACCGAGTCACCGCCGACCTGCGTCTCCCAGCGTTCCCTCGCCAGCCCGGACGCGCCGGCCGACTCCGTCAGCAGCTTCTGGATGGCCTCCTGCAACTGCCGCTGCGTCACGACGTCGACGCGGCCGTACCCCTTGGCGTCGACCGCCAGCAGCAGCCTGCGACGGAAGGTACCCATGCTCGAACTCCCCGTTCTTTCAATGGAGTCACACCCTGAGACACACGTCCTCGGGGACTCCGTGGCACACCGGCGCCCGCTCCCCCGAACCATGCGGACGCCGGTACGCCAGTGGTACACGTCGCGCCCGGGGGGAAACCCCGTCTAAATACGGGATGCGGAAGGGTGCGAAACATACAGCCGGCCACGGAAGTGACGGGCGGGTTCCGGTGCGCGGGGGCGAGAACAAGTCACCCGCGATCCCGGAGAAATGCCGGATCTCCGCGCGCGGACCGGGCCCCAATGGAGAGCGGGAGCCGATCACCGACCGCAGGAGTCCTCATGCCGACCACCGGAGCCGACCGGGACAGCCGTCCGGCGCGGTACATGTTCACCGCGCTGCAGACCACCCACCAGCACGCGGACGCCAAGGCCGGTGTCCTGGCCGCCGTCCAGGCGGCCCTGGTCGGCACCGCGCCGTGGTGGAGCGGGCCCGCCCTGCGCGCCGTACGGGACGGCGGAGCGCCGGGGGTGCTCGCGGGTGTGCCGCTCGCGCTGTTCCTGGGCGCGCTGTTCGCCGGGGCGGGCTTCCTCGCCGCCGCCCTGCGCCCCCGGGTGCTGCGTCCCGGGGGCGCCAACCGCTACAGCTTCGTCCACCTGGCGACCGGCCCTGACATCCTGCCGCCCGCCGCCCCGGCGGAGGGCGGCGAGGAGGCCGAGGTGGCGCGGGAGCGGCTGGAGTTGTCGGGAACCGTTCGTTTCCTGGCCCGGGTGGCGGTGAGCAAGTACCGCTGTCTGACCGGGGCGGTGGTGTGCACGGCGGTGATGGGTGTCAGTGCCGGGCTGCTGGTGGTGGTGCGGCCGCTGCTGTCGTAGCCGCCGCTACTCCTCGGGGGCGAGGTCCGCGATCCGTCTGAGCCGGGGCAGGTCGCGGATGACCGTCGATCCGTAGCCGGTCTCCAGCAGCCCCTCCTCGCGCAGTTCGCGCAGCCCCTTGTGCACCGTCGTCTCGGCGGCCCCGGTGAGCGCGGCCAGCTCGGGCTGGGTCAGCCGGCAGCCCAGGACCACGCCACCGCCCACCGGGTGCCCGTAGGTGGTCGCCAGCTCCACCAGCAGCCGGGCCAGCCGCACCTTGACCGGGTAGCCGCGGAAGTCCAGGCGCCGGCGGTTGGCCCAGCGCAGCCGGTCGGCGACGATCCCGGTGAGCACGATCGCCACGTCCGGGCGCCGCATCAGCAGGGCCCGCAGGACACCCGGCTGGAGCACCCGCGCGGTCATGGGCCCGCACGCCGTCACCGTGGCCGAGCGGGGCGCCCCGTCCATGGCCGCCATCTCGCCCACCGTGTCACCGCCCACCCGCACCGCGAGCAGCGACGCCTCCCCGTTCTCCACGCGCGCCGTCACCTTGGCGAAGCCGGACAGCAGCAGGACGTGCCGGTCGTGCGCGCCCTCGCTCAGCAGCACCTGCCCCGCCTCGAACCGGGTCTCCACGCCCAGGTCGAGCAGCTCCTGCCGGGCCCGGGGCTGCAGCTTCCCCAGCAGACTGCCCGCGGGCCACCGGGCGGAGCCGGGGCTGTACGGCGGCATCGGCACGGTGGTTCCCCCCGACCTGTCGGTGACCCCACCGATCCTGCCCGCCCGCCCGGCCCCGCGCCATGGGGTTAGGCTCGCGCTCATGACGACTGCGAAGAACAACGGCACCTCTCCCCTCGATGTCGAGATCGGCGCGCTGAACGGCGGCTCCGCCTCGCTCGCCCAGTACGCGGGGCGGGCCGTGCTCGTCGTGAACGTGGCCTCCAAGTGCGGGCTGACCCCGCAGTACGCCGGTCTGGAGCGGCTGCACGAGCGGTACGCGGAGCGGGGCCTCACCGTGCTCGGCGTGCCCTGCAACCAGTTCCTCGGGCAGGAGCCGGGCAGCGCGGAGGAGATCGCCGAGTTCTGCTCGGCGACGTACGGCGTGACCTTCCCGATGACCGAGAAGGTCGAGGTCAACGGGGACGGGCGGCACGCCCTGTACGAGCGGCTGACCGGGTTCGCCGACGCCGAGGGGCACAGCGGGGACATCCGCTGGAACTTCGAGAAGTTCCTGATCGGGCGGGACGGCGAGGTCGTCGCCCGGTTCTCGCCGCAGACCGAGCCGGAGTCGGCGGAGGTCGTGGCGGCGGTGGAGAAGGCGATCGGCTGACCGTCGGCCTTGCCCCGGGGGCAGGGGTGAGCGTGTCCGTCGCCGGGCGGAGAGGCCGCCCGGCGACGGAAGACGCCGACGTGGACGAGGAACCGATCGGCATCGGGGCGTTCGCGGCGCGGACCCGGGGGCCCGGTGTGTGACGTGGCCTGCCCGGTGGCCTCTGCGGCGGCCTCTGCGGTGTCCTTCCCGGTGGCCCGTACGACGGGCTGAGCCGAGAGGGCACGGGCCGAGCCCTCTCGGCTAGGACGGCGAACTGGTCGAGAGGGCCCTGTCGGTGGTGCTCGCGCCGGTCCGGCGTCGTCCGGTGGCCGGTCGCCGGACCGGTCAGCTCTTGACCGAGGCCACGAAGGCGCTCCACGCGTCCGCGGGGAAGGCCAGCTTCGGACCCTCGGGGACCTTGGTGTCCCCCAGTTCCAGCGCCGCCTCGGTGGTCGACCTGACCATCACGCACGCGCCGTTGTTGTTGGTGTAGGAGGACGTCGTCCACGTTTCCGTGGCGCCCAGACGAATTGCCATGTTCGCTCCGTAGCCAGATGCTGAGTTGCTGTCACCCGCCCGCGTGTTCCGGCGTGGACCCGCAGAACGGATTTCGCCAACCCTCGCTGGTGGTTGGCGTGATCGACGCTACTCGCCAACATCTTCTTCCGGAGCAGTCGTTCACTCGACCGGGTGGCATATACCAGGTGAGACTTCCAGCCCGGCATGTCAGCGGTGTATCATCCCGCCGCCTCCCGGTCGGTGCTCAGCGCGCGTACTCCTTCGCGAGGCGCTCGACGCGCTGCCGGGACGCCTCCACGTTCAACGACTGGGCCCGCAGGTGCTCGTACATCACCGTGTACTTCTGCACGTCGTGCGGCTTCTCCAGGTACAGGTCGCTGGTGACGCCCTCGATGTAGACGACGCTGGAGTCGGCCGCGTCGGCGAACTCCAGGATCGAGTACTGCCCGTTGATACCGGCGTGCGCGCCGACCTCGAACGGCAGCACCTGCACGGTGACGTGCGGGAGCTGGGACAGCTCCATGACGTGCTCGAGCTGTTCCCGCATCACCTGCCGGCTCCCCACGACCCGGTGCAGCGAGGCCTCGTCCAGCACCACCCACAGCCGCAGCGGGTCCTTCTCCGCGGTGATCCGGCTCTGCCGGCGCAGCCGCACCTCGACCCGCTTGTCGTTGTCCTGCTCGGACGACTCCGGCGAACCGCCCTGCACGATCGCCTCGGCGTACGCGCGGGTCTGCAGCAGACCGGTGATGATCTGCGGTTCGTAGACCCGGAGCGACTCCGCGTCCGTCTCCAGCCCGATGTAGACGCTGTACGGGATGTCGCCGAAGGCGTGCCACCAGCCCTGCTGGCGCGAGTCCTTGGCCATCTGCATCAGCGACTCGACGATCCGCTGGTCCTCCACCTCGTAGACCCCGCACAGATCGCGGACGTCACGCTGGCTGATGCTGCGCCTGCCGTTCTCCAGGCGGCTGATCTTCGACTGCGACACCAGCAGCCGCTCCGCCACCTCCTCGGCGGTCATGCCCTTGACCTCGCGGAGCCGGCGCAGCTCCTGGCCCAGCCGGCGCCGCCTGACGGTGGGATTGACATTGGACGCCACGGGACGTGCACCTCCGGCTGCGTGCCTCGTACTTGCCACTTTGCGTGTCTGCTGTTGAGCAGATTGCCACCAAGGTGCTTCCTACCGCTGGGAAACGGCGGATATACGACGGGTACACGCCACTTCACGGTGCGGTGGCGGGAGTTGGCGCGTGCCGAAGCCGGCCGCGGGTGCGCCGAGCGGGGCGAGGGAGAACCCGTGCGTTCTCCCTCGCCCCGCTCGGACC
>NZ_NCTE01000255.1 GCF_002114215.1 Streptomyces sp. 13-12-16 | reverse complement strand
CGGCCTCGGCCTGGGCGGCGGCCTGCGCCTGGACGGCGCCGGCGGCGCCGGACGCGGCCGTGGTGTCGACGGCGGCCGCAACCCCGGCTCCCATGACGACCGAGGCCCCCAGTCCGGCGGCCAGCACGGCCGCGCGGGTGCGGATCTGGGACGTACGGAAGGAGCGGGGCGTGACGCGCTGGGACATCTCAACCTCATCAGGAAGGGGGCGTAGGAAAACCACCCGGCGGGCGGAACCGCGCCTCGGTGGTGATTCATTGGTAGCCCCTCCGGTCATAACTGCGCAAAGGTGTGACCTACGACGAAAAGTCGTAGATCTGCACTGAGATGCACGTCTCTTGACACAGTCCTCTTACCGGACGAAACCCCCCATTTAGAGCCGATCGATCAGAATCGTGGGGCAAATGTCCGTTTTGCGAGCAGGCTTTATCCACTATTCCGGCTAGTACCGGACAAAGCGCCTGTGCACCATGTCACCGGGGGCCGGGTTCGGCCATTCCATAAATGTGGCGCAGGCCTCTAGGCGCCTACCGCCCGGTAACCCTACGGTTCACCTCGCGTCACCCTCGCAGACGAGCATGCACACGACACGTTGGCAGCTTTACGGACGTGAGAGGACCCCCACGAGATGAGAAGCCGACGCTCCTGGCCGATCCGCGCATCGGTCACCGCCGTCTCCGCAGCCGCCCTGGTGGCCCTGGCCGCACCGGCCGAGGCCACGGCCCCCGCTTCACCGGCCGTCTCCCCGGTGGCAGCCGCCACCGCGGCGGCGGACGTCGACTACGACACCTGGCAGCGGGACTGCCGGGCGGTCATGGACCAGGCCCTGCCCTATCTGAAGCAGCGGATCGGGGACGCCGGGCCGGGCGAGAAGCAGGCGATCGTCCTCGACGTCGACAACACCGCGCTGGAGACCGACTTCGGGTTCAGCTTCCCGCAGCCCGCCAACGAGCCGGTCCTGGAGGTCGCGGAGTACGCACAGGAGCACGGCGTCGCCGTGTTCTTCGTGACCGCCCGCCCGGGCATCATCCACGCGCCCACCGACTGGAACCTCGACCACGCCGGCTACGAGTCCTCCGGCCTGTACGTCCGTGGGTTCTTCGACCTGTTCAAGAACGTCGCCGACTACAAGACCGCCCAGCGCGTCCACATCGAGGCCAAGGGCTACACGATCATCGCCAACATCGGCAACAGCGCCACCGACCTGTCGGGCGGCCACGCCGAGAGGACGTTCAAGCTGCCGGACTACGACGGTCAGCTGTCGTAACGCGGGCACGCGGGCACGCCGGCAGACGGGCACGCGAAAGGGGCCGGTGCCTTTCGGGCACCGGCCCCTTTCGGTTGCCGTGGGACGCTTACGCGTCCTTGCTCAGGTTCGGACCGGCTCCGCCGGCCGCCTGCTCGATCGGCGGGACGTCGGGCAGGGCCGACTTCTCCTCACCGCGGAAGGTGAAGGTCTGGGTGTCGCCCTCGCCCTCGGTGTCCACGACCACGATGTGACCGGGGCGCAGTTCGCCGAAGAGGATCTTCTCGGAGAGGGTGTCCTCGACCTCGCGCTGGATGGTGCGGCGCAGCGGCCGGGCGCCCAGCACGGGGTCGTAGCCCTTCTTGGAGAGCAGTTCCTTGGCGGACTGGGAGAGCTCGATGCCCATGTCCCGGTCCTTGAGGCGCTCGTCGACCTTGCCGATCATCAGGTCGACGATCTTGAGGATGTCGTCCTGGCTGAGCTGCGGGAAGACGACCACGTCGTCGACGCGGTTGAGGAACTCGGGCCGGAAGTGCTGCTTGAGCTCGTCCTGGACCTTGTTCTTCATGCGCTCGTAGTTGGTCTTGGTGTCGCCCTGGGCGGCGAAGCCCAGGTTGAAGCCCTTGGAGATGTCCCGGGTGCCGAGGTTGGTCGTCATGATGATGACCGTGTTCTTGAAGTCCACGACCCGGCCCTGGGAGTCGGTCAGGCGGCCGTCCTCCAGGATCTGCAACAGCGAGTTGAAGATGTCCGGGTGGGCCTTTTCGACCTCGTCGAACAGGACGACCGAGAACGGCTTGCGGCGCACCTTCTCCGTGAGCTGGCCGCCCTCCTCGTAGCCCACGTAGCCGGGGGGCGAACCGAAGAGGCGCGAGACGGTGTGCTTCTCGCTGAACTCCGACATGTCCAGGGAGATCAGCGCGTCCTCGTCACCGAAGAGGAACTCCGCCAGCGCCTTGGACAGCTCGGTCTTACCGACACCGGACGGACCGGCGAAGATGAACGAGCCACCGGGACGCTTCGGGTCCTTCAGACCGGCACGGGTACGGCGGATCGCCTTGGACAGCGCCTTGACGGCGTCGACCTGGCCGATGACCCGCTTGTGGAGCTCGTCCTCCATGCGCAGCAGGCGGGACGACTCCTCCTCCGTCAGCTTGAAGACCGGGATGCCCGTCGCCGTGGCGAGGACCTCGGCGATCAGCTCGCCGTCGACCTCGGCGACGACGTCCATGTCGCCGGCCTTCCACTCCTTCTCCCGCTTGGCCTTGGCGGCCAGGAGCTGCTTCTCCTTGTCGCGCAGGGAGGCGGCCTTCTCGAAGTCCTGCGAGTCGATCGCGGACTCCTTGTCGCGGCGGACACCGGCGATCTTCTCGTCGAACTCGCGCAGGTCCGGCGGCGCGGTCATCCGGCGGATGCGCATCCGGGAACCGGCCTCGTCGATCAGGTCGATCGCCTTGTCCGGCAGGAAGCGGTCCGAGATGTACCGGTCGGCCAGGGTGGCGGCCTGGACGAGGGCCTCGTCGGTGATCGAGACGCGGTGGTGCGCCTCGTACCGGTCGCGCAGACCCTTGAGGATCTCGATCGTGTGCGGCAGGGACGGCTCCGCGACCTGGATGGGCTGGAAGCGGCGCTCCAGGGCCGCGTCCTTCTCCAGGTGCTTGCGGTACTCGTCCAGCGTGGTGGCGCCGATGGTCTGGAGCTCACCGCGGGCCAGCATCGGCTTCAGGATCGAAGCGGCGTCGATGGCGCCCTCGGCGGCACCCGCACCGACCAGCGTGTGCAGCTCGTCGATGAACAGGATGATGTCGCCGCGGGTGCGGATCTCCTTGAGCACCTTCTTCAGGCGCTCCTCGAAGTCACCGCGGTAGCGGGAGCCGGCGACCAGCGCGCCGAGGTCCAGGGTGTAGAGGTGCTTGTCCTTGAGGGTCTCGGGCACCTCGCCCTTGACGATGGCCTGCGCGAGGCCCTCGACGACGGCGGTCTTGCCGACGCCGGGCTCACCGATGAGCACCGGGTTGTTCTTGGTGCGGCGGGACAGCACCTGCATGACCCGCTCGATCTCCTTCTCGCGCCCGATGACCGGGTCGAGCTTGGACTCACGGGCGGCCTGGGTGAGATTCCGGCCGAACTGGTCCAGGACCAGGGACGTGGAGGGGGTGCCCTCGGCAGGACCGCCGGCGGTGGCGGTCTCCTTGCCCTGGTAACCGGAGAGCAGCTGGATCACCTGCTGCCGCACCCGGTTCAGATCGGCGCCCAGCTTGACCAGGACCTGGGCGGCCACGCCCTCGCCCTCACGGATCAGGCCGAGCAGGATGTGCTCCGTGCCGATGTAGTTGTGGCCCAGCTGAAGGGCCTCGCGGAGCGACAGCTCCAGGACCTTCTTGGCACGGGGGGTGAAGGGAATGTGACCCGACGGGGCCTGCTGGCCCTGCCCGATGATCTCCTCCACCTGCTGGCGGACCGCCTCGAGCGAAATCCCGAGGCTCTCAAGGGCCTTGGCGGCGACACCCTCACCCTCGTGGATCAGGCCCAGGAGGATGTGCTCGGTGCCGATGTAGTTGTGGTTGAGCATCCGGGCTTCTTCCTGAGCCAGGACGACAACCCGCCGCGCGCGGTCGGTGAACCTCTCGAACATCGTTAATCGCTCCTCAGAGCGGTCAGGCAGTGGGGGGAACTTCCCCTCCCTGTCCTTCCGCAGCTTAGTCCCGCAAGCGGGGACCGCTCATTCCAACTGCCGACACCGTCGATGGCCTCCTGACCCCGCTCACGCCGACATCTGCTCCAACCCGATGGTGCGAGACGATGTTCCCGCAGGCCAGGCAGTTACCCCCTTCGCCAGTACGCCCATGGCGAACGGGAGACGTCCCGCCCTGCGTGTCGCCCCCTCCCACTAGGGATGTCTTACCCGCTGCTACGGACAGTCCATGCCGAGTGCACGGGTTCCCTCCGCTACGGGCGAACAACCTTGCGCCTCCCCGCACCCCCGCACGCCCCCTTGTTCGACACCCCTCGCTCACGCCTGAGCACCCAGCGTAACCCGGAGGGCGTCGGGACGTTGCGTCGGGCATGGTCCGGACCGTCTCCTCCGCAGCGCCGCTCCCCCGCCGCCCGGTCGCGCCGAGCGGCGAGGAGGTGCGGCTCTGGTACGAGAACGCGCTGGGGTGGCCCACAGTGCCCGGGGAGCCGGTGCGGCTGGCGGTGGGGGTGCGCTTCGACGTCCTGGACGTGCCCGCGGAGGCGGGGCGCGCGGCGCTGGAGCGCCTGGGGCGCTCGGGAGGGCTCGGGCGGGGATTCCCGGTGGCCCTGCGGAACGGCCGGATGCGGCTGCTGGTGGCGGCGGGCAGCGCGGAGGAGTTGCCGGGGCTGCTGGAGTGGCTGGACTGGGGCGCGCTGGAGCTGGACCTGGTGGCGATCGGCGCGGGAGGTCTCATGGACGCTCCCTGTCCCCCTGGCGCCGTTGCCGACGGCGATGGCGGCAGTGGTGATGCCGGTCCCGTCGCCCGGCCGCTCGCCCCGGTCCGTGACGGATCGCAGGGGGCCGCCGTGTGGCTGCGGCCCCCCGAGCCGGGACGCGGGGCCGAGGCCTCGCTGCCGACGCTGTCGGCGATGGGCACGAGGGGTGGTGCGAGGGGGGACCGGGACGTCCCCCCGGATCTCGTGCGACTGGTGAACACGGTGGCGACACAGGTCCACCGGGTCCGGCTGCGGCGTGCGTGCGCCGCCGCCGCCGTACGGGCCGACGGTCAGCCGTTGGCCTTCTCGTAGGCCTCGCGGATGGACGCGGGGACACGGCCGCGGTCGTTGACCTCGTAGCCGTTCTCCTTCGCCCACGCGCGGATGGCCGCGGTGTCCTGGCTGCCGCCGGAAGAGGCACGCGCCTTTCCGCGCCCGCCCGAAGCACGGCCTCCGGTACGACGACCGCCCTTCACGTAAGGATCGAGAAGGCCACGGAGCTTGTCCGCATTGGCGGTGGTGAGATCGATCTCGTACGTCTTGCCGTCCAACGCGAACGTCACGGTCTCGTCCGCCTCGCCGCCGTCGAGGTCGTCGACAAGAAGGACCTGAACCTTCTGTGCCACCGGATTTCCTTTCATCGATAACTTGAGGGCCGGGGTGTGCCGGCGTCCGCCGTATCGCCGCCCCTTGTTATATCCAGTACTGCAGTACTCCGGAAAGCAAACCGCTTTTGCCGTAAAAACACAAACCCCTGGCGGAGACCCACTGCCCGCACCCGGCCCGGAAACATGCGCGTTTCGGACATAGGGCACCGTGCTCAGATCACAGATGCAGAAGCATCCGGCTGTTGCCCAAGGTGTTCGGTTTCACGCGTTCGAGGCCGAGGAACTCCGCGACACCCTCGTCATAGGAGCGCAGCAACTCCGCGTACACATCGGTGTCGACGGGCGTCTCGCCGATCTCCACGAAGCCGTGCTTGCCGAAGAACTCCACTTCGAAGGTCAGGCAGAATACGCGCCGAACACCGAGCCAGCGGGCGGTCTCCAGCAACTTCTCCAGCAGCCGGTGTCCGACGCCCGCGCCCTTCAGGCCCGGCTTCACGGCGAGAGTGCGGACTTCCGCGAGGTCTTCCCACATCACGTGCAGGGCGCCGCAGCCGACCACCTCCGCGTTGTCGTCCCGTTCCGCGACCCAGAACTCCTGGATGTCCTCGTAAAGCGTCACCGTTGCTTTGTCGAGCAGGATGCGCCCGCGGACGTAGGCGTCAAGGAGCCGGCGCACGGCGGGGACATCGCCGGTGCGGGCCCGTCGGACCGTGATGGCTTTTGCGGGGACTTCGGGGCTGGCTTCGGGACCGTCTTCGGGGCTGTCTGCGGACATGAGCGGACGCTATCGTCCGCTCCGGCCCTCTGCGGAGCCGGGGTTCTCGTCGGCGGGGGTTTCCGGGAGCTGGACGATGCGGACCGCGTCGGTGAGAGCCTGGCGCTGTTCCTCGCTCATCATGCCGAAGAACGCGACGAGAGCGGCGGCGGCGTTGTCGCTCTGCGACCACGCCTCGTTCATCAGCGCGGCGGCGTAGGCGGCGCGAGTGGAGACCGCCTCATATCGATAGGCCCTGCCTTCCGCCTCTCGGCGCACCCAGCCCTTCTGATGGAGATTGTCCAAAACGGTCATCACCGTGGTGTACGCGATGGACCGTTCCTTCTGAAGATCTTCCAGGACTTCCCGAACGGTCACCGGGCGGTTCCACTTCCACACCCGCGTCATGACCGCGTCTTCGAGTTCTCCCAATGGCCGAGGCACAACTCAGAACAATAGTGGCGGATCCCGGTAATGGCGTGCCGGACAGGCATGATCGTCGGCAAACATGAACAAAAAGGGCGTACGACCTTGGGTCGTACGCCGGGGGGCGGCTGGGGTCGGGCCGGTCAGGCTTCGGCCTTGGGCGCGGGCTGGGAGCCCTGCACCCGCGCGAGGGCCGCGTCGACCGCGGCGTCCTCCTTGGTCTTGTTGGCGCCGCCCTGGGTCTTCACGATCACCCGGATCACGCCGATGAAGAGGACGGCCATGACGGCCGGGGGGAGGAGCGCGGAGACGTAGTCCATGGGTCCAGGGTAGGGCAGCGGGGGTCGTCAGCCGGCGGCCAGGTGTTGGTCCGGCGGGGGCGGGGTGGGTTTGCGTCGGGGGAAGACCTCGCCGGGGGTGGGGATGGG
>NZ_NCTE01000254.1 GCF_002114215.1 Streptomyces sp. 13-12-16 | reverse complement strand
GCCCGCGCGATCCTGCGCGCCTACCGCCACGACCGCCGCTGGTCCGGGCCCCGCCGGGCCGTCG
Source organism: Streptomyces sp. 13-12-16 (assembly GCF_002114215.1). Classification (GTDB taxonomy): domain Bacteria; phylum Actinomycetota; class Actinomycetes; order Streptomycetales; family Streptomycetaceae; genus Streptomyces. The sequence goes on along the minus strand of NZ_NCTE01000254.1, from coordinate 601 downwards.
AGAACTGGCTCGGCGGCACACCGGACCCCACGCCGCGGCCCCTGGAGCGGGGCTGACCCCGGGTCTTTTTCGCCCCCGCCCGCCCCGTCCCCGGGGGCTGCGCCCCCAGACCCCCGTGCGCGGTTGCCCGCGCCCCTGTCAGGGGCGCGGGGCCGTGCCGATGTGCGGCTCCGCCGCGTGGGCGCGAACAACCCCCACCGACCCGCACGTCGGGGTCGAAGGGGCGGCGGAGGGACCCTTCCGTTCAGCCTCCCGAGCTCACGCCTCTTCCGCGTGGAGGCTCATCGGGCCGTAGACCTCCGTGGTGTCCTCCAGCAGCCGCACCTGGTCCGCGCCACCCTCGAGCAGGGCCTTCCAGTGCTCCCCGATCCAGGACTCGGCATCCCCCTGCGTGGGGAACTCCTCCGGCGGCACCGCGGGCTCGACCTGCGTCCCGTCGGTCTTCTCGAACCGCCACGTCCATGCCGCCATGTACGCCTCCCAAGAGTGTGATCACACCGGGCCCAAGCCTAGTCGGACGGGCAGTCGCCGTGGGGGCAGGTGAGAATCGGGGCGTGGAACTGACTCTGCTCGGCACCGGTGCCCCGGCGGGACTGCCCCG
>NZ_NCTE01000025.1 GCF_002114215.1 Streptomyces sp. 13-12-16 | reverse complement strand
GGAGGGCGGGGGGTGTGAACCGTGGCGTGGGGGGTGGTGGGCGGGTGATACTGCGGGCTTCGGCATCCCCGTACCCCACGACGACGGAAGGCCCAATTCCCTTGAGATCCGTACGTGTTCGCATCGGTGTTCTCGGTCTGGCCCTGTTGACCGGTCTCGCCGCCCCCACGACCGCGACCGCCGCCGGGACGGCACCCTCCCCCACCGTCGAGGAGCGCCGCCTGGACGGGGCCGCTCCGCAGGAGATACTCCGCCGTTCCGGATTCGCCGACGCGGCACCGGAGTTGGCCCGTGCGCTGGACCGCGCGCACTCCTACGCCCAGGCCCGCCGTGCCGTCGTGCGCGCGGGGACGGAGTTGTGGCGCAGGGCCGTCGACCGGGCGCAGGGGCGCGGTCCGGCGGGTGGTGACCTCAGCCGGGACGACGACCGGCCGCTGTACTGGGCGCGGCTCGGGATGACCCGTGAACTGCGCGCCTGGGAGCCCGGGTTCCGGCTGGACGAGGACCGGCGGGCGCGGCTGCTCGACGAGCTGGAGCGGTCCTCGCGCGGGCAGACCACCATCCGCCATCCGCACGGGAAGGGCGTGAAGCGGGTCCTGCTGACCGGTTTCGACCCGTTCACCCTGGACCGGGACATCCGCATCTCCAACCCGTCCGGCGCGGTCGCGCTCGCCCTCGACGGCACGGTGATCGAGACCACGGACGGTCCCGCGCGCATCGAGACGGCCGTGTTCCCGGTGCGCTGGCGGGACTTCACGGAGGGGACGGTGGAGCGGGCGCTGCGGCCGCACCTGCCGGGGGTCGACCTGTTCACCACCGTCAGTCAGGGCCGGGTGGGCCGCTTCGACGTCGAGCGGACCAACGGGGCCTGGCGGGGCGGTTTCGGGGACAACGAGAACACCGGCCGCACGGAGACGATCCCGGTCACCGATCCGGCCTCGCAGCCCCAGTGGACGTCCACGACACTGCCGTACGCGGAGATCGTCGCCGCGGACACCGGGCGGTTCCCGGTGTACGACAACACCGGCGTGACGGAGATCCCGGCGGGCGGCACCGAGCCCGTCGTACGGCCTCAGGGGCCGACGCCCGGCTCGACGGCGCGGGCCGGGGGCGGCGGGGACTACCTGTCCAACGAGATCGCCTACCGGGCGACCCTGCTCCGGGACCGGCTCGGGCTGCGCGAGGAGCTGCCGGGCGGACATGTGCACACGCCCGTGCTGCAGTTCGGCGCCGGGAACACCACCGAGGTCACCGACCCCGAGTTCGTACGGAACCGGCTGGACATCATCGACCAGGTGCGGTCGATCGTGACCGTGGCGGTCAGTGCGACGGAGCGAACGCGAGGCTGACGCCGAGGCCGGCCAGGACGGATCCGATGACCTTGTTGAGGACCTTCTGGCCGCGCAGCATCAGGGTGCGCATCCGGTCGTGGGAGAAGAACACGGCGACGACGCCGAACCACAGCAGGTGGGCGAGGGACATGAACAGCCCGTAGCCCACCTGCTGGAGGACCGGGGTGCCGGGGCTGACGACCTGCGCGAAGGTCGAGACGACGAACAGGGTCGTCTTCGGGTTGAGGACGTTGGTCAGGAAGCCGGTGCGCAGCGCCGCGAACGGGGTCAGCCCCGTCCTGTTCTCCAGGTCGACGGTGACCTCGCCGCGGGTGCGGAAGGTGCGGACGCCGACGTACACGAGGTAGGCCGCGCCGGCCAGCTTGATCACCGTGAAGAGGAAGGTGGAGGAGGCGATCAGCAGGCCGACGCCGAGCATCGTGTAGGTGACGTGGACGAGGACGCCCGCGGCGACGCCGAGGGCGCCGAGCAGGCCGGTGCGGCGGCCGTGGAGGTAGCTGTTGCGGACCACCATGGCGAAGTCGGCGCCCGGCGCGATCACGGCCAGGACGGTGATGACGGCGACGGCGAGCACCTCGGTCACGGTGTGACGCCCTCCTCCTCGGGCTTCCCCGCGTCGTCCCCGGCGGCCGTCTCCTCACCGAGCAGGTCGCGGGCCATCAGCGTGGCGCCGGCGACCGCGCCGGGCATCAGGAACACGGCGACGAACGGGACGAGGAAGGCCAGCCCCAGGGGTGTGCCGAAGCCCCAGACGAGGGTCTTGCGGGAGCGCAGCAGGCGGAGCCGCTCGCGCAGTTCGACCCCGCGCCGCTGGAGCGCGACGGCGGTGAGCTCCTCGGTGAGGAAGAACCCGGTGACGAAGAACCCGATCACCGGCACGACGGTCTGCCCGACCACCGGGATGAACCCGAGCGCGAACAGCAGCACGCCCCACACCAGGGCCCGTACGACGATGCGGAGGCTGTCGCGGGCCGAGATCCACAGCTCCCGCCACAGCGGCAGCCCCGACTCGGGCGCGGTGCCGTCGGGCGAGACGTCCCGGTCGACCTTCTCGGAGAGGTTCTCGTAGAACGGCTGCCCGATGAGCAGGGTCACCGCGGTGAAGGTGAGCACGGACAGCAGCAGGCCGAGCGCGAACAGCACGGCGGTGAGGAAGCCGCGGAACAGCCCGGCCCAGGGGCTGGACCAGTCGTCGGCGAACGGCGTCGCCCACGTGACGAAGTCCTCGCCCCACAGCGCCAGCGCCACCAGCGCCGCCGCGTACAGCACCAGGGTGATCAGCCCCGGCAGCAGTCCGAACCCGAACTGCTTGCCGTGCCGGGCCACCCACCGCTGGCCCTTCAGGAGATACCGGAAACCCGCCCCAAGATCGCGCATGGGGGAGACCCTATCGGGGCGCCGTCCCCCGGCACGGGCAAGGGGCCGCACCCCACGTCCAAGGGTGCGGCCCCGTCGTACGCAACGACCGCCGGCGGTGTCGCGTCACGGCCGGGTCAGAGCTTGACGATCATCTTCCCGGTGTTGTCGCCGCGCAGGACGCCGAGGAACGCCTCCAGGTTGTTCTCGATGCCCTCGACGACTGTCTCCCGGTACTTCAGCTCGCCCGAGCGGACCCAGGGGCCGACCTCCTGGACGAACTGCGGCTGGAGGTCGTAGTGGTCGCCGACGAGGAAGCCCTCGATGCGGCCGCGGGTCTGGATCAGCCGGGCGAGGTTGCGGGGGCCGGGGGCGGGCTCGGTGTTGTTGTAGACCGAGATCATGCCGCAGACGGCGATGCGGCCGTCCCGGTTGAGGGACCCGATGGCGGCCTCCAGGTGGTCGCCGCCGACGTTGTCGAAGTAGACGTCGACGCCGTCCGGGGCGGCGGCGCGGAGCTGCTCGCCCACCGGGCCGGTCTTGTAGTTGAAGGCGGCGTCGAAGCCGTACTCGTCGAGGAGCAGCTCGACCTTCTCGTCGGAGCCGGCCGAGCCGATCACCCGCGAGGCGCCCTTGAGCTTCGCGAGCTGCCCGACCTGGCTGCCGACGGCGCCCGCGGCACCGGACACGAAGACGGAGTCGCCCTCCTTGAAGGAGGCGGTGCGCAGCAGGCCGGCGTAGGCGGTGAGGCCGGTCATGCCCAGCACGCCCAGGTACGCCGGGAGGGGCGCCGCCTCCGGGTCCACCTTGACGGCGTTCTTCGCGTCCACGACGGCGTACTCGCGCCAGCCGAAGAAGTGCAGGACGTGGTCGCCGACGGCGATCCCCTCGGCCTCCGACGCGACGACCTCGCCGACGGCGCCGCCCTGCATGACCTTGCCCAGCTCGAAGGGGGCGACGTAGGACTTCGCGGCACTCATCCGGCCGCGCATGTACGGGTCGACGGAGAGGTACTTGTTCCGTACGAGCACCTGTCCCCCGGCCGGGGCGGGGACCTCCGCCTCGACGAGGGCGAAGTCCTCGGGCTTCGGCCAGCCGACGGGGCGGCTGAGCAGATGCCACTCGCGGCCGGTGGTGGGGAGTGTGGAGGCGGTCATGGCCGGGCACCTTTCCTCGGATAGTTCATTACCTGAAACAACCATGCGGCTGAATATTTCATGATGTCAAGCAACCGGGTACCCTGGTGTGCATGGCCACACCCGATGCCACCCCGCACCGTCCCGACGCCCTCACCCTGGAGGTCGTCGAGCTCATCGGCTCGGTGGTGGCCCGCTACCACGAGGAGTACGAGGAAGCCGCCGCCGGTCATGCCCTCACGGGTGCCCAGGCGAAGCTGTTGAGTCTGCTGTCCTTGGAGCCGCTGCCGATGCGGAAGCTGGCGCAGCGGCTGAAGTGCGAGCCGTCGAACGTCACGGGGATCGTCGACCGGCTGGAGTCACGGGGGCTGGCGGAGCGCCGGCCGGACCCGGCGGACCGGCGCGTGAAGCTGGCGGCGGCGACGGCGGAGGGGCGGCGGGTGGCCCGGAGCCTGCGGGAGTCCCTGCGGTTCGCGCGTGAGCCGTTGGCGGGGCTTTCGGAGGCGGAGCGGGTGGCCCTGCGGGACGCTCTGCGGAGGATGCTGGGGTAGCGGCCGCAGCCGGTTCTTCGGGCGCCGGAGTTGGTGCGGGCGGGGGTTTTCCGCGCGGCCCGGTGCTTTGCGGGTGCCCCGGCGCGTTACGGGGTGCCCCGTGTCGGTGTGGGCCGGGGGTGGGTTGCGCGGCCCGGCGCTTGCGAGGTGCCTCCCCCACTCTCGGCTCCTCCCCCACTCTCGGCTTCGCTCGGGCGGGGGGACCCCCATGAGCGGGAGGTACCCCCATCGCCCACCCTCCCCCACCCTCGGCTGCGCTCGGGCGGGGGGACCCCCATCGCCCTGGGGGCACCTCCCAGGCCCTTGAGGCACTGGGGGAGGCACGACTGCCCGCGGATCGCGGGGCAGTCGGCTGCCTAGGGGAGTGTGGGGGCGTGTGGTCGGGTCAGGTGCACCACCACAGGAAGCGGTCGCATGTTTCCGTGGGTTCGGGTTCCGGGTCGGGGCTCTTCGTGGTCGGGTCCGGGTCCGGGGACGGGGTTTCCGGGTTCTGTGAGGGCTCCGGCGGTGAGGGGGCCGTCGGGTCGGTCGTGGGCGGGGTCGCGGGCTCGGACGAGGGATCCTGCCCGGTCCCGTCCTCCGCCTCCTCGGACTCCTCGCCCGTCGGGGAGCCGGAGGCCGACGGGGAGTCGGAAGGCCTCGCACTGGGCGACCTGCCGGGCGCCACCGCGTCCGTGACGCCGTCGCCCGCCGCCCTCTCCGACTCCGCCGGCTCCACCTTCGTCGCGCCGCCGTCCGTGGACTCCTCCCCGGCGGCCGCCGGTTTCGGGTCCGAGCCGGGGGCGTCCAGGCCGAGTTCCGCGAGGCTCAGTCCGCCCGCCGCGAGGACGAAACCGGCCACGATCA
>NZ_NCTE01000253.1 GCF_002114215.1 Streptomyces sp. 13-12-16 | reverse complement strand
CGCCGCGCCCGGGCGCTGGCCGCCGCACAGCCCGGCGGCGACCCCGCGGAGTGCGCGATTCCGGCCAGCCGCGAGGCCGGCGACACGGTCGGCGCCTGACCGCCCTCCGCCCGGACTGGCACAATGGCCCGGGCAGACGGGGCCAGATGTGAGGAGGCAATCCGGTGACGACCGCAGGACCGCCCGTGAAGGGCCGCTCCACCCGGCAGCGTGCCGCTGTGGCGGCTTGCCTTCAGGAGGTCGACGAGTTCCGCAGCGCGCAGGAACTCCATGACATGCTCAAGCACAAGGGCGACTCGGTCGGGCTCACCACGGTCTACCGCACCCTCCAGTCCCTCGCCGACGCCGGCGAGGTCGACGTCCTGCGCACCGCCGACGGCGAGTCCGTCTACCGCCGCTGCTCCACCGGCGACCACCACCATCACCTGGTCTGCCGCAGCTGCGGCAAGGCGGTGGAGGTGGAGGGCCCGGCGGTGGAGAAATGGGCGGAGGCCATCGCGGCGGAACACGGCTACGTCAACGTGGCCCACACGGTGGAGATCTTCGGCACCTGCGCGGACTGCGCGGCATAGCCGCGGACAGTCGTGCCGCTGGGGCGGCACGGGTGGGCGCTGGGGTGCCCCCTCCGGGGAGGCACCCCGCAAGCGCCGGGCAGCGCGACCCATCCCCGCCCGGCCCCGTCACACACGGACCAGATGCCGATCAAGCAACGCCCGCAACCGCTGAAGATCCTCCTCGCCACGCAGCCCGCGCTTGGGCTCGACCTCCAGAACCAGAATGCCCGGGTCCCGACTGAGCAGCACCATGTGCTCGGAAGTCTCCCGGTAACCGCGAAACAGCGTCCAGCGCTGCACCACCGTCGTGTACTCGGTCTCGACCGTGACCCCGGCATCGGTCACCGTGACGCGGTACTCGCCCTGCCACGAGACCGCCCGGAACACCTGGCCGGCCTGAAGCCGGGGCGTGCCCCAGAAGAGGACCGCGGTCAGCAGCGAAAGCGCGGTCAGCACCACGGCGTCCGCCCCTCCGAGCGCGGTGAACGCGGCGAATCCGACGAACAGCACGACGAATATCCACCGCACCGGCGCCACCCCGCGCACACGCGCACGGACCTGGATGCCCCGGAGGATGTCGGTGCGCGTCGGCCGGTAGACCAACTCGACGGCATCGGTGCCACTGTCCTGAATGGTGTCCCGCCCCTGATGATCCATGAGGCGGAACCCTAACGTTCCGCGTTCCGGCGTCAGCCGTCAGACTGCCTGCCCTCCATGGCCAGCAGCTCCTCGTTCGGGATCGCCCCGCCGAACCGCCGGTCGCGGGAGGCGAACTCCAGGCACGCCCGCCACAGGTCACGCCGGTCGAAGTCCGGCCACAGCACGTCCTGGAAGACCATCTCGGCGTACGCGCTCTGCCACAGCAGGTAGTTCGACGTCCGCTGCTCCCCGCTCGGCCGCAGGAACAGGTCCACGTCCGGCATGTCCGGGTAGTACATGTACCTCTGGAGGGTCTTCTCGTTGACCTTCGACGGGTCGAGCCGCCCGGCCCGCACGTCCTCCGCGAGCGCCTGCGCGGCGTCCGCGATCTCCGCCCGCCCGCCGTAGTTCATGCAGAAGTACAGCGTCAGCCGGTCGTTGCCCTTCGTCTGCTCCTGGGCGACCTGGAGCTCCTTGGCCACCGACTTCCACAGCTTGGGCATCCGCCCGACCCACCGCACCCGGATCCCCAGCTCGTCGAGCGTGTCCCGCGTCTTGCGGATGAAGTCCCGGTTGAAGTTCATCAGGAAGCGCACCTCGTCCGGCGACCGCTTCCAGTTCTCGGTGGAGAAGGCGTACAGCGAGATCGCGCCGACCCCCATCTCGAGCCCGCCCTGGAGCACGTCCAGCACCCGCTCGGCGCCGACCTTGTGCCCCTCGGTGCGCGGCAGCCCCCGCTCCTTGGCCCACCGCCCGTTGCCGTCCATGACGATCGCCACATGCTTGGGGACCAGTTCCCCGGGGATCTTCGGGGGCCGCGCGCCGGACGGGTGCGGTTCCGGCGTCCTGTACTCCTGGCGCTGACGCCCCAGGAACCCGCGTACCACCATGTGTCTCTCGTCTCCTCGTGCTTACTTCTCGACGTACCTCAGTGAGCGCAGCCCGCGCTCCAGATGCCAGTGCAGGTAGGCGGACACCAGCCCGCTCCCCTCCCGGACGTACCGCGCCTCGCACGCGTCCGCGGTCCCCCAGTCTCCCGTAAGCAGCGCTCCGAGGAGCCCCAGGGCCTGCGGCGAGGGTACGACGCTGCCGGGCACCCGGCAGTCGGCGCAGACGACACCGCCCGACGCGACCGAGAAGAACCGGTTCGGTCCGGGCATGCCGCACTTCGCGCAGTCGGTGAAGCTGGGCGCGTACCCGTTGACGGCGAGGGAGCGCAGCAGGAACGCGTCGAGCACGAGATGCGGCGCGTGCTCGCCCCTCGCCAGCGTCCGCAGGGCCCCGACCAGCAGCAGGTACTGCTGCACCGCCGGCTCGCCCTCGTGGTCGGTGAACCGCTCGGCGGTCTCCAGCATGGCGGTGCCCGCGGTGTACCGCGCGTAGTCCGTCACGATCCCGCCGCCGTACGGAGCGATCGTCTCGCTCTGCGTGCACAGCGGCAGGCCGCGGCCGATCAGCTCGCTCCCCTTCGAGAAGAACTGCACGTCCACGTGCGAGAACGGTTCGAGACGCGCACCGAACTTCGACTTCGTCCGGCGCACGCCCCTCGCCACCGCGCGTACCCGCCCGTGACCGCGCGTGAGCAGTGTGATGATCCGGTCCGCCTCACCCAGCTTCTGGGTGCGCAGCACGATGCCGTCGTCGCGGAACAGACTCATGGCATCCATTGTCGCCCACGTTCAGGGCACCTCACCTCGACTCCGGGCATTGGCGTACGCCGTCGCGGCGTGCAGCCGCTCGGCGGGCGTCGCCTGCCGTACGGCACCGGGGTCGGCGTCCCACTCCCGGCCGCCGCCGTACGGCCTCAGCTGGACGTAGGGCCCCTCATGCCCCATGACCAAGCCGATCCGCTCGGTCCTGGTGTCCACGACATACGCGCCGACGGGTGGCTTCACCGCATCACCGCCGCCGCGATCCGCCGCGCGGTCTCCACGGAACACCGTCCCAATTCGACGAGCGGACAGGGCGCCTCCCGCGCGAGACTCACCGGGTCCAGCCCCAGTGACGGCAGGGAAATTCCGGCCTTCGCGAGTGCCGCCCGCAATTCCTTCACCACTTCCTCCGCTTCTTCGACGCAGAGCGCCGAGTGCTGTGCCTTCACCCTGCTCCCCTTTCTTTTCGGCTTTCACTCTTCGTACCCCAAGGGTGACATTCCGTGCCTACACTCGGGAGGGACTCGCCCTCTACAAGTGCGAGTCAGCACAAGGGGGTTGGTCATGGCCAACGGTTCGCGTCAGGCGGCCTGGGAGTTCTTCGGCGCGGAACTGAAACGCCGGCGCGAGGACGCGGGGTTCACGCAGGTGGAGCTGGGTACGCGCGTGTTCGTGTCGGGCGGCTGCATCGGCCAGTTCGAACAGGCGATTCGCAAACCACAATCGGATGTGGCCCAGCGGATCGACGACGCGCTGCAAACCGACGGTATTTTCGAGCGGATGTGGCGCAAGCTCATCAAGGACCAGACCTATACGGAGTACTTCGCGCATGCAGCCGAGCTGGAACGGCTGGCGACGGAAATCTGCGAGTACGCACCGGCTGTGGTCCCAGGACTCCTGCAAACACGGGAGTACGCGCAGGCGATGTTCCTGGCGGGAAATCCGTTCGCCGCCGACGAGTACATCGAGGAACTCATCAAGGGGCGCATGGAGCGGACGCGGGTCCTCAAGGACGCCACACGTCCCGTGTATTGGGTGGTACTGCACGAGACGGTGCTGCGCGTCCCCGTGGGCGGTCCGGCGGTCATGGCGCACCAACTGGATCACATCGCGGCCATGGCACGAGAGCGCAAGGTGCTGCTCCAGGTGCTCCCGTTCTCCGCAGGGGCGCACCCGGCCATGGGCAAGCAGATGAAGCTCATGGAGTTCGAGGACGCACCACCAACCGTCTATACAGAGGGCGTGTTTTCGGGAAGCCTGCTGGACGAACCGGCGCTGGTGAAGCGAGTCCGGGCGTCTTACGATCACATCAGGGCCGCCGCGCTGTCGTCGGAGGCGTCCCTGCCCCTGATCGAGTCGGCTGCGGAGGACTACAGACGATGCGCGAGTTCGACCTGAGCAACGCACGCTGGCGCAAGAGCAGCCACAGCGGCGGCGACGGCGGCGAGGACTGCGTCGAAGTCGCCGTCGGTCTCCCCGGCGTCGTCCCCGTCCGGGACAGCAAGGTGGCCGGCGGTCCGGTGATCATCGTCGGGGCGGTCGCATGGACGGAGTTCATGGGCGGCATCGGACGCTAACGGGCCCTGGCCGCAGGCGAATTGATGTGGACGGCCTCTCGCCGTCCGGCGTATCGTGCGTCCGCGCGCGATCTTCCGCGGGTGTCTGCCGTCTTACCGCCCGTGGGGGGCCATCGTCATGCTCACATCCAAGGCTGGGCTCAGCCCGCATCACCCGCTGCCCAGCAGCGTGCCGCCGCGCGCCTCGCGCGGCCTCCTCGTCGCCGTGGTGGCGGCGTTCGCCGTCTCCGCGCTCAGTGACCTGTTCGCCGTGTACACCGATGTCCGGCTCCGCACGGTGGTCGACGGCGACATGACCACCACGACCGCGTCGGACCTGGACGCCGCGTACTCGCTGTACGAGAGGGCGGGACAGGTCCAGCTGGTCACAAGCCTGCTCTGCGCGGCGCTCTTCATCACCTGGTTCTTCCAGACGCGCCGCCGCACCGAGCTCCTGGCCCCGAACTGGTTCCGTAAGGGACCCGGATGGGCGATCGGTGCCTGGTTCATCCCCGTGGCCAACCTGTGGCTGCCGTACCGCATCGCGTCCGACATGTGGAATGCCTGCGCACTGCTGCCGACCGGGGGGGAAATCGCACCGGTTGCCGATGTGGCCGGTGAACCTGTGGTGGGGCCTGTTCGTCGGAACGACACTGCTCGGCCGGTTCGCCGCCGCGCGCGTCGACATGGTCGACTCGTTCGCCGAGATCAGCGACGTCCTGATGCTGTCCCTCGTCACCGACCTCCTGTACGTCGCCGCCGCCGGGGCAGCCGTGGTGTTCACGGTACGACTGGCAGCCCTGGAACGACTGAAGGCGGCCGAGGGCCGGGGCGCTTCCCCGGACGGAGTTCATACGCACCGTTGAGCCACGTGCAAGCAGGCGCCCACCACGGCACCCTGGGGTAAACCCCAACAAAGACAAGGGCGTTGCCCGGATGTGAGCAGGGCCGTGCTGCGACGAAGCTCGTACGCATGCCATCGACCACACGCACCCTCGCCCTCACCGCCGTACCCGCCGCCCTCCTCGTCGCCCTGCTTCCGCCCCTGACCGCCCAGGCCGTCGTACCCGCCTCCCTCGACTGGGGACCCTGCGCGGGCACGGCCGGCGCCGACCCCCGTCAGGAGTGCGCCACCCTCCGGGTCCCCATGGACCACGCCGCCCCCGACGGACCGCAGATCTCCCTCGCCGTCTCCCGTGTCCCCGCCGAGAGCCCCGCGTCCCGCCGCGGCGCCCTCTTCCTCATCCCCGGCGGACCGGGTGGCTCCAGCCTCGACGACCCTTCCGGCAAGGGACAGAAGCTGCCGCAGGACGTACGCGACCAGTACGACCTGATCGGCTTCGCACCCCGCGGCGTCTCCCCCTCCACCTCCGTCGACTGCGGGCTGGACCACGCCGACCTCGCCACCTCCAAGCTGCGCCCCTGGCCCGCACCCGACGGCTCGATCGACGAGAACGTCGCCACCGCCGAGCGCATCTCGACCGCCTGCGTCCGCAACGCCGGCGAGCTGATCCGCCACATCAGCACACGCGACAACGCCCGCGACCTCGACCGCCTCCGGGCCGCGCTGGGCGAGCGGAAGATCTCCGCGTGGGGTGTCTCGTACGGGACGTACGTCGGTGCCGTGTACAGCCAGATGTTCCCGCACCGGACGGACCGGATCGTGCTGGACAGCAACGACGACCCCGACCCCACCCGGGTGGCCCGCGCCTGGCTCGCCGGACACGAGCAGGGTGTCGAGGACACGTTCCCGCACTTCGCGGAATGGGCGTCGGCGCCCGGCAACCCGGACCGCGTCGCGGACACCGCGGCCGAGGTGCGTCCGCTGTTCCTGCGGCTCGCCGCCCGTCTCGACCGAGAGCCGCTCCCCTGGCCCGGCGCCAACCCGGAGGAGCTGAACGGCAACGTCCTGCGCCAGACCATGCTGGACAGCCTCTACCGGCCCAGCCGTTACCCGGCCCTCGCGAAGCTGATACTGGCCGCCCGGCAGGGCACCGTACCGCCCGCGCCGTCCGCCCCGCCGGAGTCGGTGCTGCAGAACGTGACCGCCGTCGGCGTGGGGACGCTCTGCAACGACGTGGCCTGGCCCGAGTCGGCCGCCGTGTACGAGAAGGGCGTCGCGGAGAGTCGCGCCAAGTACCCGCTCACCGCCGGGATGCCGCGCAACGTGATGCCGTGCGCCGCCTGGCCCTACCCGCCCCGTGAGGCACCCGTGCGGATCACCGGCCGGGGACCGTCCGACATCCTCCTGGTCCAGAACGAACGGGACGTCGCCACCCCGCTCAGCGGCGCGATGCGGATGCGGGAGGCGTTCGGCCGGCGGGCGGTCATGGTCACCGTGAACTCCACCGGCCACGACGCCTACCTCGCCAACGGCAACGAGTGCGGCGACCGCACGGTCTCCCGCTTCCTGGCCACCGGCGAGCGCCCCGGCCGGGACGTGTACTGCCGTTAGGGCAGGCGTCCTCCGGACCGTTCGTCCGACCGGACGATGAGCTGCCGATGACGCCATCGGCGTGACGTTTCACCCCGTGCGCAACCAGGGCTCCCGCGGTCGGCCTCCTGTCCTGCAGTACCGACACCCCTTGGTGAGGAGACCGCCATGACCGCGACCGCGTTCCCGCTGGAGGGCGACTACCTGCTGGCCCCGCCGCGCCCGGCCGACCGGCTCGGCACCGGCATCGACCCGCGCGACCGGCGCCGGCTGGAGCTCCACGCCGCCCTGACCGCCGCCGGTATCCCGCCCCGGCCCGAGGACCGTGAGGCCATCGAGAGCCTGAGCGCCCTGTCCGGCAGCATCAACAGCACCATCCAGCGGTGGCTGCACCACACGCTCTGACCCCCGGCCGGCTCACGCCCGCCCCGGTGCCACCAGCCCCGACTCGTACGCCACGATGACGAGTTGGGCCCGGTCCCGCGCCCCGAGCTTGCCCATGGTCCGGCTGACGTGGGTCTTCGCGGTGAGCGGGCTCAGGCCCAGCGAGTCGGCGATCTCGGCGTTGTTCAGGCCGCGCGCGACCAGTGTGAGCACCTCGCGCTCGCGGTCGGAGAGGCACTCGGGTCCCGCGGCGGCCGGCGCGGACGGGCTGCGCAGGAAGCGTTCGATCAGGCGTGCCGTGGGGCCCGGTGACAGCAGGGCCTCGCCGGCCGCGACCGTGCGGATGGCGTCGAGGAGTTCGGCCGGTCTGGTGTCCTTCACCAGGAAGCCGGAGGCGCCGGCGCGCAGCGCGTCCACGATGTTCTCGTCGGTGTCGTAGGTGGTGAGGACGAGGACCCTGACCCCCGCGAGGTCGTCGTCGGCGGAGATCAGGCGGGTCGCCTCGATGCCGTCGAGGTCGGGCATGCGGATGTCCATGACGACGAGGTCGGCGCGTTCGGTGCGGGCCAGTTCCGCCGCCTGCCGGCCGGTGGCGGCCTGGCCGACGACCTCCATGTCGGGCGCCGACTCGACGAGCATCGCGAAGGCCTCCCGTACGAGGGTCTGGTCGTCGGCGAGCAGCACGCGGATGGTCATCCGGTTCCCGTTCCTTCCCGAGTCGTCGCGGGCGTCAGCGGCAGGGTCGCCGTCACCTGGAAACCGCCGCCCGCCCGCGGTCCGGCGTCGAGTGTGCCACCCACGCTGCGGGCCCGTTCCCGCATGCCGACCAGACCGAAGCCGGGGGTGGTGCCGGGGGTGGGGCCGGTGCCGTCGTCGGTGACGGACAGGCGCAGGGCGCCGTCCTCCTCGCGCAGGTCGACGCGGACCGCCGGTTCGGGCCCGGCGTGCCGGACCGCGTTGGTCAGCGCCTCCTGGACGAGGCGGTAGGCGGCGGCGCCGACGGCGGGCGGTACGGGACCGGCGACCCGGACGGCCGGTTCGACGCGGGCGCCCGCGAGGCGCGCGGCCTCCACCAGGTCGGGTACGCCGTCGAGTCCGGCCAGCGGGCCGCGGGTGTCCGAGGGGCCGCCGTTGTCGCGCAGCACCTCCAGGGTCGTACGGAGTTCCCCGCGGGCCGTCCGGCAGGTCCCGGCGATGTCGTCGAGGGCCTTGGCGACGGTCTCGCGGTCGAGGCGTTCGGGGTCGGCGGCCAGGACGTGCGCGGCGACGGAGGTCTGCACGCCGATGAGGGTGATGCTGTGGGCGAGCAGGTCGTGCAGGTCGCGGGCGATGCGCAGGCGTTCCTCGGCGACCCGGCGGCGGGCCTCCTCCTCGCGCGTGCGTTCGGCGCGCTCGGCGCGTTCGACGATGGCGGCGACGTACTTGCGGTAGAAGCGGACGTCGACGCCGCAGAAGAGCACCGCGACGACCCAGCCGGTGATGCGGAGCAGTTCCACGAAGCCGTCGGGGTTGGTGAGGGCGTTCACGGTGAGGGTCGTGCCGATGACCAGGGCACCGACGGTGAGCGTGCGGCGGGGCGTGCTGGTCGCGGCGACCGTGTAGAGGGCCACCAGGGAGCCGGCGACGGGCGCGATGTGGTTGTTGTCCAGGGCGTGGTACGGCACGACCGGCGCCATCACCAGCAGCAGCACCGACAACGGACGCCGCCGTCGCCACGGCAGCGGCGCGTGGACGGCGAGCAGCAGCGTCCAGCCGAGCGCGTCGGGCCGGCGGCCGTGGTCGAAGAGCAGCGTGACGACGAGCGCGGCGGCGGCGGTGCAGGCGGCGAGGATCGTGTCGTTGCGGACGGCGTGCGGGGCGGTCAGGGGGTCGCGGTTGATCGCGGCCATGATCCGCTCGCCGGTGCGGGGGCGTTCCGTCGCCTGCGCTGTCTTCGTGGGCACGGGGTACATCCTCCGGGAGGAGGGCGCCCCTCCGGGAGGGAGGGGCGCCCTTGTCATCGGCCTGCGGGCTGCTGCACCGGTTCCGGCTGCCGGTCGCGCGGGACCGGCTCCGGCGCCCGGGAGAGCCTGCCGGGCCACCACAGCCGGCGGCGCAGCAGCACGCTCGCGGTGGTGACGAGGTAGGTGCGGACGAGGAAGGTGTCGAGGAGGACGCCGACCGCGATGACGAAGCCCAGTTCGACCAGCGGCACCAGCGGCAGCGTGGTGAGCACCGCGAACGTCGCGGCGAGCACGATGCCGGCGGAGGCGATCACGCCGCCCGTGGTGCGCAGGGCGGTGAGCGCGGCGGCCTCGGGTTCGGCGCCGTTCAGGGACTCCTCGCGCATGCGGTGCAGGAGGAAGATGCCGTAGTCGACGCCGAGGGCGACCAGGAAGACGAAGGACAGCAGTCCCAGGCCGGGGTCGGTGCCGGTGAAGCCGAGCAGCGGCTCGAAGACCAGTCCGCCGATGCCGAGGGCGGCGCCCCAGACGGCGACGACCGCGGCGAGCAGCAGCAGCGGTGCGACGAGGCTGCGGAGCAGGACCACGAGGATCACGAACACGGCGGCGAGCACCAGCGGCACGATCACCCTGCGGTCGCGGGCCTCGCTGTCTGCGAGGTCGAGCCGTTGGGCGCTGGGGCCGCCGACGTAGGCGCCGTGATCGTCGTCGAGGGTGTCGCGCAGGGTCTCGATGGTGCGGGTCTCGCCGGCCGTCTCGGGGGCGGCGGTGGCGAACACGGAGATCTCGGTCCAGCCCCCGCCGTCGCGTCCGGCGGTGGCGTCGGCGACCCCCTCGGTGGCGCGGGTCCTCGCCAGGACGGCGTCCGCCCGGTCGGTGGGGGCCATCACGGTGAGGGGGCGGCTGCTGCGCTCGGGGTACTCCTCGGCCAGGGTCCGCATCGCGGAGATGGACTCGGGCCGGTCGGTGAAGGAGTCCTCCTGCCTGAGGTCGCCGGTGAGGTTGAGGGTGCCGAGGGCGAGGGCGCCGAGGAGGAGCCCGCCGCCCGCGAGGACGGCGGCGGGGCGGCGTGCGGCGGAGGTGCCCATGGCCGCGAACAGCGACCGGCGGGCCTTGGGGGCGCTGCCGAAGGCGGGGATCAGCGGCCAGAACACGCGGCGGCCGAGCAGGACGAGGACCGCGGGCAGCAGGGTCGTCATGGCGACCAGTGCGGCCAGTACGCCGATCATGCCGACCGGGCCCATGCCGCTGCTGCTGTTGAGGTCGGCGGCGAGCAGGCACAGCAGTCCGGCGGCGACGGTGCCGGAGGAGGCGAGGATCGCCGGCCCGCAGCCGCGCAGGGCGGCGCCCATGGCGTCGTACGGCCGCTCGTGGCGGCGGAGTTCCTCGCGGTAGCGGGAGACGAGCAGCAGCGCGTAGTCGGTGCCGGCGCCGAGGACGAGGACGGTCATGATGCCGCCGCTCTGGCCGGTGACGGTGACGTCGAAGAGTTCGTGCAGGCCGTATCCGGCGGCCATCGCCACGGCGGCGGCGACACCCGCCACGGTGAGCGGGACCAGCCACAGGAACGGGCTGCGGTAGATCAGCACGAGCAGCACGGTGACGACGCCGAGGGTGGCGAACAGCAGGGTGCCGTCGATGGTCTCGAACACCTTGCCCATGTCGGTGTTGAGGGCGCCGGGCCCGCCGACCTCGACGCTCAGTCCGCCGGTGCCGTCGGCGATCTCGCGTACCCCGTCGACGAAGGCGTTCCGGGCCTCCTCGTCCTGGCCCGGCTGGGTGCTGGAGACCGGGTACATGAGGGTGCTGCCGTCCGCGGAGGGGACGCCCCGGGGGGTGTCCGTCAGCTCGTACGCGCCCTCGACCTCGGTGACCTGTGCGGCGGCGGTCTCCCGGTCGGCGGCGCTCAGTCCGCCGTCCCGGTGGTAGACGAGCACGAGGTCGGTGGACTCGCCGCCGGGCAGCCGGTCCTGGATGCGGGCCACCTGGGTGGAGTCGGCACTGTCGGGCAGGTAGTCGACGGCCCGGTTCTGCTGGACCTCGCCGAACTTGCCGGCGAGCGGTCCGACGAGCACGAGCGCGGCCAGCCACAGCCCGACCACCGCCCAGGGCACGAGGCGTCGTCGCCGTGCTGGTGTCCTTGCGTCCCCCATGAGGCGGGGCTCCCCTCCGGTCGGGTGTCTGGGTCGGTTCCCAGACTCCCGGCGGAAGGGGCGCGGATCGTCGGACGTGGGATCGAGTTGCGGGGTACTGCGGAGGGCGGCACGGGGGCGTGATTACTCCCCCGGGAGTAACCGCCCGGAGGCTACGCCCGGTCGACCATCCAGGTGCCGTCCTCCTCGTCGTCGACCCGTACCTCCAGTTCGCGGATGCTCATGCCCGCCTCCCACAGTTCCCGGAAGCGTTTCATCCGGTCCTGGACGTGGTCGCGTCGCGCGATGAGCCGGGTCCTGACGTTGACGTCGCGCAGGTCCTGCTCGATCTCGAAGGAGACCTCCTCGTCGTAGACGATGAAGTCGTCGGTGGTGCCGCGCTGGAGGTGCGGCGGCAGTTCGGGCAGCACCGCCACCCGGACCTCGATGCGCAGCGCCTGCTGTTCGTCGCACAGCCGCAGCAGCCGGTCGTCGAGTTCGCGCGCGCTCGCCAGCAGGAACAGCCGCCGTACCGGCACCCCGTGTTCCTCGATCGCCTCCCGCTGGGCGTCGAGGTAGCGGCTGGCGGGCTCGCTGTTCCAGAACTCGCGGTCGACGGAGGTGCTGATGGCGTCGACGGAGCGCTCCGCGGCGTGGGTGAGGCTGAGCATCCAGTCGTGGTTCTCGCCGTGGCACTCCACGCTCATGCTGGTGAGCGCCGCCATGTGGCCGACCACCCGCTGCATCTCCAGGCGGACGAACGTGTAGAGGATCGACGGTCCGGGTGCGAGGGCCTCGGCGAAGCGCTTGGCCAGTTCCGGTACGCCGTCGGTGCGGACGCGGTCGAGCGGCGGGTAGGACTCGGGGGCCGGGTCCTGCTGGGCGAGGCGGGTCTCGACGAGCTGCCGGATGTCCTCGGTGTGCCGGGCCAGGCCGGTCCGCAGGTCGTCGTCGTGCCGTTCCAGGCCGTCCCGCACGGTGGCGGCGGTCTCGGCGAGGACGCTCTGGGTCCGCAGGGCCTGTTCGACCTGTTCGTCGGGGTTCCGGCCCTGGGCGAAGAGGTGCTGGAGGGCCACCGTGGCGGCGGCGCAGAGCGCGGCGGCGGCCGACTGCCGGAGCGCTCCGCCCCCGGGACTCAGCAGTGCGGCGACGCCCCAGACGACGAGGCCGACGGTGAGGCCGGTCAGGAGTCTGCGCGTCCACTCGGTCCGGTCGGGCGACTGTGCCCGGGAACGTGCGTCCGCGCCGGGCGGGGGTGCCGTCTCCTCGGGCTGGGGTGACTGTGCCGTGCTCATCTCGCTTCTCCCCCCGTTGGGATACGCGTCGGATCGGGGTGCGGGGATGTGCGTGGGGCCGAAACCGCGGGGTCAGGGAATCAACTCGGCCTCCCGGTGGGGAATCGCGTGCAGGGCGAGCTGGTCCCGGATGCGCTGCACCAGGGTGCGCCACTGCCGGGTGAAGCCGGGGCGGTCCTCCAGCGCGTCCCAGAGCGGGGCGAGTTCGTGCGCGACGCGGGCCCGTGGCATCCACAGGTGCAGCAGGTGGTCGACGGCGGGCCGCAGCGCCGTGACGACGGCGGGGCGGTCCCCGCCGGTCCGGGGCCGCGTCCGGGCGGGCGGTTCCGCGGTGCCCAGCCGGATGCCGTCCAGGACGCGGACGACGGTGGTGAGCAGCCAGTCGTGCAGGGCGAGGTCGTCGCAGAGCCCGGCGATCTCACCGGCGGGCGTGCCGGCGGGGACGCGGAGCCGTACGGTGCGCAGCTCGTCCTCGGCGAGGGTGAACCGCTCGATCGACGGCCCCTCGTCGCGTCCGGCGGGCAGGGCGACCCAGCGCAGCCGGGTGGGGCGGGACTTCAGGGGCGGACGGTGGTCGAGCAGGGGGTGGCGCAGCAGGCGGGTGAGGAGTCCGTCGGCGATCAGCCCGACGTCGAGCTCGCCGTGCCGCCCTCCGTTCAGCAGGCCCTGGGCGACCGCCTCGTACGGCAGTTTCCCGAACGGCTCGACCGTCGCGGGCCGTACCAGGTAGTGGCCCCAGGGGCGCCGGTGGTCGGGTCCCGAGGCGGGAATCCGGAAGTAGGCGGAGCTCTGCAGGACGCGCCCCTCGGTGAGGGAGGCTCGGGTGGCGACGGTGCCGACGGCGCGGATCCTGGCGCCGTCGGCGCTGGGCAGGGGGCAGTCGACGCCGGTGAGGGTGTCCGGGGAGCGGCCGTAGAGGTTGGGGCGCTCGGAGAGCAGGACGCGTTCGTCGGCGCGCAGTCCGAGGAGCTGGGCGGCGGCGCGGCTGTCGAGGGCCTGCAGGGCGGGCAGCAGGCAGGTGCGGACCTCGCCGCAGGCGAGCACGACGGGGGGCTGCGTCTCCCCCGGCGTCATGTCCCCCGGCGTCATGTCACTGCCCCGCGTAGAAGACGTAGGAGATGCGGTCGGCGACCGAGTCGGGGACGGCCGCGTTCTCGCGGGCGGAGCGCTCGGCGGTCTGGGCCAGTGCTCCGGGGTCGACCTCGATCTGGTCGAGGATCACGCGGACGGCGTGCTCGACGGGTAAGAACCGGCTGGGGATGACCGAGCAGGTCCGGTAGGCGGCGAACGGGTCCGCGCGGGGGTCGAGCCGCAGCAGCGGGGGCAGTTCGTCCCAGTCGTCGGGGAAGCCGGACGCGGTGTGCGGCTCGGGTACGAGGACGGCCTCGCCCTCGTTGCGCAGCAGCCCGAGGCGGGCGAGCTGCCACACCGCGGCGAGGAAGGGGCAGGACCAGGTGCGGTGCCCGTCGGGGCCGTCGTCCCAGAGTTCGACGTCCAGGAAGACGGAGTGGCGGCGGGCGGCGTTCTCCTTCGGCGGCTGCCAGGCGGTGGCCTTCTTCATGGCCTGGGGGGCGCGTGCGACGGGGCTGCGCTCGCCGTTGGCGAGCCAGCCGGTCTGCGCGGCCGGCGGGCGCAGGCCGTAGCTGCCGGGCGGTGGTTCCTCGACGATCCGCCCGGCCACGGCCTCGGCGACCGGCACCTTGCCAGCGACGGCGCAGCCCGACTCGCGGGCCAGGTAGTCGACGGCGAGCCCGGCCCGGTCGGCCTCCTCCAGCAGCATGGGGACGACGTCGGCGGGGGCGGAGAAGCGGGTGAAGTAGTCGTCGATCAGGAAGCAGGTG
>NZ_NCTE01000252.1 GCF_002114215.1 Streptomyces sp. 13-12-16 | reverse complement strand
CGCCGGGCCGCTTCCGGGGCGCCGGCGCGCATGTACTCGCGGGCGGCTTCGCGCAGGCACGCCACCGCCTCGACGCGGCCGTCGCAGGGCACCTCCAGCAGGTGCCGGGCGGCGGCCGCCGACCCGAACCCGGCGGCCCGGATGGCCTCGGCGGCCCCGTTGTGCAGCCCGACCCGCAGCGCCGGGGCGATGGAGCGGTAGATGGTGGTGGCGATCAGCGGGTGGACGAAGGCGAGCCCGTTCCCGGTCCCGTCGTCCTCGGCCAGGATCCGGGCGGCGCGCAGCCGCTCCGTCGCCTCGGTGGCCGCCTCACTGCCGACCACGGCGATGGTGGCGGCGAGTTCCTGTGACACGGACTCGCCGAGCACGGCCGCGGCGTAGGCGAAACGGACGGTGGTCGTCCCGAGGGCGTGCAGGCGTTCGATCAGTCCGCGGCCCTTGACCGCCGCGGCGAGGTCCCGCATCGCGCGCAGCTCGTGCCGGGCGCCCCGCAGATCGTGTTCGCCCAGGCGGATGGCGAGTTCGACGGTCTCGAACGGGTTTCCCCCGGTGGCCCGCCGGCATTCCTCGCAGAACTCGTCCTCGGCCTCGTCCCCCACCTCGTCCCTGACGATCCGCGCCACCGCCTCGGAGGTGAGCGGCTCCAGCGCGTGGGCGCGGGTGCCGAGGCTGCCCGGCAGGGCACGCAGCGGCTCCGCCTCGCGCGGCAGGTCGTCGGGCCGGTGGGCGAGGACGATCAGCAGCGGCAGGTCCGCCACCCGGGGGGCGAAGGAGGTGAGCCAGTCGAGGGACTCGACGTCCGCCCAGTGCAGGTCGTCCAGCAGCAGCACCATGGGTGCCTTCCGCGCGGCGAGCCGGGTCATGACCCAGTCCAGGCCCTCGCGGACCCCGGACGGGTCGGGCACGTGGGGGCCGGGCCCCGCCTCCAGGCCGAGCGCGGTGGCGACGACGTCGTACCAGCTGCCCAGGAAGGCGCGGAGCTCGTCGCCGTCCATCGCGGCCAGCGAGGGCTGGAGGAGCCGGCGCACCACACGGAACGCCAGCTCCTGCTCGTTCCGGCCGCCGCAGCCCGACAGCACGGTGACCCCTTGGGCCAGCGCGCGGGAGCGGGCCTGCGCCAGCAGCGCCGTCTTGCCCATCCCGCCCGGGCCGGTGAAGACGAGGAGCCCGCCGCGCGGCGTCTGCGGCACTCCGTTCCGGGTGTCCCGCAGGGCCGCCAACGCCTCGTCCAGTGCCCGTAGTTCCCGTCGGCGCTCCAGCAACGGCCGGGACTCGGTGACATGCTGCCGCCGCTCGATCGCCATGTGCCCTACCGCTTCCTGTCGTTCGACCAACGGGTGGCAGGCGAGCGTATGCCTGCCGGGGCGCACCGGGTCCGTCTTCCGGTACGACCACGACAGGACGGGTGAACCGAAGGCGGCGACGGCTTGAGGCATCCCTCCTGGGGGTAGGGGCGTTCGAATGGGCCGCGTCCGCGGCGCGGGCCCGTGGCGGTGCCCGGGTCAGACCGGGGCCGCCGCCGTGTCGGCGTAGCGGGGCACGGTGCGGGACCAGTGGCAGCACCCCCGGATCCAGCCGGCCATGCCCTCCGCGTACCCGACGGCCGAGGGACTCAGCCGCGGCCTGATCTCCTCGAAGAGACCGACGAACTCGTCGATCGTGCGGTTGATCTGACGGATCGCCAGCATGACGGCGACCGGCAGGGAGCAGCGGCGGGCCCGCTGGTGGGCGAGGGCCAGATTGATCATCCCGCCGGCCCGGCGTTCCTTCACCGCGGAGTACAGATCGGGTATCCACACCGCCGCGTCGGCCGACAGCCGGGTCAGCCGCCGCATCGCCGGGTGCTGCAGCTCCGCGTCGGACAGTTCGCACGGCTGGGCCGCCTCGCACAGCGGATGGAAGGGCTCGACCCCCGCGGTCAGCGACCGGATCGACGTGCACAGTCCGGTCGGCAGCGGCGCGGTGTCGGCCTGTGCCACCGCCTCGTACAGCAGGCCGTGCACGTACTCACGGCTCTTGACGGCCCATCGCGCGGCCTGGGCGGGCGTGCACCGCTCGCGGACCTGCCGGTGCAGATCGGCCAGGGCGGCACCGAGCGGCGTCGACGGCGACGCGTCGTCCCGCAGTACGGCGATGCTCTCGTCCAGCATGGGCAGCAGCCGGCCCGGTCCCTGCCGGCCCACCTCCTCCGCCCGGTCGTCGAAGACGAATTGATAGGCGATCTGATTGGCGACGATCTGCAGCAGACCGGAATCCATCTCCGGACCGTTGTAGGAGGCGAGCTGGGCCGGACGGGCGCGGGCGATCATTTCCGGAACCCAGCTTTCGTCCGCCAGTCCCGTTTCCCGCAGCCACTTCTCGACGCCCGCCGTGACCCGGTGTTCGTGCGGATTGGTCCGGAACGGGAACGGCATGTGCAGATGGGCGTCGATCAGGTCCCTGAGATCGGTGCCGGGAATTCCGCGCGGTGTGCCGGCCGTGATGTCCTCATGTGTGGTCGACAAGGTTGTCACCCGCCCCCCGGGACCGCCGGCCGAGCCCGTCACCGCGCGGTTCGCAGATCATCCGCAGGGACCTGGGGCCCAGCGTCACCGCGGGGCGCACCGGCGCGACGGGCCCCGGGGGGTGCCGCAGCCGCCAGCGGCGGGCGATGGTCGCGACCGCCACCGTGCTCTGTGCCATGGCGAAGGAGTCCCCGAGGCATTTCCGGCTGCCCGCGGAGAACGGGACCATCGCGCCGTACGGCTGGTCGGTGTGCTCGCCCGACAGCCACCGCTCGGGCCGGAACCGCTCGGGGTCGGGGAACGACGAGGGCGCGTGGTGCAGCAGGTACGGGCTGTAGACAACGGTGGTCCCGCGCGGCAGGCGGCGCCCGCCGAACTCGACCTCCCTGGTGGTGGACCGGGTGAAGAGCCAGCCGGGCGGGGAGTGGCGCAGGGTCTCGCTGATCACGGCCCGGGTGTAGGGGAGGCGCGGCAGGTCGTCGGAGGTGGGGAGGGTGCGCCCGGCCAGTACGGAGTCGACCTCGGCGTGCAGTTCGCGCTCGGCCTCCGGGTGCCGCGCGAGCAGGCCGAACGCGGAGGACAGGCCCAGGGAGGGGCTCTCCGACCCGGTGAGCAGCAGGGAGACGAGCTGGTCGTGCACCTCGCCGGGGGTCACCCCGTGCTCCCCGGCGTCGGCCGCCGCCAGCAGGGTCCCCAGCAGATCGTCGCGCGGCTCGCCCGCGCGGCGCTCGGCGATCGCCGCGTCCACGAGCCGGTGCAGACGGGCGACCGCGTCCCGGTACCGGCGGTTGGCGGGCAGGGGCACCCGGAACAAGGCGTCGACCGGGACGACCGTACGCACGAACAGGCCGTGGACGATCCCGGCCAGGCAGTCCCGCACCTCGGCGGTCCTCGCCGCGTCGAGCGAGTCGGAGAGCAGGACCCGGCTGATCGCCCCCGTGGTCAGGGCCATCATGGCCGCGCTGACGTCGACCTCCCGCCCCGCCCGCCACGCGCCGCACACCGATTCGGCCTCCTCGCCCAGCGCCTCCGTCAGGCCGGCGACGCGGGACGGACGGAAGGCGGGCTGCAGCAGCCTGCGCTGCCTGCGGTGATCGCCGTGCGGGCAGGTGACGACCCCGTCCCCCATCAAGGTCCGGAGCCGCTCGTAGAGGGGGCCGCCCTTGTCGAAGGTGCGGGTGTCCCTGAGCATCTCGTGGACCAGTCGCGGGTGGCACACCACCCAGGCACGCATCGGGCCCAGGCGTATCTCCACCAGATCACCGTATGCGGACAAAGAATTGAGGAACTCCAGTGGGCGTCGGAACAAGGCGATACCGTGGCCGACGGACGGGAATATGCCCGGCGCGGTTCCCGATCTCCAGGTCGGCGCCGGTTCATGAACGTCATGAACGTGATTGCTCATCGAATACCACCTGTCTCGAGCGATACAAACGGAATTCAGTGAGTCCACATGTGCGAGTCCACATACATGTGGCACTCGAACCTTGTCCTGCCCACACCGGACCGGCACCCGACGTACCGAATGCCGTCGCCAAGGGGGCGCACGGGTGCACGGGGGAGCACAGGGATTCAGGTGTTCGCCTCCACGAAACGGGCGGGCCGGGCCGGTGCCGAGCGGGTGCCCGCCCCGTTGCCGGCGGCGGGCACCGCGTCGGGGACGCCCTCGTGGACGATCAGCACATCCGTGCCGCCTCCGGCCTCGGTGAGTGGGGTGGTGATCGTCATCGTGCCGCGTGACCCCGGCGCCTCGGTCCCGAACCCGAGGCCCACCACCGGTTCGCCGGGCACGAGCCGTGCGAAGCGGCCGTGGCAGGCGGCGGTGTGCGGGGACGACCCGCCGTCCGCGCCGGGCGGGTCGCAGGTCAGGGAG
The DNA here is from genome assembly GCF_002114215.1 of Streptomyces sp. 13-12-16. Lineage (GTDB taxonomy): Bacteria > Actinomycetota > Actinomycetes > Streptomycetales > Streptomycetaceae > Streptomyces. The sequence goes on along the minus strand of NZ_NCTE01000252.1, from coordinate 18 downwards.
ACCCGCCGTCCGCGCGCC
>NZ_NCTE01000251.1 GCF_002114215.1 Streptomyces sp. 13-12-16 | reverse complement strand
CCAGCCAGTAGACCGGCCGCCCCGAACGGGGTGCCACCTTCCCTGGCTCCCCCTTCCCCGTTCGGGGTCGGCCTTCCATCCCCCGGTCGTCATAAGCCGTGCCTCGGCGACCGATGCGGGCGCAAGTGCCAGAACACAGCGACACTCAAGGAGTATTCGCATGACGGCAACGGCCAACGATCAGAAGACCGGTCGCGCGGTGGCTGGTGAGGAGCTGTTCGACAGCCTCACCCACTTCGTAATCGTCCACGACGGGCAGTCCCGCGAACGGGCCGAGCGGATCGCGGACCAGGCGGTGGCCTTCGTGGTCACCGCCGCGACCGCGACCGTCCCCATGGTCCCGTCCGACGACGTGGACCTCGGTCTGCACGCACTCATCCTGCACACGAAGGAGTACGCCGCGCTCTGCGACCGGTACGCGGGCCGCTTCCTCCACCACAACCCCATGCCGGGCGGAGGGCCCCGTGACCCGAAGAAGGTCGCCGAGTCCGCACACGCGATGAAGGCGGCCGGGTTCATGGTCTTCGACGACCTCTGGACCGTGGACGGCACGAACCTCGCGCAGTGCGACGCGGACTGCGGCCGTCCGTACGGTCAGGCGTAGCGACACGACACCAGCGACGCAGTCGGCCTCGATGCGGGGTCGGCCGCGCCGCCCGGAAGGAGAACAGACGTTGTCCGGGACACCCCCTGAACTGCCGATCGTCGTGCTCGACGCACTGATGCCCAGGGCTCAGCGCCTGGTCGTCAATCGTCGGGGCTCGATGGTCTGGGAGGTCGAGAGCCATCGGGGGCAGTACGCCGTGAAGGTCGGTTACCCGATCGAGGCGACGGCCGACTGGCCCGCACAGCCCTGGACGGCAGTCGCCCCCGCACGCGAAGGGGCCGTGCTGTACCGACTCGGCCTCGATGACTTCGCGTACGGCGAATGGGAGCTGGGCACCTGGAACCTCCAGCCGTGGCACGAAGGGCCCGACCTGTACGAGCTGTGGAAGCCCTGTCGTGAGCCGGACTCTCGTACGGAACCTCATACCAGCGCGGCCCTCGGCTGCGTAGAGGCGCTGGCCGAGCTACATGGCAAGGGCTGGGCCCACGGCGACGTGCAGCCCGCACACTTCATCATCGGCCCGGATCGCACGCACCTCATCGACCTGGCCTTGGCACGCGGCGGGCACGTCCCCGAGGGGTACGACTTCCCGTTCCGCGGCTGCCTCGTCCACTACGAGGCGCCGGAGATCGCGCGCAGCGTGCTTGCGACCGGAGAGGCGCAGCCTACGCAGGAAGCGGACATCTATGCGCTCGGCGCGTCCCTGCTCATTTCCGCCACGGGCTGGCGGGCCGTCGAGTACCCGGACGACGCACCGCGCCCCGAGCAGAGACAAGCCGTCGCGAGTGGCAAGCGCCGGCCTGTGAAGGTGCATGGCGAGCTGGGCGAATTGATCGACGCCATGCTCAGTCCGGCACCCGAGGACAGGCCCACGATCTACGAGGTCGGTAAGGCCCTGAGCTGAGCCGTAGACCCACAAGCAGAAGACCGGGCCACCCCTCCGCCTGGACAGCATTCAGGGTGGCCCGGTCTCGGAATCCCTGGTCAGGACCCCGGTGCCGATGGTACCGGGGCGGTTGGCGTGCTCGTATGCGGGTGCTGCTGGAACCCCGGTTCCTCGTTGTCGAGTTGGAGAGGAGTTCTGACCTGAGCCACCGAAAGTCAGCCACGACGGCGAGTGCGCCGAACGAGCACCCGTCACGTGTGTTTCCAGCAACCACCCGCCGGCCTCGACCACGCTTCTTCAATGCGTCACGGTCCTCGGTCCCATTCCGGCCGGAGCGTTGTCAGCGCTGCATGACGCATGGGCACCGCATGCGGCTCTGCGGCCCATCCGGCTTGGAGCGGTGGCCGGTTGGGCAGGGGGGTCGGCGCCGGCCTGGTCCTGGTGCTCGGGGAGGTCGGGTTTCCTCCTGGCCTGGTCGACAGCCTTGGCGGTGCTGCGCGCTGAGCGGCGGGGGGCCGCCGGAGCGGTGGCGGAGACAGGGAGCGACGGCGGCCACGGGCCGCCAGCGCGCGCGGCCCGCCGCAGGCGGGCCGCCTTGATCCAGTAAAGAAACTCTGAA
>NZ_NCTE01000250.1 GCF_002114215.1 Streptomyces sp. 13-12-16 | reverse complement strand
CCGCGGCGGCGATCGTCATGCCCTCGGTGAACGCCTCCTCGGCCGCGCCCAGAAGGGACCGGCCCGCCCCCGCGGGCAGGTGCTGAGCCACCTCCGTCGCCCCGCCGAGCGAGCCCTCGGCGGCCTCGGCGGCCTCGGGCGGGAGCCCCGCCGTCGCGTCGTCGACATCACGGGTGTAGACGGCGGCGCCGATGCTGCCGAGAATCGCCACGCCCAGCGCGCCGCCGAGCTGGTTGCTGGTCTCGGGCAGCGCGGCGGCCGCGCCGACGCGCTCCGGTGGAGCCGCTGAGACGATCAGGTCGGCGGTCAGGGGGATCGCCATGCCCACCCCGGCCGACATGACGCTCGCGCCGAGCACCGCGAGGGCCAGGCTCGAATCGGCTCGCAACTGCGTCAGGACGGCGAAACCGCCGGACGCGATCACCATGCCGGCGCCGATGATGTAACCGGGGCGGACCGTCTTGGCCAGGATGGCGGCCACCGTGGTCGTCACCGCGACCGCCAACGGCGCGGGCAGGGTCCACAGTCCGGCCTCCAGCGGGCTGAGCCCGTGGACGAGCTGGAGCCACTGGGTGGCGAAGAGCAGGAAGCCGACCATGGCGAACAGGGCCACCAGATTGACGCCGATGGACGCGCTGAACCCACGGTCCCGGAACAGAGCCAGGTCGATCAGCGGACTGGGGGCCGCGCGCTGACGCCAGACGAACAGCACGCCCACCGCGACACCGGCGGCCGTGACGGCCGCGTACTTCCAGGCGAAGCCGTCGTCGGCGAGTTCCTTGATGCCGTAGACGACCGGCAGTATGGCGCCGAGGGACAGGGCGGCGCCGAGGAAGTCGAAGCGGCCGGGCCGCGGGTCGCGGTGTTCCGGCAGAAGCATGGGGCCGAGCACCAGGATCAGGACCGTGACCGGGATGTTGATCAGGAAGACCGAGCCCCACCAGAAGTGCTCCAGCAGGAGTCCCGACACGATCGGGCCCAGGGCGGCGCCGCCGGAGAGGCCGGCCGTCCACACCGCGATGGCCGTACGGCGCTGGGTGGGATCGCGGAACATGTTGCGGATCAGGGCGAGGGTGGAGGGCGCGAGCACGGCCCCGGACATGCCCAGGACGGCGCGCGCGAGGATCAGCAACTCGGCGCTGCCCGCGTAGGCGGCGGCGAAGGACGAGGCGCCGAACACCAACGCGCCGATCATCAGCAGCCGCCGACGGCCGATGTGGTCGCCGAGGGTGCCCATGGTGATCAGCAGTCCGGCGAGCATGAACGCGTAGATGTCCACGATCCACAGCTGCTGCGGGGCGCTGGGCTCCAGGGAGGCACTGAGGAACGGCAGCGCGAAGTACAGCACGGTCGTGTCCATCGACATCATCAGGACCGTGAGCACGAGGACGGCGAGGCCGACCCACTCCTTCGGGGTGGCGCGTTCGGGGTTCATGATCTCGACTCTAGATTTGTATAAGTAATCTGTCTATGTCAGATTCTGTTTAAGACGCTTGTTTAAGACATTCTTCTGCGGGCCGCTTAGAATCTTGGACATGGGACACCGAGAGGATCTGCTGGCCGGCGCGAAGAGCTGCCTGTACGAGAAGGGGTACGCCCGTACCACCGCGCGGGACATCGTCGAGGCGTCCGGCGCCAACCTGGCCTCGATCGGGTACCACTACGGCACCAAGGAGGCACTGCTCAACGCCGCGATCATGGAGGCGCTGGAGGAGTGGGTCCAGGAGCTGAAGCGGGCCCTGGCCGACGTGGACGGTCTGCCCGACGACCCGATCACGCGGTTCGAGGTGGTCTGGACACGGGTGATCGAGCTGTTCGAGCGGCACCGCCCGGTGTGGGGGGCCCAGTTCGACGCGGTCTCCCAGCGCGACCACGTGCCCGAGGTCCGCAGCTTCTTCGTCGAGGCGCAGCAGCAGGCGCAGAAGGGCCTCGTCGGCCTCCTCTGGGGCGGCCGTGAACTGCCGGAGCGCACCGAGGCCGCGGTCGGGCAGTTCTATCACGCCCTGCTGAGCGGCGTGATGATGCAGTGGGTCGTCGACCCCGAGCACGCCTCGACGGGCGAGTCGCTCGCGGAGGCGCTGCGGACGGTCGCGGAGGACGCCCGGCACTTCGGGTCAGGGGCGGCCGTCTGACATCGCGGCCGCCTCGCGGGCCAGCCTGGCCCGGTCCACCTTGTGGTTGGAGTTCAGCGGGAACTCCGCCACGTGCAGGAACGCCCTGGGCACCATGGGGTCGGGAAGGCGGGCGGACACCGCGCGGCGCAGCGTCGCCGGCGGGACGCGGTCACCGGTGTAGTACAGGACGAGCTCCAGCCCGCCGCCCGGTGCCGGGCGGGTCACCGCGGCCGCGTTCTGGACGCCCGGGCACTGCCGGACGACGTGGTCGACCTCGGCCAGCTCGACCCGGAAGCCCTGGATCTGCACCTGGGAGTCCAGGCGGCCCAGATAGGCCAGCTCACCGTTGTCCAGACGCCGCACGCGGTCGCCCGTCCGGTACCAGCGACGGCCGTCGCGCTCCAGGAACCGGCCCCGGTCGTCCTCCGGGTCCAGGTACCCGGGCGTCATCTGCGGCCCGGTGACGCACAGTTCGCCTTCCGTCGCCGACTCGGTGCCCTCGTCCAGCAGCAGGTGGTCGTGGCCGTCGTGCACCCGGCCGATCGGGACGACGCCGTTGACCGCGAGACGCGGTGAGGTCTCCGGCGACCAGCGGTGCCCGGTGACGGTCACGGTCAGCTCGGTCGGCCCGTACAGGTTCTCGATCTTCGACCGGGGCGCGGCGGCCTGCCAGGCGGCGGCGTCCTCGCACAGCAGCGCCTCGCCCGCGAAGAAGCTCCACCGCAGCGTGGGCATCGCCCCCGGGGCCAGGCCGCCCATCCGCCGGACGAAGGAGATGCCGCTGGGGGTGGAGAACCACACGGTCATCCGCCGTTCGGCGAAGAACGCCGGCAGGTCCCGATGGGCCGCGGGCGGGATGGCGTGCACCGGGGCCCCGTGGCCCCAGGCGCAGAAGAGCTCGAACATCGCGCAGTCGAAGTTGAGGCCGACGTTCTGGCAGAACACGTCGTCGGGGCCGAAGTCGTAGCGCCGCTCCAGCAGATCGAAGTAGTGCCCGTTGGACGCGTGCGTGATCGGCACACCCTTGGGGCGGCCGGTCGAGCCCGATGTGAAGAGCACGTAAGCGGTGTCGGACGGCCGGACGGCCACCGGTGCGTCGAGCGCGGGGCCGGGCGCGGACTCGTCCAGGACGGGCAGGTCCAGTTCGGTCTCCGCGAGGGCGGCCCGGCCGACCGGATCGGCGATGACCGCGGAGACGCCGGCCGCGGTGAGCATCCGGCGGGTGCGTTCGGCCGGGAACCGTGGATTGAGCGGCACGACCGTGACGCCGGCGTACAGCGCCGCGAGGATCCCGACGTACGCGGACAGGCTCTTGTCCGCCAGCACGGCGACGCCGCGCGGCGCCTGCGGGGCCCCGGCCAGCAGGGCCCCCGCCCGGCGCAACGCCAGTTCGTGCATCGCCTCGTACGTCAGGCTCTCGGCGTCCACGCGGATCGCGGTCCGGCCGGGCGACAGCTCCAGACCGCGCAGGAATCGTTCGTGCAGGCCGCGTCCGGAGACGGCTGATTCGATCATTGTCCTCGCTCCGCAGGAAGAAAAGGGGTGGATAGGGGTGCCGGCCCGTACAGCGCGCGGCTTATGTTGGCCACGGCGTCGACTATTCTTCGAACACCGGTGACAACACGGGAGCGCGTATGTGGGACGATTCTTTCGAGGAAATTCTGCGCAAAAATCTTCCACTGCTGGAATCGGGGGACGAGATCACCGCCGATCTGAGCCTGCGGGATCACGGACTCGATTCCATGGGAATGGTCGCGATACTGTCCTCGCTGGAGTCCACGTACGGCGTGCGTTTCGTCGACGATGCCCTCGACCTCGACAATTTCGCCACTCCCGAGACCCTCTGGAAAACCCTGTCGGCCATGCGCTGATCCGGTTTCCGTCCGGGCTATGCGATCGTGCTGCGCCGGCGCGGTCGCATGGCCGTGTCCGGCCGCACCGCCACGACCTCGAACGCGTCGGTCATGACCTCCACCCGGCCCCACAGGGCGTCGTGCCCGGCCACGTGCACCCGCTCGACGCCGAGGCCCTTGAGCGTCTCCACGACCGCCGGCCACCGCACCGTGCGCGTCACCGCGTCCAGCAGCAGCGACCGTACGCCGTCCGCGGTCCGCACCAGTGACCCGTCGTGGTCCGACACGACGACGGTCCCGGGATCGGAGAACGGGACGTCCGCGACGACCTCGGCCGCGATCTCCTCCCGCAGCTCCTCGAAGAGTGCCGAGTGCATCGGCGGCCGCATGACGTACAGCGGCAGGCCGCCCGCCGCCCGCAGCCGTCCCTGCAGCGCTTCCACCGCGCCCTCGCGCACCGACAGCATGTGGAAGTCGTGGTCGACGTGGCAGGCCACCTCGTTCCACTCGCCGCGCGCGTCCAGCTCGGCGCGGATCTCGGCGAGCCGGTCGGGCGGGACGCGCGCGAACGACTGGGTGACGACGTCGCGGTGCTCACGGGCGAAGTAGGCGTCCACGCGGCGGCCCCAGTCGACGGTCATCGTCACGGCCTCGGAGAACGGCAGCGCCCCGGACCGCACCGCCGCCGCTATGCCGCCGAAACTGGCGCCGGCGCACGCGACCGGCGCCGCGTCCTGCTCGGCGGCCGCGCACTCGGCCAGCGCCAGGCAGGAGACCAGGAAGACGAGCCGCGTCGACTCGGGGAACGCCCCCTGGTCGCCGCCCCGGGTCTCGGTCTCCCGGTACCGGTCCACCAGGGAATACCCCAGTGCCCGGTCCGCCTCGGCGACGAACCGGCGTGCCACGGGATGGGCCACCAGGAACCGCGCCAATTCGGCGAACCGTGTCGGGCCGATTCCGGGAAAGACAATCGCCGACATATTCTCGGCCTCCCTGTTTGTCGCGCTCGTGGCCTGCGTCTCGAAAGTCGGGCAGTCCGATCCCACTGTTTCCGGTCAGTCTTGTCGGCCCCCCGTGCCGGCATAACCCCTATGGCCCCCTAGTTCGCCGGTGATCGGCCGGAGTTCCTTGTGAGGCGTAAAAGCACCCTGCTAGAAAAAACCTGGCATTGGCTGAAAACGCCGAATGGAAGGGTGGCGCATGAGTCCGAATGGAGCGCGTCCGGCTCGGGCGCACGCATCGGTGGACAACCTGCGGACGTATCTGCTGGCCGCCGCCCGGAGGGGACCCGACCGGCCGGCCGTCATCCAGGCGGCGGCCGACGGGGCGCTGGAGACGATCACGTACGGCGAGCTGGAGCGGCGCACCGACCGCTACGCCGCCGCACTCGACGCCCTCGGGCTCGACGTCGGCGACCGCGTCATCCTGGAGTCCGACACCGACGCCGACGCCGTGGCGGCTCTGCTGGCCTGTGCCACCCTCGGACTGGTGTTCGTCCCGGCGAGTCCCGAGGTGCCCGACGAGCGGCTCCTGACGATCATCGAAAGCGCCGAGCCCGCGCTGTACCTGCAGTCCGCGCGCGGGCGGCGGAGCGGCATCCCCGAGCCGGTCGGCACGGGCCGGTTCGGCCCCGAGGGCCTCACCGTGGAGCGGCCGCCCGTGCCGCGGGTCCGCCGCCGTCGCACGGTGACGCCCGTCGACACCGCGTACATCACCTTCACCTCGGGTACGACGGGCAGGCCCAAGGGCGTGGTCATGAGCCACCGCGGGGTCATCGCGTTCCTGCGGGGCGCGGAGGCCGCGGAACTCATCACGTCCGAGGACCGGGTGGCCGGCACGGCGCCGTTCCAGTTCGACTTCGCGCTGGTCGACATCGGCCTCGCCCTCAGCCACGGTGCCGCCCTGGTGCCCGTGCCCCGCGACCGGCTCAACTGGCCCCGCCGCTTCCTGTCGTACCTGCGGGAGACCGGGACGACCCAGGTCGACGCCGTCCCTTCGGCCTGGCGCCCGTCGCTGCGGCACGAGCCCGCTCTGCTGGCCGAACTCGGCGAGGAGGGCACCCTGCGCCGCATCGCGTTCTCGGGGGAGGGTTTCCCGCTGGACGAGCTGAGGCGCCTTCAGGAGCTGCTGCCGAAGGTCCGCTTCACCAACGGCTACGGGGCCACCGAGACGATGGCCGCGTCCCTCACCGAGGTGCCCAACCCGCTGCCCCCCGGGACCGAACGCCTGTCGATCGGCTACGCCGTCGCCGGCGCGGAGATGATGCTCGTCGGGCCCGACGGCACCCTCGTGGACGAGCCCGGGGTGCTCGGCGAGATCCACCTGCGCACCCCGTCGCTGTTCTCCGGCTACTGGGGCGACCCGGAGGCCACGAACGCCGTCGTCGTCCCCGACCCGGTCGACCCCAGGTCGGGGCAGCGGGTCTTCAAGACCGGCGACCTGGCCACCATGGGGGCCGAGGGCGAGCTGTACTTCCACGGCCGCGCCGACTCCCAGGTGCAGATCCGCGGCAACCGCGTCGAACTGGGCGAGGTGGAGCGCCGCATCAGCGAGTTCCCGGGCATCACCGGCGCGGTCGCCATGATGGTGCCGCGCGAGGACGGCGACCCGGTGCTGCACGCGTTCCTCACCCACGCCCCCGACGGCCCCGGGGCGGCCACCAAGGACGTCATCGCGTTCTGCCGTGCCGCGCTGCCCGGCTACATGGTGCCCCACCGGCTGCACACGGTGGACGAGTTCCCGCTGACCGTCAACGGGAAGGTCGACCGCGCGGCCCTCACCACCCTCGCGGCGTCCTGACCACCCCGATGGCCTCCACGCCTCTTCTTCGTTGCGGAGTATGCACATGACCGAGCAGTCAAGGGCCGCGATGCTGGAACTGGTCCTGGCGCAGGCCGCGGCCGTGCTGCGGGCCGCCGATCCCGACGCCCACGGGGACGGCTCCACCGGCGTGGCGGCCGACCGTCCGTTCCTCGCGGGCGGCCTGGACTCGCTGGGCCTGGTCCAGCTGCACCGGCGGCTCACCACCGAGCTGGGGGTGGAGCTGCCCGTCACCGTCGGCTTCGACCACCCGACGCCGGCGGCCCTGGCCCGCCACCTGGCGGAGGTGGTGCACGGCACCGCCGAGCCGGGCGGATCCGACGACACCGCGGCGTCCGCACCGCCCGCGGTGTTCAACGAGCCGATCGCGATCGTCGGGATCGGCTGCCGCTATCCGGGCGGGGTCACCTCGCCCGAGGACCTGTGGCGGCTCCTGGCCGACGGCACGCACGTGCTCACCGACTTCCCCGACGACCGGGGCTGGGACCTCGACCGTCTCTACGACCCCGACCCGTCGGCGACCGGCACCAGCTACGTGCGGCGCGGCGGATTCCTGCCGGACGCCGCCGACTTCGACGCGGACTTCTTCCAGATCAACCCCAAAGAGGCGCTGGCCATGGACCCCCAGCAGCGGCTGCTGCTGGAGACCGCCTGGGAGGCGATCGAACGCGCCGGCATCGATCCGGGCCGCCTGCGCGGCACCCGGTCGGGCGTGTTCATCGGCGTGGAGCCGCACGAGTACGGGCCCCGCACGCACGAGGCCCCGGACGGCCTCGACGGCTACGTCCTGGGCGGCAACCTGCCCAGCGTCGTCTCCGGCCGCGTCGCCTACACGCTCGGCCTGGAAGGGCCGACGCTCACCGTCGACACCGCCTGCTCGGGCTCGCTCACCGCACTCCACCTGGCCGTACGGGCCCTGCAGCGCGGCGAGTGCGCACTGGCGCTCGCGGGCGGCGTCACCGTGATCTCCAGCCCCGGCACGTTCACCACGTTCAGCCGCCAGCGCGGCCTGGCCCCCGACGGACGGATCAAGGCGTTCGCCGCCGGGGCGGACGGCACCTCCTTCGCCGAGGGCGCGGGCGTCTTCGTCCTGACCCGCCTCGCGGACGCGCAGCGCGACGGACTCCAGGTGCTGGCCGTCATCCGCGGAACCGCCATCAACCAGGACGGCGCCTCCAACGGCCTGTCCGCCCCCAACGGCCTGGCCCAGCAGCGCGTCATCCGCCAGGCGCTCGCCGACGCGGGCCTGACCGCCGACGAGGTCGACGCGGTCGAGGCGCACGGCACCGGAACCACGCTCGGCGACCCCATCGAAGGGCAGGCACTGGTCGCCGCCTACGGACGCGGACGCCCACCCGAGAAGCCCCTGTGGCTGGGATCGGTGAAGTCCAACATCGGGCACACCGGCGCGGCGGCGGGAGCCGCCGGGATCATCAAGATGGTCCAGGCGATGCACAACGGCACGCTGCCCCGCACCCTGCACGTGGACGAGCCGACCCCGCACGTCGACTGGTCGGAGGGCACCGTCCGGATCCTGACGGAACCCGTGCCCTGGAAGGCCGCGGACGCGCCGCGCCGGGCCGGCGTCTCCTCGTTCGGCGCCAGCGGCACCAACGCCCACGTCATCATCGAGGAGCCGCCCGTCGCCGCCGGCGAGAGCGCGGAGGCCGCCGCACCCGTGGCCGCGCCCGCGGCCGGC
>NZ_NCTE01000249.1 GCF_002114215.1 Streptomyces sp. 13-12-16 | reverse complement strand
CGGGCGGGGCCGGCGCGGTGGGTGACCCAGTGGACGGTGCCGCGCACGCAGACGGCGCTGCCGCGCGCGGTGTGGTCGGGGGCCGCGGCGCCGAACCAGCGGGCGGCGTTCACCGGGAACGGCTGGAGGTCGACGCGCTGCCCGCCGAGCCGGATGTCGAGGCGGCGCGGCCCGTCCCCGTCCAGGTCGTCCAGCAGCCACAGTTCACCGGCGCTGGAGTAGACGACGCGGGTGCCGTCACCGGCGGCGTGCCGGGCGTAGAAACTGTCGAGCGGCGTGTGCCTGCGGAGGTCGGAGCCGTCGGCGAGGGAGGAGTACAGGGCGCCGGTGCCCTCGTGGTCGGAGAGGAACGCGATCCTGTCCCCCACCCACAGCGGGCACTCGATGTTCCCGTCGAGGTCCTCGTGCAGCCGTACGAACTCGCCGTCGCCCTCGCGGTCGATCCACAGCTTGCCCGCCGTACCGCCCCGGTAGCGCTTCCACCAGGCGGCCTCGCGGCTCATCGGCGCGGACAGCAGCACGGTGTGCGGGCCCTGGGCGACGTCACCGACGGGACCGTAGGGCAGGGTGGTGGCGGGGCCGCCGTCCAGGGGGACGGCGCGGGCCCAGGTGCGGCGGAAACTGGCCTGGCCCTGGGAACTGGTCACCAGGACCCGGCCGTCCGCCGTCCAGCCGCGCGTCCGGGTGGTGGTGCTGCCCCAGTGGGTGAGGCGTCTGGTGGGACCGCCGTCGACGGGCGCGACGTGCACCTCGGGGGCGCCGTCGCGCGTGGAGGTCCAGGCGACGGTGGTGCCGTCGGGCGAGATACGGGGCTGGGTCACGGGCACGTTGTCGGCGCTGACCCGCCAGGCCCGGCCGCCGTCGAGCGGGGCGAGCCACACGTCGTCCTCGGCGGTGAAGGCGACCAACTCGCCGTGCAGATGCGGGAACCGGAGATAAGCGGCGGATGCGACCGATGCGGGCTGTGTCACCCGATCACCCTATGCACGGGGGAGCCGCCTGGACAGGGGTTTGGATCACTTGCCCTCGACGGGGCGACAGGAGGGGTACTGCTCGCACCACACGGTCGTCGTGACGGTCACGGTGACGGTGGGGTCCGGGCCGCGGCGCGTGGGTTCACCCACGCGCGGGGGGCTGGTGGAGTCGCAGTCGCCCAGGCCGTCGACCCGGAAGAGCTGCTTCCCGCCGACCTTCGCGGTGAGGTTGCCGCGCACACAGGCGCCGTTGACGGCGTGGGTGACCTTGCCGGTGACGGTGATCTCCTTGCCGTCCTGGGTCTCGCCCTGGCAGTCGACGGAGGCGACGGTGTCCTGGCCTTCCTTGTCCCCGAAGGATCCGGTGCAGCTGAGCCAGCGCACTTCGGCCTTCCGCCGGTCGAGTTCCTCGGTCACGGTCTGGTCGGTCGTGAACGCGACGGCCGCGGAGCCGAGTCCGCCGCCCTCGCACGCGGTGACGCCGGCCACGGCGGCCACGGCGAAGCCGGCAGCCAGTACCTGTCGCGGGATCCGTTTCATCGCCCCCATGGACGGCAGCCTGCCACCGTCACCGGCGGGACGGTAGGGCGCATATGGTCACTTGGTTTCCCGCCCCGCCGCCCTTACCCGTCCCATCCCGGGGGCGCTGCCCCCGGACCCCCGCTCCTCAAACGCCGGAGGGGCTGAGATTTAGCTCCTCCGGCGTTTGAGGAGCGGGGTCCGGGGCGGAGCCCCGGGTTCGGGACGGGAAGGGGCGGCGGGGGCGGAAAACCCTCAGCTCAGGACCAGCGGCCCGTGCGCCCGAGCAACAGCGCCGCCGCGGCCGTCCCGGCCGTGGACGTGCGCAGCACACTCCGCCCCAGCCGGAACGCCCGCGCCCCGGCCGCCTCGAAGAGCGCCAACTCCTCCGGAGAGACCCCGCCTTCGGGCCCGACGACCAGAACGATGTCACCGGAGGTGGGAAGCTCGGCGGTCGCCAGCGGCTCCGTACCACTCTCATGCAGCACCGCCGCGAACTCCGCTTCGGCGAGAAGTGAGGCAACCCGCTTGCTCGTCACCGCGTCCGCGACCCGCGGGAAGCGCACCCGGCGGGACTGCTTGCCGGCCTCCCGCGCCGTCGCCCTCCACTTGGCGAGGGACTTCAGCCCACGCTCGCCCTTCCACTGCGTGATGCAGCGCGACGCCGCCCACGGCACGACCACGTCCACGCCGACCTCGGTCATCGTCTCCACGGCCACCTCGCCCCGGTCGCCCTTGGGCAGGGCCTGGACGACGGTGAGCCGGGGGAACTCCTCGGGTTCCTCCACGACTTGGCCGAGCCGCACGATCAGCCGGTCCTTGCCCTCGGCGGCGTCCACCTCGCCCTCGGCCCAGCGGCCCGCGCCGTCGGTGAGGACGACGCCCTCGCCGGCCCGCAGCCGCTTCACGGAGACGGCGTGCCGTCCCTCTGGCCCGTCGAGCACGTAACGGCCGGAGCCGTCCGTGTCGAAGTGGGCGACGACGAACACCGGCGCGGTCATCGGGCACCTCCCGCCGACAACGCCGTCCGGGCGGCGGCCAGTTCGGCGGCCAGCACCTCCACCAGTCGCCCGGCGGGCAGCTCGCGGGCCATCCGGTGACCCTGCCCCGCCCACAGCGCCAGGCCCTGCGCGTCACCGGCCTTGGCGGCGGCCTTGCGCAGGGGCGCGGTGAGGTGGTGGACGTCCGGGTAGGCGGCGGGCGCGTACGGGCCGTGCTCGCGCAGGAAACGGTTGACCAGGGCGCGGGCCGGGCGGCCGGAGAAGGCGCGGGTCAGCTCGGTGCGGGCGTACAGGGGGTCGGTGAGGGCCTGTTTGTGCAGGGCGTGCGCGCCGGACTCGTGGGCGGCGACGAAAGCCGTGCCGAGCTGGGCCGCGGCGGCACCGGCCGCGAGGACGGCGGCGATCTGGCCGCCGCGCATGATGCCGCCGGCGGCGACGACCGGGATGCCGACCGACTCCCGGACCTGGGCGACGAGGGAGAGCAGTCCGACGCCGGATCCGTCCGTCTCCGGGGCGTCGCGGTGGGTGCCCTGGTGGCCGCCGGCCTCCACGCCCTGCGCGATCACCGCGTCCGCGCCGGCCCGTTCCACGGCTCGGGCCTCCTCCACGGTCGTGGCGGTGACCAGCGTGAACGTACCGACGCGGCGCAGGGAGTCCAGGACCTCGCGGGCCGGCACACCGAAGTGGAACGACACCACCGGCACCGGGTTGTCCAGCAGCACGGCGAGTTTGGCGTCGTAGCCGTCGTCGCGGCCGCTGTCGGGGTCGCCGAGCCGGGTCTCGTACCAGGCGGCCTCACCGGCCAGCTGGTGGGCGTAGACGCCGACGGCGGCCGGGTCGGCCGTCTCCGGCTGCGGCAGGAAGAGGTTGACGCCGAAGGGCCGGGAGGTCAGTCCCCGTAGCTGCTTGATCTCCTGGTACATCCCGTCCGCGGTCTTGTACCCGGCGGCCAGGAAACCGAGCCCGCCCGCCTCGGACACGGCCGCGGCGAGCTGCGGCACGGCGACACCGCCCGCCATGGGTGCCTGCACGATCGGGTGCGGGCAGATATCGGTCAGTACGGAGGACATGACGGCATGTTGTCACGTCCCCCGACCAACACCGAATCTGCCCTTCCCCTTGGCATAAGCCACTTTTCGGCAGACCGGCGGAACGGCCCTCAACGCCCGTCGAAGGCGTCCTTCAACCGCGAGAACAGCCCCTGCCGACCCGGCTGACCGTGCCTGCCCGGGGGCACGACCCCCGGACCCCCGGCAACGGACCACCCGCCCGGCACCGGCCGGTCACCGCCCGTTGAAAGCGTCCTTCAACCGCGAGAACAGCCCCTGCCGACCCGGCTGACCGTGCCTGCCCGGGGGCACGACCCCCGGACCCCCGGCAACGGACCACCCGCCCGGCACCGGCCGGTCACCGCCCGTTGAAAGCGTCCTTCAACCGCGAGAACAGCCCCTGCTGACCCGGCTGGAACTGCCCCGTGGGCCGTTCCTCGCCCCGCAGCTTGGCCAGTTCCCGGAGCAGGCGTTCCTGCTCCGGGTCGAGCTTGGTCGGGGTCTGGACCTCGACGTGGACGATCAGGTCGCCCCGGCCGCCGCCGCGCAGGTGGGTGACGCCCCGGCCGTGGAGCGGGATCGACTGGCCTGACTGGGTGCCGGGCCGGATGTCGACCTCCTCCATGCCGTCCAGCGTCTCCAGCGGCACCTTGGTGCCGAGGGCCGCCGCCGTCATCGGGAGGGTGACCGTGCAGTGCAGGTCGTCGCCGCGCCGCTGGAACTGCGCGTGCGGGAGCTCGTGGATCTCCACGTACAGGTCACCGGCGGGACCGCCGCCGGGCCCGACCTCGCCCTCGCCGGCCAGCTGGATCCGGGTGCCGTTGTCGACACCGGCCGGGATCTTGACCGTGAGGGTGCGCCGGGAACGGATGCGGCCGTCGCCCGCGCACTCCGGGCACGGAGTGGGGACGACCGTGCCGAAGCCCTGGCACTGCGGGCAGGGGCGGGACGTCATGACCTGGCCCAGGAAGGACCGCGTGACCTGCGAGACCTCACCGCGGCCCCGGCACATGTCACAGGTCTGCGCGGTGGTGCCCGGAGCCGCGCCCTCGCCGCTGCACGTCGTGCAGACGACGGCCGTGTCGACCTGGATGTCCTTGGTCGTGCCGAACGCGGCCTCGTCGAGCTCGACGTCGATGCGGATCATCGCGTCCTGGCCCCGGCGGGTGCGCGAGCGCGGCCCGCGCTGCGACGCCGTGCCGAAGAACGCGTCCATGATGTCGGAGAAGTTGCCGAAGCCACCGGCCCCGAAGCCGCCCGCACCACCGCCGCCGGCCTGCGAGAGGGGGTCGCCGCCGAGGTCGTAGACCTGCTTCTTCTGCGGGTCCGACAGCACCTCGTAGGCGGCGTTGATCTCCTTGAACCGCTCCTGCGTCTTGGGATCAGGATTGACGTCCGGATGCAGCTCGCGGGCGAGCCGCCGGAAGGCCTTCTTGATCTCCTCCTGCGACGCGTCGCGGCGCACGCCGAGTACGGCGTAGTAGTCCGTGGCCACTACGACTCCGCCAGGATCTGTCCGACGTACCGTGCCACTGCGCGTACCGCTCCCATCGTTCCCGGGTAGTCCATGCGGGTCGGTCCGACCACGCCGAGCTTGGCAAGAGCCTCGCCGCCCGAACCGTAGCCCACCGACACGACGGACGTGGAGTTGAGTCCCTCATGGGCGTTCTCATGACCGATACGGACGGTCACGCCCGGATCCTTCGCCTCACCGAGCAACTTGAGGAGCACCACCTGCTCCTCCAGCGCCTCCAGGACGGGCCGGATCACGAGAGGGAAGTCATGTCCGAAGCGGGTGAGATTGGCGGTGCCGCCGATCATCAGCCGCTCCTCGTTCTCCTCGACGAGCGTCTCCAGGAGAGTGGAGAGCACCGTCGAGACCGTACCGCGGTCGTCCGCCTCGAAGGCCTCGGGGAGGTCCTCGACCAGGCTCGGCACATCGCTGAACCGGCGGCCGGCGACCCGGCTGTTGAGCCGCGCCCGCAGATCCGCCAGCGACGACTCGCCGAACGGCGCCGGGCAGTCGACCATGCGCTGCTCGACCCGCCCGGTGTCCGTGATCAGCACCAGCATCAGCCGCGCGGGGGCGAGGGACAGCAGTTCCACGTGCCGCACCGTGGAGCGGGTCAGCGACGGGTACTGCACGACGGCGACCTGCCGGGTGAGCTGCGCGAGCAGCCGTACGGTCCTGGCCACCACGTCGTCGAGGTCGACGGCGCCCTCGAGGAAGTTCTGGATGGCCCGCCGCTCGGGCGGGCTCATGGGCTTGACGCCGGCCAGCTTGTCGACGAACAGCCGGTAGCCCTTGTCGGTGGGGATGCGCCCGGCGCTGGTGTGCGGCTGGGCGATGAAGCCCTCGTCCTCCAGGGCCGCCATGTCGTTGCGCACGGTGGCCGGGGAGACGCCGAGGTTGTGCCGCTCGGTGAGGGCCTTGGAGCCGACGGGCTCCTCGGTGCCCACGTAGTCCTGGACGATGGCGCGCAGCACCTGGAGCCTGCGTTCACTGAGCATCGCGCACACCTCCAGAAGCCTTCCGCGCGGTACCTTCCCTGTCCGCCTGGCACTCTTCGCACGCGAGTGCCAGACTTCCCCGCCCAGTGTACGGCCGGGGGGTACGCACCGGGCAAGGCCGGTCCCCGCGCCGTCCCGCCGGACGGCGTCGTCCCCGATAGCGTCCCGGCATGACCGTGACTTGGGAAGAGTCGGGATGGGAGCAACTGGCCGCCGGGGTGGGGCGGTGCCGGCTGCCGGGGTGGGACTGCACGGCGGGGCTCGTCGTGGGCGCGGAGGGCGTGCTGCTCGTCGACGCGGGTTCCTCGCTGGGCGAGGGCGCGTGGTTGCGGGCGCGGGCGCAGGCGCTCACCGGTCGCCGTGTGACGCATCTCGCGCTCACCCACCCCCACTTCGACCACGTCCTCGGGTCGGCGGTGTTCGCGGGCGCGGAGGTGTTCGGCGCGGTGGGCGTGGACACCGTGCTGACGGGGCGCGGGCGGGAGGAGCTGCGCGCGGACGCGGTGCGGTGGGGGCTGGACGCGCGGGTGGCGGAGGAGGCCGCGGACGCACTGGTCCCGCCGCGGCACGCGGTGTCCGGCGAGTGGACGCTCGACCTCGGCCCGGACGGCGGCCGGCAGGTCCTGCTGGCGAACGTGGGCCCCGGGCACACCGCCCACGACCTCGCCGTCCTCGTCCCCGGCGATCCGGAGGTGGTCTTCTGCGGCGACCTGGTCGAGGAGTCGGGCGAACCGCAGGCCGGCCCCGACGCCGTACCGTCGCACTGGCCGGCCGCGCTGGACCGGCTCCTCGAACTGGGCGGCGAGGACGCGTTGTACGTACCCGGTCACGGAGCGGTGGTGGACGCGGCGTTCGTACGGGCCCAGCGCGACGCCCTGGCGGCCCGTTTCGGCGTGTCGCACTGATCACGGCGGGCGCGTTCCTCGTATCGTCGTCAGAATGCGCCAGTACTCCGCCGATCTGACCCCTCCGTGGAAGAAACCGCAGCCGGTTCCCGAGGTCGCGGCCGAGCCGGGCCTGGTGGTGGAGGAGCCCGGCACCGGCTTCTGCGGCGCGGTGATCCGCTGCGAGGCGGGCACGGTGACGCTGGAGGACCGCTTCGGGAAGCACCGGGTGTTCCCGCTGGAGCCGCGGGGCTTCCTGCTGGAGGGGCGCGTGGTGACGCTGGTGCGGCCGGCCGCCGGTCCGGTACGGCCCACCCGTACGGCGTCCGGTTCCGTCGCCGTCCCTGGCGCGCGGGCACGGGTGGCCCGCGCGGGGCGCATCTACGTCGAGGGGCGGCACGACGCGGAGCTGGTGGAGAAGGTGTGGGGCGACGACCTCCGCATCGAGGGGGTGGTCGTCGAGTACCTGGAGGGTGTCGACGACCTGCCGTCGATCGTCGAGTCCTTCGCGCCGGGCCCGGACGCGCGGCTGGGCGTCCTGGTGGACCACCTGGTCCCGGGCTCGAAGGAGTGGCGGATCGCCGAGGCGGTGACGAGCGAGCACGCGCTGGTGGTGGGCCACCCGTACATCGACGTCTGGGAGGCGGTGAAGCCGGCGTCCGTGGGCATCGAGGCGTGGCCCCGGGTGCCGCGGGGGCAGGACTGGAAGACGGGGGTGTGCCGGGCGCTGGGCTGGCGGGTGGCGAACACCGGCGAGGCGTGGCAGCGGATCCTCGGCTCGGTGCGGTCGTACAAGGACCTGGAGCCTCAGCTCCTGGGCCGCGTGGAGGAACTGATCGACTTCGTCACGGCATGAGTTTCCTCGCCCCCGCCGCCCCTTCCCGTCCCAAAACCGGGGCTCCGCCCCAGACCCCGTTCCTCAAACTCCCCCGGAGAGGCTGAAATTTAGCCCCTCCGGCGTTTGAGGAACGGGGGTCCGGGGGCAGCGCCCCCGGGGAAGGGAAGGGGCGGCGGGGGCGAAGGAAGGTCAATCGACCAGGTCCCGCACCACCGCGTCGGCGAGCAGCCGCCCCCGCAGGGTGAGGGCCGCACGGCCCTCCTCGTACGCCCCCTGCC
This sequence comes from Streptomyces sp. 13-12-16, assembly GCF_002114215.1. GTDB lineage: Bacteria > Actinomycetota > Actinomycetes > Streptomycetales > Streptomycetaceae > Streptomyces. The sequence goes on along the minus strand of NZ_NCTE01000249.1, from coordinate 1,796 downwards.
GGAGCAGCCCGTCCGCCAGGGCCCGGCGGGCGGCCGCGAGCCCCTCCTCACGGAGGAGCGAGAGAGGAACCCCCTCCTCCAGCCGCAGCTCCAGCAGGATGCGCTCCACCCGACGGTCCTCGTCCGACAGCAGCTCCCGTCCCGCCCCCGGCGACCGCCCCTCCGCCAGCGCCGCCGCGTACGCGCCCGGGTGCTTGACGTTCCACCAGCGCACCCCGCCCACGTGGGAGTGGGCGCCGGGGCCCGCGCCCCACCAGTCGGCGCCGCGCCAGTACAGCTCGTTGTGCAGGCAGCGGCCGGCCTCCGACGTGGCCCAGTTCGACACCTCGTACCAGTCGAAACCCGCCCCCGACAGCATCTCCTCGGCGATCAGGTAACGGTCCGCGTGGACGTCGTCGTCCGTCATCGGGACCTCGCCGCGACGGATGCGGCGGGCGAGCTGCGTGCCCTCCTCGACGATCAGCGCGTACGCCGAGACATGGTCGGGACCGGCGCCGATCGCCGCGTCCAGGGACGCCCGCCAGTCCTCGTCGGACTCCCCCGGCGTGCCGTAGATCAGATCGAGGTTGACGTGCTCGAAGCCCGCCGCGCGGGCCTCGGCGACACATGCCTCGGGGCGGCCGGGGGTGTGCGTGCGGTCCAGGATCCTCAGCACGTGCTGCCGGGCGCTCTGCATGCCGAAGGAGATCCGGTTGAAGCCGCCGGCCCGCAGGGTCGCCAGGTAGGCCGGGTCGACCGACTCCGGGTTCGCCTCCGTCGTCACCTCGGCGTCCGCCGCCAGCCCGAACTCGTCGCGGATCGCCCCCAGCATCCGTACGAGATCGCCGGCGGCCAGCAGGGTGGGGGTGCCGCCGCCGACGAACACCGTGCGGACCTCGCGCGGGTCGTCCCCCAGCACCTTGCGGGCCAGGCGGACCTCGTCGATCAGGGTCCCGGCGTAGTTGTCGCGGGAGGCCAGTACACCGCCGCTGCCGCGCAGCTCGGTCGCGGTGTACGTGTTGAAGTCGCAGTAGCCGCAGCGGGTCGCGCAGTACGGGACGTGGAGGTAGAACCCGAGGGGTCGGTCGGCGGCCCCGGCGAGCGCGGACGCGGGCAGCGCGCCGTCGGCGGGGACGGGCTCGCCGTCGGGGAGTGCGGAAGGCATGTGCTCCATTGTCCCGCACCGGCCGTGTCATTCCGCTTGGAGCACCAGCAGGGCGAGATCGTCGGCGGGCGGACGGGCCCCGAACTCGTGCACGAGCTGTGTGATCCGTTCCGCTATCGGCCCGGCGTCCATCCCCGCGCACCCCGACAGGGCCGTGGCGAGCCCGTCGCCGTCGTCGAACTGGCGGGAGCCGGAGCGCCGCTCGGTGACTCCGTCGGTGACGCAGAGCAGGGTGTCGCCGGAGTACATCTCGAAGGTCTCGCTGGTGTAGGTGACGTCCTCGACGACCCCGAGCAGGGTCTGCGGCTGGGCGACCGTACGGACCGAGCCGTCGGGGGAGAGCAGCAGGGGCAGGGGGTGTCCGGCGGAGGCGAGGGTGCAGCGGACGCCGCCGTCGAAGGGGACGAGTTCGCCGTAGAGGAGGGAGAGGAAGCGGGTCTGGGGGCCGTCGCCGGGGGCGGTCGGGCGGGCGCCCGCGGCCACCAGTGCGCGGGCGGCGGCGTCGGCGGCCTCGGTGGCGTCGTCGAGGAGGAGCTGGTTGAGGCGGTCCAGGACGTCGGCGACGCGGTAGCCCTCGCGGGCGAGCAGCCGCAGCCAGGGGCGGGCGAGGCCGATGACGACGGCGGCCTCCGGTCCCTTGCCCTGGACGTCG
>NZ_NCTE01000248.1:26280-34789 GCF_002114215.1 Streptomyces sp. 13-12-16 | reverse complement strand
CGCCCGCCGAGGACCGCAGGGTGCTGGCCGCCTTCGCCGCGCAGGCCGCCGTCGTCCTGGACCGCCGCCGGCTGCGCGAGCAGGCCGGCCGGGCCCACGCCCTCGCCGAGGGCAACCGCATCCGCACCGCCCTGCTGGCCGCCGTCAGCCACGACCTGCGCACCCCGCTGGCCGGGATCAAGGCCGCCGTCTCCTCGCTGCGCTCCGAGGACGTCGAGTGGTCCCCCGAGGACCGGGCCGAGCTGCTGGAGGGCATCGAGGCCGGCGCCGACCGCCTGGACCACCTGGTGGGCAACCTGCTGGACATGTCCCGGCTGCACACCGGCACGGTCACCCCCCTGATCCGCGAGATCGACCTGGACGAGGTGGTGCCGATGGCGCTCGGCGGGGTGCCCGAGGGCAGCGTCGCCCTGGACGTCCCCGAGACCCTGCCCATGGTCGCCGTCGACCCGGGGCTGCTGGAGCGGGCGATGGCCAACGTGATCGAGAACGCCGTCAAGTACAGTCCCCCCGGCCGGCCCGTACTGGTCGCCGCCAGCGCCCTCGCCGACCGGGTCGAGGTGCGGGTGGTGGACCGCGGACCCGGCGTCCCCGACGAGGCCAAGGACCACATCTTCGAACCCTTCCAGCGGCACGGCGACGCCCCGCGCGGGGCCGGGGTCGGTCTCGGCCTGGCGGTCGCCCGGGGCTTCGCCGAGGCCATGGGCGGCACGCTGAACGCCGAGGACACCCCCGGCGGCGGCCTCACCATGGCGCTCACCCTGCGCGCCGCGGGAGCACCGGCAGTCGCTGAAGAGACCGCGCAACCCGAAAGGCAGCCCTCATGACCCGTGTCCTGGTGGTCGACGACGACCCGGCCATCGTGCGCGCCCTCGTGATCAACCTCAGGGCACGTTCGTACGAGGTCGATTCCGCCCACGACGGCGCCGGCGCCCTCCGTACGGCCGCCGCCCGCCATCCCGACGTCGTCGTCCTCGACCTCGGCCTGCCCGACATGGACGGGGTCGACGTGCTCAGGGAACTGCGGAGCTGGAGCCGGGTGCCGGTCCTGGTGCTGTCCGCGCGGCACGCCTCCGGCGAGAAGGTACAGGCGCTGGACGCCGGCGCCGACGACTACGTCACCAAGCCCTTCGGCATGGACGAACTGCTGGCCCGGCTGCGGGCCGCCGTACGCCGCGCGGAGCCCGCCGGCGACGGGGGGGACGTGGTGGTGGAGACCACCGGGTTCACCGTCGACCTGGCCGCGAAGAAGGTCAACCGCGGCGGCAGGGACGTACGGCTGACCCCCACCGAGTGGCATCTGCTGGAGGTGCTGGTGCGGGCCGGCGGCCGGCTGGTGGCGCAGAAGCAGTTGCTGCGGGAGGTGTGGGGGCCGTCGTACGGCACGGAGACGAACTACCTGCGCGTGTACATGGCGCAGCTGCGGCGGAAGCTGGAGGCGGATCCGTCACATCCGAAGCACCTGATCACGGAGCCGGGCATGGGGTACCGCTTCGAGAAGTGAAGGTCGGGGGCGCCCCCGCGCGGGGTGGCCGGGACAGGCCCGCGTTCGGAGCGGGGCGGCAGGGGGTACGTAACCGTCAGTGCACCCCGGTACGCTTCAGATATGAGTGCTGTTCCTCGATCCGAGAAGCCGGCAGGCCGGTTCCGGCGCATGCTCGACCGGCTCTCCTCGTCTCAGGAGGACCTGGAGTCCGAGGAGCTGCGTGAGGACGCCGAGACGGCCGGCTGTACGCGGATAGGCGACTGCCGCGACCGGCAGATCGTCACGGTTACTGGTACCTTGCGCACGGTCACGCTGCGGCCGCGCGCGGGGGTTCCGGCCCTGGAGGCCGAGCTGTTCGACGGCTCCGCCGCGCTCGACGTGGTGTGGCTCGGCAGGCGCTCCATCGTGGGGATAGAGCCGGGGCGCAAGCTGATCGCATCAGGCCGGATCTCGATGAGCCAGGGCCGCCGGGTGCTGTTCAATCCGAAATACGAACTGAGACCCCTCGGACGGGAGTAGCCGGTGACGTCACTCGACAAGCCGACAACCGAAGACACATCCGCGGACGACGCCCGGGCGGTGACCGAAGCCGCCCTCTTCGAGGCGTTCGGCGGGGTGCGGGGCATGGTCGAGACGGTGCTCCCCGGGCTGCTCTTCGTCAGCATCTACACGGTCAACAAGGACCTGCACATGTCGGCGATCGCGGCGCTCGCCGTGTCGCTGGTGATGGTCGTGGTCCGGCTGGCGCGCAAGGACACCGTCAAGCACGCCTTCAGCGGCGTCTTCGGCGTGGCCTTCGGCGTGGTCTTCGCGATGATGACCGGCAACGCCAAGGACTTCTACCTGCCGGGCATGCTGTACACGCTGGGCCTGGCCCTGGCGTACATCGTCACGGCGATGGCGGGCGTCCCGCTGATCGGTCTGATGCTGGGGCCCGTCTTCAAGGAGAACCTCTCCTGGCGCACCCGCAACCCCGGCCGCAAGAAGGCGTACACCAAGGCCAGTTGGGCGTGGGGGCTGATCCTGCTCGGCAAGAGCGCGATCCTCTTCCCGCTGTACTGGTGGGCGGACACCACCCAGTTGGGCTGGGTCCTGATCGCGCTGAAGATCCCGCCGTTCCTGCTGGCGGTGTATCTGACGTGGGTCTTCCTGGCGAAGGCCCCGCCGCCGATCGACGTCTTCGCCGAGATGGAGGCGGAGGAGCGCGCGGAGGAGGAGCGCAGGGCCGCCGCCGCGCAGGAGAACGACGGGACGACGACGGCCGGCCGTCACCGCCGCGAGTCCTAGTCCGTACGGAAGAGGGGCGTCCGGAGTCTTCCGGGCGCCCCTCTTTTCTATGACTCCTTGCGTACGGAGAGCAGGTCCTCCAACTGCTCCTCACGCGCCTGGGCGGCCACGAAGAGGAGTTCGTCGCCGGCCTCCAGGGAGTCCTCCCGGGTCGGCGTCAGGACGCGGGTGCCGCGGATGATGGTGACCAGCGAGGTGTCCTGCGGCCACTGGACGTCCCCGACCTGCGTGCCGGCCAGCGCCGACTCCTCCGGCAGGGTCAGTTCGACCAGGTTGGCGTCGCCGTGGCTGAAGCGCAGCAGCCGGACCAGGTCGCCGACGCTCACCGCCTCCTCCACCAGGGCCGACATCAGGCGCGGGGTGGAGACGGCGACGTCCACGCCCCAGGACTCGTTGAACAGCCACTCGTTCTTCGGGTTGTTCACCCGGGCGACGACGCGCGGGACGCCGTACTCGGTCTTGGCGAGCAGCGAGACGACCAGGTTGACCTTGTCGTCGCCGGTCGCGGCGATGACGACGTTGCAGCGCTGGAGCGCCGCCTCGTCCAGGGAGGTGATCTCGCAGGCGTCGGCGAGCAGCCACTCCGCCTGCGGCACGCGCTCCACCGAGATGGCGGTCGGCGCCTTGTCGATCAGCAGGACCTCGTGGCCGTTCTCCAGCAGCTCGCCCGCGATCGAGCGGCCGACGGCGCCGGCTCCGGCAATGGCGACCCTCATCAGTGACCGCCCTCCTCTTCGGGACCCTTGGCGAACGCCGCCTCGACGCGGTCGATCTCATCGGTGCGCATCATCACATGCACCAGGTCCCCCTCCTGCAGCACCGTCTGCGAGCTGGGCAGGATCGCCTCGCCGAGCCGGGTCAGGAAGGCCACGCGCACGCCGGTCTCGTCCTGCAGCCTGCTGATCCGGTGTCCCACCCAGGCCGTGGAGGTGTGCACCTCGGCGAGCTGGACCCCGCCGGTGGGGTCGCGCCACAGCGGCTCGGCACCCGAGGGGAGCAGCCGGCGCAGCATCTGGTCGGCCGTCCAGCGCACGGTCGCCACCGTGGGGATGCCCAGGCGCTGGTAGACCTCCGCGCGGCGGGGGTCGTAGATGCGGGCGGCGACGTTCTCGATGCCGAACATCTCGCGGGCCACCCGCGCGGCGATGATGTTGGAGTTGTCGCCGCTGGAGACGGCGGCGAAGGCGCCCGCCTCCTCGATGCCCGCCTCGCGCAGGGTGTCCTGGTCGAAACCGACCCCGGTGACCCGACGGCCGCCGAACGAGGAGCCCAGCCGGCGGAAGGCGGTGGGGTCCTGGTCGATCACGGCGACCGTGTGTCCCTGTTCCTCCAGGGTCTGGGCCAGGTCGGAACCCACCCTTCCGCAGCCCATGATGACAATATGCATCGCGTCACACCGCGCTTCCTGCAGGCCGTTCGACCTTCATGACCTTCGTGCTCATGTCTCTCTTTCGGCTCGCCAGGCAAACATCGCGGCCTGAGTACGGGCCGCCAGGCAACATCATGCCGGGGGATCGCGGTCCCGACGCCCTCCGGGGCCCGGTCGTCGCGCGCGTGCCGGGTCCGACGCATCCGTACCACCCGGGCGCGACCGATGCCCGGAGCAAGGAGAGAGCCTGCCATGACCGCCGAGATCGACGTCCTCGTCCTGGGCGGCGCGGGCGTGGACACGATCGTGCACGTGCCCGAGCTGCCCGTGCCGCCCGCCGACAGCCACATGATCAGGCCGGGCATCGTCACCCGCGCGGGACAGAGCGGCGACTTCGTCGCCCTCGGCACCAGCGCCCTCGGCCTGCGCACCCACCACCTCGACCTGATCGGCGACGACCACGAGGGTGACCTCGTCCGTGCCCTGCACCGGGACCACGGCATCGCGCTCACCGCCGTACCGCAGCCGTGCGGCACCAAGCGCGCGGTCAACCTGGTCGGCCCCGACGGCCGGAGGCTCTCCCTGTACGACGCGACCCGCTGGGCCGAGACGGACCGGCTGCCCGAGGAGACGGTGCGCGAACTGGCCGCCGTCAGCCGGCACGCCCACGTCGTCATCACCCAGCCGTGCGCCGACGCCCTGCCCCTGCTGCGCGGGGCGGGCGTGACGATCTCGACCGACCTGCACGACTGGGACGGCGCCGATCCGTACCACGAGACGTTCGCCCTCGCCGCGGACCTCGTCTTCCTCTCCGCCGCCGCCCTGACCGACCCGGAGGCCACCATGCGCCGGATCGCCGCGCGGGGCCGGGCCCGGATCGTCGTCGCCACCGCGGGTGCCGAGGGCGCGTACCTGCTGGCCGACGGCGAGCTGACCCACGTCCCCGCGGCCGAGCCCCCGGCACCGGTCGTCGACTCCAACGGGGCCGGCGACGCCTTCGCGGCCGCCTTCCTGCACGGCCTGCTCGGCGGCGAAGGCGCCCTCCGCTGCGCCCGGCTCGGGGCGGTGGCGGGGGCGTACGCCTGCACGGTGCCGTCGACACGGGTGGCCGCCATCGGACCGGAGGCACTGCTCGCCGGAGTCGCCGGGGCGGTCAGCGGCGCGTGATGCTGCGCACGCTCGCCAGCGTGAGGATCCCGAGGCCGAGGAGGGCGACCGCGGCGCCGATCAGTTCTGCGGTCGGGTGCATGGGGACCTCCACGGGGCGTGGCGACTACGGCCGGACTGGTCATATAGGCATGGAACTGCCCCGACCTGCCGAATCCCCGGTCCGGCCACCCGGTGATTTCACCCGGAGAGCAGAGACCGTATGAAAGCCGTATGGATGTGGGGTGGTGGTTGGGCCGCCCCCTGTCCGAAGGCTTACGATCCACTGCTGTGTCCAAATTGACCGACGTGCCCAAACGGATTCTGATCGGGCGCGCACTGCGCAGTGACCGACTCGGTGAAACGCTCCTGCCGAAGCGTGTCGCCCTGCCCGTCTTCGCCTCCGACCCGCTCTCCTCCGTGGCGTACGCCCCCGGTGAGGTGCTGCTGGTCCTGTCGATCGCGGGCCTGTCGGCGTACCACTTCAGCCCCTGGATCGCCGTCGCGGTCGTCGTGCTGATGTTCACCGTGGTCGCCTCCTACCGCCAGAACGTGCACGCCTACCCCAGCGGCGGCGGCGACTACGAGGTGGCCACCACCAACCTCGGCCCCAGAGCCGGACTGACCGTCGCCAGCGCCCTGCTCGTCGACTACGTCCTCACCGTCGCCGTGTCGATCTCCTCCGGCATCGAGAACCTGGGCTCGGCGGTCCCGTTCGTCGTCGAGAACAAGGTGGCCTGCGCGATCGGCGTGATCGTGCTGCTGACGCTGATGAACCTGCGCGGGGTCAAGGAGTCGGGCACGCTCTTCGCGATCCCCACGTACGTCTTCGTCGCGGGCGTCTTCACCATGATCGCGTGGGGCGCGTTCCGCGGGGTCGTGCTCGGTGACGACATGCGGGCGCCGACCGCGGACTACGAGATCAAACCCGAACACCCGGGCCTCGCCGGCTTCGCCCTGCTCTTCCTGCTGCTGCGCGCCTTCTCCTCCGGCTGTGCCGCGCTCACCGGTGTCGAGGCGATCTCCAACGGCGTACCGGCCTTCCGCAAGCCCAAGTCGCGCAACGCCGCGACCACGCTCGCCATGATGGGCCTGCTCGCCGTCACCATGTTCTGCGGCATCATCGGGCTGGCCATGGCCACCGACGTCCGCATGGCCGAGAACCCCGCCAAGGACCTGATCCACGACGGCGTCCCGCTCGGCGCGGACTACGTCCAGGACCCGGTGATCTCCCAGGTCGCCGAGGCCGTCTTCGGCCACGGCAGCTTCCTGTTCATGATCCTCGCCGCCGCCACCGCGCTGGTGCTGTTCCTCGCCGCGAACACCGCCTACAACGGCTTCCCGCTGCTCGGCTCGATCCTCGCCCAGGACCGCTACCTCCCCCGCCAGCTGCACACGCGCGGCGACCGCCTCGCCTTCTCCAACGGCATCGTGCTGCTCGCGGGCGCCGCCGTGCTGCTGGTGTGGATCTACGGCGCCGACTCCACGCGGCTGATCCAGCTCTACATCGTCGGCGTGTTCGTGTCCTTCACGCTCAGCCAGACCGGCATGGTCCGCCACTGGAACCGGCTGCTGGCCACCGAGCGGGACCAGGCCAGGCGCCGCCACATGGTCCGCTCCCGCGCCATCAACACCTTCGGCGCCTTCTTCACCGGCCTGGTCCTGGTCGTCGTCCTCGTCACCAAGTTCACCCACGGCGCCTGGGTCGCGCTGCTCGGGATGTGCATCTTCTACGCGACGATGACGGCGATCCGCGGGCACTACGACCGTGTCGCCGAGGAGATCGCCGCCCCCGAGGCCCCGAACGACGACATGGTGCGGCCCTCCCGCGTCCACTCGGTCGTCCTGATCTCCAAGATCCACCGCCCCACGCTGCGCGCCCTCGGCTACGCCAAGCTGATGCGCTCCGACAGCCTGGAGGCGCTCAGCGTCAACGTGGACCCGGCCGAGACCAAGGCGCTCCGCACGGAGTGGGAACGGCGCGGCATCGACGTACCCCTGAAGGTGCTCGACTCGCCGTACCGCGAGGTCACGCGCCCGGTCATCGACTACGTCAAGAACCTGCGCAGGGAGTCCCCGCGCGACGTGGTCTCGGTGATCATCCCCGAGTACGTGGTCGGCCACTGGTACGAACACCTGCTGCACAACCAGAGCGCGCTGCGGCTCAAGGGCCGGCTGCTGTTCACACCGGGCGTGATGGTGACCTCGGTGCCGTACCAGCTCCAGTCCTCCGAGGCGGCCAAGCAGCGCGCCCGCAGGCGGCAGGAGTGGGCCGCCCCCGGCTCCGTGCGGCGCGGTCCGGCGGAGCGGGCGAAGGACTCCTCCTCGCACACGTAGACTGGTGGGCTGTTGTCCCGGCCCTCATGGGCCTTCCCGCTCTCGATGTTGTGGAGTCACCCCGCCATGCAGGCAGAACCGAGGAAATCACTGGTGGGGGAGGAGTACGAGGTCGAGGTCGGCCCCGTCGCCCACGGCGGCCACTGCATCGCCCGTACGTCCGAGGGCCAGGTCCTCTTCGTCCGGCACGCCCTGCCCGGAGAACGTGTGATCGCGCAGGTCACGGAGGGCGAGGAGGGGGCCCGCTTCCTCCGCGCGGACGCGGTGCGGGTGCTGGACGCCTCCAAGGACCGCATCGACGCCCCCTGCCCCTTCGCCGGCCCCGGCCGCTGCGGCGGCTGCGACTGGCAGCACGCCAAGCCGGGCGCCCAGCGCCGCCTGAAGGGCGAGGTCGTCGCCGAGCAGCTCCAGCGCCTCGCCGGGCTGACCCCCGAGGAGGCCGGCTGGGACGGCACGGTGATGCCGGCCGAGGGCGACAAGGTCCCCGCCGGCCAGGTCCCGGCGTGGCGCACGCGCGTGCAGTACGCCGTCACCGCCGACGGCCGCGCGGGACTGCGCCGGCACCGTTCGCACGAGGTCGAGCCGATCGACCACTGCATGATCGCCGCCGAGGGGGTCAGCGAGCTGGGCATCGAGAAGCGGAGCTGGACGGGCATGGACTCCGTCGAGGCGATCGCCGCGACGGGCTCCCAGGACCGCCAGGTCGTCCTCACCCCCAAGCCGGGCGCCCGCCTCCCCCTGGTCGAACTCGACCGCCCGGTCTCGGTCATGCGCGTCGACGAGCGCAACGGCCAGCTCCACCGCGTCCACGGCCGCCCCTTCGTCCGCGAACGCGCCGACGGCCGCACCCACCGGGTCGCCGGCGGCGGCTTCTGGCAGGTCCA
>NZ_NCTE01000248.1:13835-25937 GCF_002114215.1 Streptomyces sp. 13-12-16 | reverse complement strand
CCTGGTCGTCCTCGACCCGCCCCGGGCGGGCGCCGGCCGCAAGACGGTGGAACACCTGTCGTCCCTGGGCGCGCGTCGCATCGCGTACGTCGCCTGCGACCCGGCGGCGCTGGCACGGGACCTGGCGTACTTCCGGGACGGGGGGTACCGGGTGCGGACGCTGCGGGTGTTCGACCTGTTCCCGATGACGCACCACGTGGAGTGCGTGGCGATCCTGGAGCCTGCCGAGAAGGGCCGTTGACCTGCGTATTTGTGGAGGCGGAGATGATTTCGACGTCTTTCTCCCGCAGAAACAGATCGAGGTGTGACGGCTAGGCCCCATGGCCCCCGGCCTGGGATTTTCCGGTGTGGTGGCTGATTGCCCGGCGTGCGTACGGGGCGTCCTGGAAGTCCTGACGCTGAAATGACGCTCGTTCTGACGGCCTGGCGGGTGGGGTCCTGTCCGGCGGGACGCCGGGTGTGGGCGGCTGGTCGCTGCCAGGGATGAGACGTCCGGGAGCGTGAGTTCACCATGGTCGGGAGCCGCCCATGCCGGTGTTCTTCCAGCTCGGCGAGCGGTGGAAGTCGAGCCTGCCCACGACGGCTTGGTCGACGGCCCACTCGACCTGGCGCCGGGTGGGCTGGAACGCCTGCTTCTTCACGTCGTGGAGGAGCGTCTGCACGCCATGGAGGAGAATCACGAACAGCGGATCGAGCGCAGGCTCGGCGAACGTTCTGACGCGCCGTCGGGTCTGTCCCGCCACTGCTTCGGACCGAAGGCCGCCGAGGTTGAACGGTCCGTGCCGTACCACCCGTTGCGGTACGGCACGGACGTTGGCGTGGCTCGCCCAGGTCGTACGAGGTGCCCCCGGACCAGGCCATGCGCAACGGCAGATCCACGACACCGCGGGTCGGCCCGCACGGCTCGTCCAGCGACCCCGGCAGACGGCAGCGCGATGGTGACGCGGCGTCAGGCGGCAGTGAAGCCGGCGGCAGGAACCTGTCTGCACGAGGGACCGACCGTACCGGCCGACCACGCGCCCTGCCTGTCCACCGCGGTGGAGAGGGCGACGGACCCCGGATACACCCACCTCTACCTGGGCGGCACGGTGATCCGAACCGACCGCCTGGCTGCCGAAGGCGTGCCAGGGGGCCTTCCCGACCTGCGGTCGGCTTCCACGCGAGGTCAGGGCACTCGTGCTCGACGGATCAGCTCGGCAACCGCACCAGGAACACCGTCTCCACATGAGGTCGGCTCGCCACGGAGACGTCTCCGCCGTGTGCCCGCACCAGCTGTCTGACGATGGACAGCCCCAGTCCGCTGCCTCCCGTCCGCCTGCTGCGGGACTGTTCGGCCCGCCAGAAGCGGTCGAACACCCGGGGCAGGTCCGCCTCGCGGATGCCGCTGCCCGTGTCCTTCACCTCGATGGCGACGGCGCCTGCCACCCGGTGGGCGCCGAGGGTGACGCGGCCGGCCGGCGGGGTGTGGCGTATCGCGTTGGACAGCAGGTTGCCCAGGACCTGGCGGAGGCGGACCGGGTCGGCGTGGACCGAGAGACCGTCCGGGGCGTGGACGGCGATCTCGACACCGCCGGCGTGCGCGGTCGCGCGGTGCGCGCTCACGATCTGCTCGATCAGGTCGCGGAGGTCCAGATCCTCTGGACGCAGGCGCAGGGCGCCGGCGTCTGCTGCGGCAAGCACCTGGAGGTCGTCCACGATGTGCTGGAGCAGTTCCGCCTCCTCCTGCAGCGAGCTGAGGAGCGCCGAGTCGGTCTCGGCCAGGCCGTCCTGTGCCGCGTCCAGCCAGCCGCGGATGTTGGTGAGGGGTGTGCGCAGTTCGTGGGCGATGTCGCTGACCATGACCCGGCGCTGCTCGTCGGTGCGTTCGCGGCGTTCCGACAGGTCGTTGAGGGCAGCGGCCAGATAGCCGGTCTCGTCCTTCGCGGTGACGGGGATACGGACGTGCCTGCCCGAGGGGGCGCGCGCCGCGTGGGTCAGCGCGCGCAGCGGACGTACCAGCCGGGTCGCGATGACGGCGGTCACGGCGACGGTCGCGGCCAGGACCAGACCGGTGGTGGCCAGGACCCGGAGCGTTCCGGCCGGTGACAGGTCGAAGGCGGCGGTGGCCGAACGGGGTGGGCTGATGACGAACAGCAAAGCCGCGGGGGCGACATACGCCGCCAACTGCTCCCGGCGGCCTTCCTCCACACAGTCGTCCACAGCGGCGGAACTCTCCATGGAGTCGTCGCCGTCCACCCTGAAGCCCATCGTGATGGTCAGCGGTTCGGGCAGGCGTACGTGGTGGCGCTCGGCGCAGCCGCGGACGAGTCCGGTGAGTTCGGCGAGGGCCGCGGCTTCGGTCGGGGTGGGCGTGCTCAGGCCCTTGGACCGGCAGGCCGGGATGAATTCCCCCGAGGTCCTGGTCGTGCGCAGGGCGGGCCTGCCACTGGCCTCCTCGACGATGTGCGCGCGTACTCCCGTCCGGCGGTAGAGGCAGTCGACCTCGTCGCGGGCGACCTGTCGCAGCTTCGCCCGCTCCTCGGCGGGCAGGCGGTAGGGGCCGACGGCTCGTGGGTCGATGCGGGAAGCCTGCTCAGCCTGGTCGGCACTCCGGGCCTTGGACGGAGCGACGTGCAGCGGATCGATCACCGCGCTCTCGATGAGGGGCAGCCCTTCCGCCGCCGACCGGTGCGACGCGGCGATGATCTGGCGCGCCCGCGTGGTCAGGACGATGGTGCGCCCCGTCGACCGGGAGAGATCCCGCACGGTGCGCTCGACACCCTTCCAGTCGGAGTGTGTCGCGGCGAAGCCCTCCAGGGTCTCCTGGATGGTGGCGTCGTCCGCGAGGACCTGACCCCGTTCCTGCTCGATGGCGACGGTGGTGCCGCGTACCGTCAGCCAGGCCGTGGCCCCGATGGACACCAGGGAGATCAGCACGGAGGTGACCAGCAGCCGGAACAGCAGGCTGTTGCGGAGTGGGACCTCAGACGTCACGGCGGCCTCGGGACAGCTTGTATCCGACGCCGTGGACGGTCAGCAGCAACTCCGGTCTGCGCGGCGAGATCTCGATCTTCTTCCGCAGGTTCATCATGTGCATGTCCACGGTGCGTTCGGTGACGGCTCGCCCGTGGTCGGTGATGCAGTGCAGCAGCTGAGCCCGCGTGAAGACCCGCCCGGGTGCGGCCACCAAGGTGCTGAGCAGGCGGAACTCGCTGGGAGTGCAGTTCACCGGAAGGCCGTTGACGGACACCTCGTGCCGGTCCGGAGCCACGGTCAGCGGGCCGGCCTTCAGGAGTACTTCCCCCGTGCGCTCCTGCTGCCGGGTGCGCCGCAGCAGGGTCCGGATGCGGGCCACCAGTTCGCGCGGCCTGAACGGCTTGGTCATGTAGTCGTCTGCCCCGATGCCCAGGCCCAGCAACAGGTCGTCCTCGGTGGAGCGGGCAGTGAGCATGAGAATGGGCATATCGCCCGTGTCGCGTATGCGCCGGCATATCTCCAGCCCGTCCAGACCGGGCAGCATCCAGTCGAGAACGAGCAGGTCAGGTGGCCGCTTTACGGCCATGTCGAGGGCTGTCGGGCCGTCGTGCACCACGGTTACGGCATAGCCGTCGTGCACCAGGTAACGACGAATCAGTTCTGCTTGCTTTTCGTCGTCCTCGGCTACCAGTACGTATGCGGACATGGGCCGATGATAAGCCTGCGGAGCGCGTGGTGAACGTCGGTGAATCCGGTTCCGTTCCATGACGACTTCCTGACAAAAGCATGCAGGGATCCCCTGAGGGAAGTCTTGACACCTTTCTGACAAAGCCTTGTCACGATTCCGGGCATGCCGAACAAGAAGAACCTCTTCCTTTCCTGTGCCGTTCTGGCGGTGACGCTGATCACCGGCTGCTCCTCCGGGGGGGACGCCGAGAGCAGTAAGGGCGGAGTCGACTCCGTCGCGAAATCCGGGGGAGGTACAAAGAGCGGGGCGACGAAGGGCCCGGCTGCCGACGATGCCGATTCCGGCCGCCCGCAGATTCGGCTGGACACCACGCAAGTCGAGGAAATTCGCATGTATCAGGGCTACCTGCGCTGCCTCAAGGATCACGGTGTGCCCATTTCATCGAAGGGAAACAAAATGCCGGAAGCCGATCCTGGAACACTGTGGTTTCCCGGTATTGATGTGGCCGAAGAGCGTCCGGAAGTGGAAAAGGCGTGCCTCGGGAAGAGGCCGCTGCCGCCCCCGGAGCTGGACCCGAAGAAAAACTCCGACTACATGGACGATTACAGCAAGTGGATCGCGTGCGACAACCGCAGAGGGCTCAAGGTGAACCCTCTTCCTGACGGAGGCGGCTGGAACTACAAGCCCGGTGTGACCCAGCCCAGGAACGCCGACCAGATCGACAAGGAATGCATGATCGAGGCGTTCGGTGGCGAGTGAGCGCGACGCCGGGGACACCATGGCCCTGCGGGTGACGGTCCAGGAGGGGGCGGACCCCCGAAGGCCGACGGCGGGCCGCCGGAAGAAGAAGGCCCTGTGTCTCGCCGTCGTCGCCGTGCTGCTGGCGGGAGGAACGGGTGCCGGTCTGTTGTGGGACGGCCAGGACGGGACCGGGTCCGAACCCGAGTCCGGTCCGAAGGTCAAACAGATCGCCGTGGTCAGAACGGACATGTCGGGTAGCAGGGAGATGCAGGGCATGCTCGGCTACGACTCCCCGCGCACGATCCGCGGTGCCGGCGAAGGACGGGTGACGTGGCTCCCGAACCGGGGTGCGACGGTCAAACGCGGTCGGCAGCTGTACCGCGTCGACGAGCGTCCCGCCGTGATCTTCTACGGCAGCACACCCTTGTACCGCAGGCTCGACACCCCCGGCAGCGTCGGCCGCGACATACGGGTCGTCGCCGACAACCTCAGGGCGCTCGGCTACGACATCGGGGCACAGCCGGCGCCGGGCACGGTCGTCCGGCAGCAGGCTTCCGCGGGCGCCACCGCGCCCGTGACACCGGGCCCTGGACAGGAGGAGACCACGCCCCCGGCCGGCCCGTCCCCGTCTCCGGACGGCGGAGCGGGTCAAGGAACCGATGCGTCACAGGAGGGGCCGCCGAGCCCGGGTCCGTCGCAGTCCACGGTCAAGGAGGGCGACGGCGTGCTCACCACGTCCCTGATGTCCGCGATCAAACGCTGGCAGAAGGCCGTGGGCATGGATCAGACCGGCATCGTCGACCTGTCCGACGTGGTCGTGACGAAGTCGGCGGTGCGGGTCTCCGACGTCCTCGCCCAGCCCGGGGACGAGGCGTCGGGAGACCTGATGACGGTGACCGCCACCACCAAGTCCGTGACCGTGCCGGTGGAGTCGCTCGACATGGGGTCCATCAAGTCGGGCCAACAGGTCACCGTGGTGCTGCCCGACCGAACCACCGTCCCGGGCAGGGTCGCCGCGATCAGCACCGTCGTGCAGGGAGAGCAGGGGCAGTCGGGCAGCACCGGGCAGACCAAGACCAACGTCACCGTCTCGCTGGACGACCCGCAGTCCGCCGAGAGCATCGACTCCGCTCCCGTCCAGGCCAGGTTCCAGGGCGAGTCGAAGAAGGGCGTACTCGCCGTCCCGGTCGGCGCCCTGCTCGCCCTGCGCGAGGGAGGGTACGCGGTCCGGCTCTCCGGCGGCAGGCTCGTCCCGGTCGACACGGGCATGTTCGCCCAGGGACTGGTCGAGATCAGCGGCCAGGGCGTCAACGACGGCATGAAGGTGGAAACCACGGCATGACCCAGGTCATCAGCGTGCACGAGGCGAGCGTGACCTATCCGCCCGAGGTGAGAGCCCTCGACCGGGTCTCCCTGTCCGTCTCACGGGGCGAACTGCTGGCCATCCTCGGCCCTTCCGGCTCCGGCAAGTCCACGCTGCTCAACATCATGGGCACGCTGGCCGCGCCCACCAGCGGCAGCGTGGTCATCGAGGGACAGGACGTGGCGGAGCTGTCCGACCGCCAACTGTCCGCCCTGCGCGGGCGGCGTCTGGGTTTCGTCTTCCAGCACTTCCACCTGACGGACGGACTCACCGCGGCGGAGAACGTGGCGACCGGCCTGCTGTATGCCGGTGTGCCCAGGAAGTACCGGAAGAAGCTGGCCGAGGAGGCCCTGGCCCGGGTCGGTCTCGCCCGTCGGGCCGGCCATCTGCCGGGGCAGCTCTCCGGAGGGGAGCGTCAACGGGTCGCCATAGCCCGCGCGGTGGTCCATGAGCCGGCCCTGGTCCTCGCCGACGAGCCGACCGGTGCACTCGACACCGCCAACGGTGCTGCGGCGCTCGCCCTGCTGACCGAACTCAACGCGGCGGGCACCACGATCGCGCTCATCACTCACGACCGTGACATCGCCGACCAGTTGCCACGCAGGGTTCACCTGCGTGACGGTCGCCTGGTCACGGACACCGCACTGACCGGAAGCCCGTCATGACCGTCCCCGCCAAGCCGTCCCGCGCCGCGCTGCGGCGCTCTTCCCGGCGTACCGAAGACAAGATCAAGCCGGTACGTCTCGCCTTTCTCGATCTGTTGGGCCTGGGGCTCCTCGGCCTGCGCACCCGCAAGCTGCGCGCCGCGCTGTCGGCGCTCGGCATCTCGATCGGCGTCGCCACGATGGTGGTGGTGACCGGGATCCCGGCCTCCAGCCAGCGGGCGCTGACGGACGAGATAACGGCGCTCGGGTCCAACATGCTGCGGGTGCAGCCGTTCTCGGGACAGGCCCTGCCGGTCGAACTGCCCGAGGAATCGATCGAC
The DNA here is from genome assembly GCF_002114215.1 of Streptomyces sp. 13-12-16. Taxonomy (GTDB): domain Bacteria; phylum Actinomycetota; class Actinomycetes; order Streptomycetales; family Streptomycetaceae; genus Streptomyces. The sequence continues at coordinate 19,205 of NZ_NCTE01000248.1, read as the reverse complement.
ATGGTGCGCCGCATCAAGCCGGTCACCGAGGCGAGCGCGGTGGCCAACACCCATGCCGTGGTCCAGCGTTCCGACCTCATCGGTGATGACGACTTCTCCGGTACCGGACTCAGTGTGCTCGCGGCCCGACGCGACCTGCTGAGCGTGGTGGGCGGAAAGGTCTTCTCGGGAAGGTTCTTCGGCGCCGCCGACGAACAGTTTCCCACGGCTGTTCTGGGCTACCGGGCCGCCGGCCGACTCGGCATCGGGGAAATCCCCGGGAACGACCCGGCTCCGCAGATACAGATCAACAAGTCGTGGTTCACCGTGATCGGCATCCTGCACTCCGTACCGCTTTCCGACGATCTCGACAACGCCGTACTGACGGGATGGCCGGCCGCCAAGAAGACACTGCGCTTCGAGGGGAACCCCACGGTGATCTACGTCAAGGCACGGGACGCACATCTGGAGGACGTACGGAGCGTCCTCCCCGCCACCGTGTTCCCGGAGCAGCCCGGACAGGTCCAGGTCAGCCGGCCGTCCGACGCCCTGGCGGCCAAGCGCGCCACGCAGAACACCTTCTCCTCCCTCTTCCTGGGCCTGGCCGGTGTCGCCCTGCTGGTCGGTGGAGTCGGCGTGGCCAACACCATGGTCATCTCGGTCCTGGAGCGCCGAAGGGACATCGGGCTGCGCCGGGCACTGGGCGCGACCCGCGGTCAGATACGCGTCCAGTTCCTCACCGAGTCCATGGGCCTGTCACTGCTCGGCGCCCTTGCCGGGATCCTGTTCGGTGTCCTCGCCGACATCGGCTATGCGGCCTACCAAGGCTGGCCGGCGGTGATCCCGCTGAGCTCGGTGACGGGTGGCTGCCTCGGTGCCGTGCTGATCGGCATGGCGGCCGGGGTCTACCCCTCGGTCCGCGCGGCACGCCTTCCCCCCACGGAGGCACTGGCGTCGACGTGACCGGCCGCGGGGAGGCGCGTGCCCGATTCGGCGTCCGTTCGGTCGGTGACAGTTCGCCGTGGGGGTTCGCACGCGGGCTCTACCGCACTGCCGTAGTGGTGGTGCGAGTGCCCGTCCCGGCCACGCCCGCCTCGGAGGCCGGGTGGTGGGCGGTGGGACGGGTACGGCCGTGCGCCGGCATCTCCACCACCCCGGGATTGGTGATCTGGATGTCGGCGGCGGTGACGACGGTCGTCATCGCCTCGGCCTCTTCGGGGGTGGTCGGCGGCTGCTGGGCCAACGCCTCCGAGCCGGTCTTGAGTACCTGCGGTGCGCGCCGGCGTTCCTGAGCCCGGTGATGGTGCCGGGCCAGTTCCCAGAGATCCCCGGCCTGGGACGCCTCGCTCGTCGTGCGCGCTCCCGCGAACCGGTGGGCGACAACGTCGGGAGACCTACGGCACGGCTCAGGTCGATCGGGCTCAGCACCGTCACCCGGGTGCGGCCCACCCGGTGGAAGACCGTGCAGGCGGCGGCGCACAGCGCGGCGTGAACGGACACGCCCTCGGTCCGGCAACGGTGCACGAGCCGTGCGGTCAGACCGCGTTGCAGGGCCAAGGAGGAAACGTGCGGTACCCGCCCCGAGAACGGCGTCAGCTCACCGGGCGCGTTCATCAGCTCGTCCCGGGGCGGGCCCGCGGTGGGCGTCGCAGCGTCGAGAAGTCGCAGGAGGGCCTCCTGGGAGGGCGGCACATCCCCCTCCGGGGGCGGCTTCACCGCCCTCCTCGTCGCAGTCGAGAGCGGCGACGAGGTCCGCCACCACCCGCACACCGCCGGTGCCGTCGGTGATCTGGTGGGCGAAGGTCAGCACGATGACGCCGCCGGCCTCCGCGGGAACGAGCACGGTCCGCATCAGCACCGCCGTCGTGACAGAGGCGGAGCCGGTGCCCGCGCCGTTGCCGGGAGGGTGGTGCCGTCCTGGTCTGCTCGCTCAACGGTCATGCCGTGCGTGTGCGTAACGGGTGAGGACCGGCTGTGGCTCAGCGGTTCGCGGGGACGAGGGGGCGGGTGGTGGCCGGCTTGTCCGTCGCGCACACGGTGCCGTCGGCGGGGTGGGTGCCGTGGATGAGAGCGGCGTCTACTGCGCTGTTGACGCATGTGTTGGTGCCGTAGGAGCCGTGTCCGACGCCTTCACGGGTGAGCAGGACCGCGGAGTCCAGGGTTCGGGTCATGTTCTCGGCCCAGTGGTGGGGGGTGACCGGGTCCAGTCGGCCTGCGACCACCAGTGCCGTCGGTGTACCGGCGCCGGTGAGCGGCTTGGTGACGCGGTCCTTGTTCGGCGCGGGCCACCGGGCGCAGTTCAGGACGGAGTAGGCGGCCCGGGTCCCGATCCGCTTGGCCTCGGTGACGGCCTCGGCGGCTGCGGCCCTGTGCGCGGCGATGCCGGCTGGGGTCCGCCAGTCGGCGCAGCGTACCGCGGTGTGGGTTTCGAACATCGCGGTGGGGACGGGGAAGGGGGATACCGTGACGCTGCTCCACATGGTGTACAGGGGAGCACCGTTGCCCTTCTGCGCGGCCAGCAGCGCCGAGGTCAGCAAGGGCCAGGTGTTCTGGTCTCCGGCCAGGGCCCGGGTGGCCTCAAGGGCCATGGCGCCGTCGAGTTGGCCGCCCGGGGTGACGCCTTCGACAGGTGCGACCTTCAGCGGCTCCTCTTCCAGCGTCTCGATCAGCGTGTCGAACGCGGCCTGCGGGTCTCCCGCGCCGAACGGGCACACCGCGGTCCCTTCGGTGCGGCAGGTCTCGAACCAGGCGTCGAGGGTGCGTTCGCTCGCCAGGGCGACGTCGTGCTGGAAGGGGAGGGAGTCGCCGAACCACTGGTTGGTGTCGACGGGCGCGTCGAGCACCATCTGGCGAACGCGGTGAGGGAACAGGGTGGCGTACATCGGTCCGACCACGGTGCCGTAGGACAGGCCGTAGTAGGTGATCGTGTCCTCGCCGAGCGCGGAGCGGACCTGGTCGATGTCGCGGGCCACGTTGTCGGTGGACAGGCTGGCCAGGAACTTCTTGCTCTGGTGCTTGACGCAGCCGTCGGTGAACGCGGCGGCATCGCTCAGCAGCCGCGGCAGGGGCTTGCCCCCGGGGACGGCCGGGTCGAAGTCGGTGCCGGCGGCGTCGGCTCGCTGCTGGTCGGTCAGGCAGCGGACGGCCTGTGATCGGCCGACGCCGCGAGGGTCCACCGCAATGACGTCGAACCGGGCGAGCACCTCGGCTGAGAAGGCGCCGGGAGTACCGGCTGTCTTGGGCAGATTGCGCAGCGTCTCGGTGGCGGAGACTCCGGGTCCGCCAGGGTTGAAGATCAGGCTGCCGATGCGGCGGTCGGGATCAGTGGCCCGGTGCCGCATGACCGCGAGCGGGATCTGCGCGCCCTCGGGCTCGGTGTACTCCTGCGGCACCTTGATCGTGGCGCATTCGAGGTTCTTTCCGCACGTGTTCCAAGTGAGCGGGTCCGGGAACGGCCCGGGGGTCGACGTGCCCGCTGCGGTCGTGCTGCGCAGCCCCGGGGCGCCGGACGAGCACCCCGTCAGAGCCATGAGGGCTGCGGCGAACGCCGCCCCGTACCGGGCGGCGGGCCTTGGCCTCGACCGAATCATGATGATGTTCCTTCCGTCCTACTCGTGTCGTTTCATTGCGTGCGGCCCGGCTGTGCCGGGCGCGCGAGAAGCCGGCCGAGGAGGGCTGACGCGGTTGTGCCTTCCTTGCTTCGAGTGGTCAGTGACCGGCCGCGTCGAGCAGAGAGGAGTACCGCAGGCGGAGCGCGCGCTCCGTGCTCGCCAGGACGGCTCCGAGCCCCAGTGCGAGGTTCAGCCAGATCGGCAGGTGCAGCGGCGATTCGAACGTTCCGACCCGTTGCGTGACGGGAGGGATCCGGGAGACGGGTTCGGCGAGCTGCAACAGGTTCAGGCCCACGCCGACGACGAGCAGCAGCACCGATCCGATGCCGATGGCCCGGCTCAGTCCCGGATGGCGGGCACCGAAGCGCGCCCGCCGTCCCTCGGCCGAGGCCGGGTCGGGCGTGAGCTGCCGCGGCTGTCCGCCCGAGGGGCGGTAGTGGCAGCGTCTGATGCCGTAGCCGCTCATCGCCACCTCGATGACGCCTCCGTCGACAGGGAAGACCGCGGGCAGCTTCGACTCGGCCACGTGCCTGCCGTCCAGGAAGAGATGCGCCCGGACCTTGCCGCTGTCCAACCGCGCCCAGTGCCGTACGTCGACGGCGTGCAGGCGGTCGTGCCCGCCGGCACCGGAAAGCCGTAGCCAGAACAGGGAGCGCAGGGGGAGCTGCCACCAGCGGAACCGCTGCAGCTCCCTGCCGTCTCCCGGCTTGAGGCGCCTCGATGCCGCCCACAGCTTCAACGCCATGCTTCGCCCTCTCCCTCGTGCCTCACTAGTACAACGTGCTAGAGAGGACGCTAACACGCTGTACTAGTACGGTGTGCTAGTACAGTGAAGGGCGTTGGGAGAGGTGAAGGAGAGCGGGGCATGGACACACGCGAGAAGATCCTCAAGGCCGCTGCGGAGATGATCGCCGAGGACGTAGCCGCGAACCTGAGCGTGCGAGCGGTCGCCGCGCGTGCGGGAGTGAGTACCGGCTCGCTGAGGTTCCACTTCCCCACGCAGCGTGCCCTGCAGGACAGCTTGCTCGCGCGGATCTACGAACACCTGCTGCCCGGCGACGCGATCCGGGACCGGACACTGCCGCCCCGCGAACGGCTGCTGAACTGCCTGCGGCAGGTCCTCGCACCGCTCGGCACCAACGAGGACGCGCGAACCGCGTGGGGCGCGATGTACCGGGCCTTCATCGAACCCGAGCCGACCGAACAGGTACGCGCCGCATACCTCGGCCATGAAAGGGAGGCGGAGCGCCGGGTCGAACACTGGCTGACCGTGCTCGCCGAGGAAGGCGTACTCTCCCCCGGAGACCACACCCGCAACGTCAGGTTCCTTCTCACCGTCCTCAACGGACTCTCGGTCGAACGCGCCCTGCCCACACGCGAATCCGTCCTCATCGCCGAGACCGAGACCCTCGAGGCCGCCGTCGACCACGTCCTCTCCACCGGCCCCGCGCCACCCGCCGGGCCGACCCGGCCGTGATCCGGATCAGCCACCCCGCCCGCACTGGTTCCCCCGGAGGGTAGGGACGCGAGAGCGCGGCGAGAGGCGCACCACCTTGCGCAGACCCGGGCGGTCGGCGGCGGCCCGCCCGACAGGGCGACGACGGCCTCCGGGAAAGGTCAGTCCGCGCGGCAGAACGTGTCCTTCGCGGGCACCTCGCCCTCGACGAGGTGGCGCGTGGCGGTGTTCAGCGCGCAGGAGTTGTCCCCCAGGACGTACACGCCGTGTCCGCTGTCGTCGACGGTGACCAGCCGTGCCCGGTCGCCGAACTTCTCGCGCAGC
>NZ_NCTE01000248.1:0-13573 GCF_002114215.1 Streptomyces sp. 13-12-16 | reverse complement strand
CCCCCCCCCCCGCCGGTAGGTGCTGACGTCCTCGGGCCACTCGACGTCGTTGCAGGTCACGGAGAGGAACACGGTCAGGGCGTTGTCGGCCGGCGACAACGCCCCGGCCGCCGTTTCCTTGGGGACGGCCGCCAGGTCGCGGGCCGCCGCCTCGTCGCCTTCGAGCATCGCCTGCCAGGTCTGCGCCAGCTTGGGGTACTGCGTCTGCTTGAACAGGTGACCGAACGTCAGGAGCCGGAAGAGGCTGCCGTCGATCCCCGCGAGCGGAGCCTTGTCTAGCGTGCCGGCGATGGTGAGGTAGGACGCGCGGACCTGTTCGGGCGTGCGGCCCAGGCCGTAGCTGTCGTGCCGGCGGGCGGCCCACCGCGCGAAGTCCGGCAGGGTCTGTTCCATGCCGAGCGCGTAGCGGCGCATGCCGTCGCGGTCGAGGTGGGTGTCTCCGATGTTGCTGTCGAGCACGATCCGGTCGGTGCGCTCGGGGAACATCGAGGCGTAGGCGGCGCCGAGTGCCGTGCCGTAGGAGTAGCCCAGGTAGCTGGTCTTCTCCTCGCCGAGCGCGGCCCGGATCCGGTCCAGGTCGCGGGCGGTGTTCGCGGTGGTGAGGTGGCGCAGCCGGCCGTCGTGGTCGTTGTCCGCGCACTGCTCGGCCGTCTGCTCGGCGATCTTTGCCTGCGCGGTGACCGCGGCGTCGTCGACGGCGTACGGCGGGATGTTGGAGTAGTAGGGGCTGTCCGTGGTGAAGCCGCAGCTGACGGGGGTGGAATGACCGATTCCGCGGGTGTCCATGCCGATCAGGTCGTAGCGGTCGGTGACGCTGCTGGGCAGGCCCCGGGCCACCAGCAGCGCGGACAGCGCCAGCCCGGACCCGCCGGGGCCGCCCGGGTTGAGCATGAGGACGCCGCGCCGCTTGTCCGGGTCGGCGGCGGCCAGCCGGGAGACGGTGAGGTCGATCTGCTCGCCCTCGGGATCGGTGTAGTCCAGCGGGACGGGCACGGTGGCGCACCGCAACTCGGTCGGAGCGGCTTCGGCCACGACGTCGTCGGGGCACCGGCCCCACTCCACCCGAGGCGTCCTCGCCTCCTCGGCGGCGGCGGGCCCGGTGGCCAGTGAGCCACCCAGGCCGAGGACCACCAGGAGGGCCAGGCTCTGGCCTACACTGCCTTGTCGTTTCATGTTCCAGTCTCCGCATACCGGTTCGTGGTCGTGGTCGCGCCCATCCCACTCCGTGCCCTTGGGGCATGGTCAACACCCGGCCGGTGCGGACTCGGCCGGTGTTGACCATGCCCCAAGGGCACGGTTTTCAATGGGCGTTTGGAACGACGCTGGAGAAAGGGCTCCTGGTGGCGTGGAGTACACGTCAGCTGGCGGAACTCGCGGGCACGACGACCAAGACCGTTCGGCACTACCACGAGATAGGCCTGCTGGAAGCGCCGGAACGAGCCCCCAACGGCTACAAACGGTACGGCGTGGGCCATCTGGTCCGCCTGCTGCGCATCCGCAGACTGACCGACCTCGGCGTGGCCCTCGCGGACGTCCCCGCGGTCGAGAGCGGCGACGAGAAGGCGCGGCAGATCCTCCGGGACCTGGACGCCGAACTCGCGGCGGACATCGAGTGCCGGCAGCGGATGCGACGGGAACTGGCAGCCGTCATGGAGAACCGCTCCGCGCTCGACATGCCACCGAACTTCCAGACGCTCGCCGACGACCTGCCCGAGACCCAGCGGTCCTTGCTGCTGGCCTGCTCCAGCATCCTCACACCCGACGCGATGGCAGCCCTCCAAGAGCAGCTCTCACGACCTCGCGGGGATTACGAAGCGGAATTCGCGGCGCTCGACGAGGACGCGCCCGAGGATGTGCGGCAGCGGCTGGCGGAGCGGATGGCGCCCGATGTCCGCCAACAGCACAGGGACCACCCCGTCCTGGCCGACCTGGGGTTCTCCTCGCGCCTGGAGACGACGGTCGCCGAGTCGGTCGTCGTGCACGCGCTGGTCGAGTTCTACAACCGCGCCCACCTCGACGTGCTGCAACGCGTCCACGCGATCCTCTTCCAGGACGACACCACGGAGAGCGAAAACAACGACGCCCGGCGGTGAGCCGGTGCGCCGCGCTCTCACTGCTGCCGACCTGCTCGGACGGGGCATGGGCGCAGGGTCCTGCTGCCCTCGTCCTCCTCGATCGTGCCCGGTTCGGCGTCGTGACAGGGGCGATTGCCGATGATCGTGCGAGGGCGGCCTCCCCGGGTGGGACGCGGTCGGGCCGGCGGCCCTCCCGGCATCTTCGGGCCGTCCACCGTGACGCTCGTTCGACGCTCCGGGTGTCCACTCTCGACACGGTGAGTCGAAGAACCCGTTCTGACCTGCTCTTTCTCGCAGTAGGCGCAGGCCGACGTCTTTCCGATGACGCACCACGTGGAGTGCGTGGCTATCCTCGAGCCCGTGGCGAAGGGCCGCTGACCTGAGGTTCTGCTGGGGCGCCCGGAGGTCTTGACCTGTTTCGGGGGTATCCAACAGGTGAAGGCTCGCGCATCCGTCTCACCTGGGGTCTTGTGTTGGAGCGAAGGGCGGGGTGGGCGGTTTTCGGGATTTTTGACGCTCACGATCCGTCGGCAGGGCCGCGCCGTTGCCGGGGCGTCGCGAGGCCGCCGAGGGTTCGGATCGCCCTGATCAGCGAGGCCAAGGCCACCGCCGCCCGCCGCGGAACCGGCGATCTGCAACGCCTGGAGCGCATCCGAAGCCTGCGCGCCGAGCAGGGCTACGACACGACGGGCGCCACGCTGGCCTTGTTCTCTCTCCACGGCTTCCGTCCCGATCTGGTTGACGCCGTGACGCGGCGTGACGATCTCCTGCTGGTCGACCTGCCGGGTCTTTACGGGATCGGGTAGCCAAACAGCTTGGATATCCGTTCCAGCCCTTCGACCGGCACGTTCGAAGAGCGCGATGCTGTGACCGCCACGCCGGCGGTGATCTGTCCCGGCCAGTCGACGCCGGCACGGTCCGGGACCCTCGACTCGGGCAGCCGGCGCTCGGCGACGGCCATGGTCACCAGGGCGACCGGCATGGTCGGCAGGAAGATCCACCTCCGCTCGGCGTGCTCCACGATCACCTCGGCGAGCAGCGGGCCGACGACCATCGCCGCCATCATGCTGGTGGTCCACCAGCCTATGTACCGGCCGCGTGCGCGGAAGTCGGGCACGGCGTGCCCGGCCACGGCGAGCGTCACGGGTAGCAGCGCTGCGGCTGCGGCCAGCGCCTGCCCCAGCCAGAGCACCTGCACGGACGGGGCGCACAGCGACACCAGGGTGCCGGCGACACACAGCCTCAGCCGGTCAGGTACACCTCGCGGCGGCCGTGCACGTCGCCGAACATGCCGGCGGTCGGGATCAGAGCGGCCACCGGAAGCACGAAGGCGTCCGACACCCAGGACAGTCGCGCCTTACCGGCTCCCGGCTCCCGCTGAATCACCGGCAGGCTGACAGCCACGGTGGTCACGGGCAGGTAGGCGACGAAGACGCGTCCCGTCGCCGCGTACGTCCGTGACGTGGGCGTCGCCGAGCCCGGTACGCGAGTCACCGTGCTGATCCCGGAGACGGAGCCCGAGCGGCTGTGGCAGCGGCTGCTGCAGAACCAGCGGGGCGCGATCGTCGCGCACGCCGTGCGGCGGGAGACGGACGCGGTGATCTGCCGTCTCCGTTTCCGGCTGCCGTGAGGCCAGACCGTCTGCCTTCGCGGCGAGTCTGCTCACCTTTCGGACCGGGCGGGCGCTGTCAGGGTTCCGTCAAAACCGTGGGCCCCGCCGTATGGGAGGCGTCAACGACCGGCCTGATCCGGCCACAGATGCGCTTTCCTCTAATCGTCCGTACCAACCGAACCTCACTCCAGGAGTTCGCGATGGCCGATGTGGCCTTCGTCGTCGTCACGATCGCGGGTTTCGTACTCGTGGCTCTCGCAGCCAAGGGGGTGACGAAGCTGTGACCGCCGAGAACATCGTCGGCCTCGTCGTGGCCGTCTCCCTGCTGGGCTACCTCGTCCTCGCCCTGATCTTCCCGGAGAGGTTCTGAGACAAGAGATGGGTCCCGTACTCGCCGGCGTGCTGCAGTTGCTCGCTCTGACAGCCGCGCTGGCACTCGTCTACAAGCCCCTCGGCACCTACATGGCCAAGGTGTACTCCTCCGACAAGCACCTGCGCGTCGAGAAGTGGATCTACAAGGGCATCGGTGCCGACCCCGACACGGAGATGCGCTGGCCCGCGTACCTGCGCGGCGTCCTCGCCTTCTCCGTGGCCGGTGTCCTGTTCCTCTACGCCCTGCAGCGGCTCCAGGGGGCGCTGCCCGGCTCGCTCGGCTTCGCCTCGATCGACCCGGACCAGGCGTTCAACACGGCCGTGTCGTTCGTGACCAACACGAATTGGCAGTCGTACTACGGCGAGCAGGCCATGGGTCATGTCGTGCAGACCGCCGGCCTGGCCGTACAGAACTTCGTCTCCGCGGCCGTCGGCATAGCCGTCGCCGTGGCGCTCGTGCGCGGATTCGCCCGCTCCCGCACCGGTGAGCTGGGCAACTTCTGGGCCGACCTGGTGCGGGGTGTCGTACGCATCCTGGTGCCCCTGGCGGCTGTCGCCGCTGTCGTCCTGGTCGCCTGCGGCGCGATCCAGAACTTCTCCGGCATCCACGAGGTCGGCCAGTTCATGGGCGGCACGCAGGAGTGGAACGGCGGCGCGGTCGCCTCGCAGGAGGCCATCAAGGAGCTGGGCACCAATGGCGGCGGCTACTTCAACGCCAACAGCTCCCACCCGTTCGAGAACCCCACCCCGTTCTCCAACCTGTTCGAGATCTTCCTGATCCTGCTGATCCCGTTCTCGATCAGCCGGACCTTCGGCCTGATGGTCGGCTCGGTCAAGCAGGGCTACGCGATCCTCGCCACCATGGCCACCATCTGGCTCGGCTTCGTCGCGCTGATGATGTGGACCGAGTTTTCCCACCACGGCCCGGCCTTCCAGGCCGCGGGCGGGGCGTACGAGGGCAAGGAGGTCCGCTTCGGCGTCGGCGCGTCCTCGATCTTCGCGGTGTCGACCACGCTCACCTCGACCGGTGCGGTGGACTCCTTCCACTCCTCCTTCACCGGCCTCGGCGGCGGTATCACCATGCTCGGCATGATGCTGGGCGAGATCGCGCCCGGTGGTGTCGGCTCCGGCCTCTACGGCATGCTGATCATGGCGATCATCGCGGTGTTCATCGCCGGTCTGATGGTGGGCCGTACGCCCGAGTACCTGGGCAAGAAGATCGGCTCCCGCGAGATCAAGCTGGCGGCCTGCTACATCCTGATCACCCCGGCGCTCGTGCTCGTCTTCACCGCGTTCGCGATGGCGCTGCCGACGCCGGCGAACTCGATGACCAACAGCGGGGCGCACGGGTTCTCCGAGATCCTGTACGCCTACACGTCCGGCGCCAACAACAACGGCTCGGCGTTCGCCGGTCTGAACGCGGACACGCAGTGGTTCAACACCACGATCGGCCTGGCGATGCTGCTCGGCCGGTTCCTGCCGATGGTGTTCGTGCTGGCGCTGGCCGGCTCGCTCGCCGGGCAGAAGCCGGTCCCGGCGACCGCGGGCACCCTGCGCACGGACAAGCCGCTGTACACCGGGCTGCTGGTCGGCACGATCATCATCATCACCGGTCTGACGTACTTCCCCGCCCTCGCGCTGGGACCGCTGGCCGAAGGGCTGGCGTGATGACCACCGACGTAGAGAAGCAGGACTTCATGTCCACTTCCCCCCTGGCGCCCCACCGGGACGCCCCCACCGGCCACAAGCCCGCCGAGGGACGTGTGGGCGCCGGCCTCTTCGACCCCAAGCAGCTGGTGAAGTCGCTGCCGGACGCCTTGCGCAAGCTCGATCCGCGGGTGATGGTCAAGTCCCCCGTGATGTTCGTGGTGTGGATCGGTTCCGTGCTGACCACGGTCTTCTCCTTCACGGACCCGGGTGACTGGTTCGGCTGGACCATCAGCGCCTGGCTGTGGCTGACGGTGGTCTTCGCCAACCTGGCGGAGGCCGTCGCCGAGGGCCGGGGCAAGGCCCAGGCCGACACCCTGCGCAAGGCCAAGACCGACACGGTGGCGCGCCGTCTGGTGGGCGACCGCGAGGAGCGCGTGCCCGGCACCGAGCTGAGGATCGGCGACCTGGTCGTCTGCGAGGCCGGCGACGTCATCCCCGGTGACGGAGACGTCATCGAGGGCGTGGCCTCCGTCGACGAATCGGCGATCACCGGCGAGTCCGCGCCCGTGATCCGCGAGTCCGGCGGCGACCGCTCGGCGGTCACCGGCGGCACGAAGGTCCTCTCCGACCGGATCGTCGTGAGGATCACGACGAAGCCCGGCGAGACCTTCATCGACCGGATGATCAACCTGGTCGAGGGCGCGGCCCGGCAGAAGACGCCGAACGAGATCGCGCTCAACATCCTGCTGGCCTCGCTGACCATCGTCTTCCTGCTCGCTTGCGCCACGTTGCCGCCCCTGGCGGACTATGCGGGCACCCGCCTGACGATGGTCGTGCTCGTCGCCCTGCTGGTCTGCCTGATCCCCACCACGATCGGTGCCCTGCTCTCGGCGATCGGCATCGCCGGCATGGACCGGCTCGTGCAGCGCAACGTGCTCGCCATGTCGGGCCGCGCGGTCGAGGCCGCCGGTGACGTCTCCACCCTGCTGCTGGACAAGACCGGCACCATCACCCTGGGCAACCGGCAGGCTGCCGAGTTCGTGCCCGTGCGCGGCACGACCGAGGCACAGGTCGCCGACGCGGCGCAACTGTCGTCGCTGGCCGACGAAACGCCCGAAGGACGCTCCGTCGTGGTCCTCGCCAAGGAGAAGTACGGGCTGCGCGAGCGCCACCAGGGCGAGCTGGTGGGTGCCGAGTGGATCGCCTTCACCGCGCAGACCCGGATGTCGGGTGTGGACGTCGACGGACGCAGGATCCGCAAGGGCGCGGCAGGTTCGGTCACCGCCTGGGTCCGGGAGAACGGCGGCACCGTCGTCGACGACGTGGATGTGATCGCCGACCGCATCGCCGAGGCCGGCGGTACGCCCCTGCTCGTCGCGGTCGAGGACGCGCGTGGGGCCCGTGTCCTGGGCGTCATCCACCTCAAGGACGTCGTCAAGCACGGGATGCGGGAGCGGTTCGAGGAACTGCGCCGCATGGGCATCAAGACCGTCATGATCACCGGCGACAACCCGCTGACGGCCAAGGCGATCGCCGAGGAGGCCGGGGTCGACGACTTCCTGGCCGAGGCCACCCCCGAGGACAAGATGGCCCTCATCAAGCGGGAGCAGGCCGGCGGCAAGCTCGTCGCGATGACCGGCGACGGCACCAACGACGCTCCCGCGCTGGCCCAGGCGGACGTCGGCGTGGCGATGAACACCGGCACGTCGGCCGCCAAGGAGGCCGGCAACATGGTCGACCTCGACTCCAACCCCACCAAGCTCATCGAGATCGTCGAGATCGGCAAGCAGCTGCTGATCACACGGGGCGCGCTGACCACGTTCTCCATCGCCAACGACGTGGCGAAGTACTTCGCGATCATCCCGGCGCTGTTCGCCGCGGTCTACCCGGGCCTGGACAAGCTCAACGTCATGGGCCTGTCCTCACCGGACTCGGCGATCCTGTCCGCCGTCATCTTCAACGCGCTGATCATCATCGCGCTGGTGCCGCTCTCCCTGAAGGGCGTGCGGTACCGGCCGGGCAGCGCGGACAGGCTGCTGCGGCGCAACCTGACGGTCTACGGCCTCGGCGGACTCGTCGCCCCGTTCATCGGCATCAAGATCATCGACCTGCTCGTCTCCCTCGTCCCCGGAATCGGCTGAAGGCCATGAACAACTCCGTATCGAACACCGCCCGGCTGCTCGGGGTGGGCCTGCGCGCCCTCCTCGTGCTGACCCTGGTGACCGGTGTCCTCTACCCGCTGGTCGTCACCGGCATCGCGCAGGGGCTGTTCCCCGACCGGGCGAACGGCTCCGAGGTGAAGGCGGACGGCAGAGTCGTCGGCTCGTCCCTCATCGGACAGGCGTACAACCTGCCGCTGAGGGAGGGCCGGGAGACCCCGGCACCGGATCTGAAGTGGTTCCAGGGCCGCCCGCAGAACGGCCTCGGCACCAACAGCGTCAACACCCAGTACGAGCTCGTCCTGTCCGGCGCGACCAACCGGTCCGGGGACAACGAAGAGCTCATCCAGTGGGTGAAGGACGCCAAGGCCGCCGTCGTCAAGGACAACTCCACGGGCACCTACAAGGTGAAGCCGTCCCAGGTGCCCGCCGACGCGGTCACCTCCTCCGGCTCCGGACTGGACCCGAACATCTCCCCGCAGTACGCGGACATCCAGGTCCACCGGGTCGCCGAGAAGAACGGCCTGGCCACCGCGCAGGTGCGCAAGCTCGTCGACGAGCACACCGAGGGCCGCACCCTCGGCTTCATGGGAGAGCCGCGCGTGAACGTCCTCGAACTCAACATCGCGCTCAGGGAACTCGTGGCGAAGAGCTGATGGCGTTACACGATGTCCTCGGGAGTCGGCGGCTTCGGGAACATCCCGGCCCCGCCGGCTCCCGCGGCCGCGGCGTCTTCGGGCGCCCCGCTTCCGGGCGTGCACGGCGCGACGTACGACAGGAGAGGAAGACACCCATGACCCGGGTGCTCGTGGTCGAGGACGACCCGCAGCTGGTGCGGGCCCTCGTCCTGAACCTGCAGGCCCGCCACTACGGCGTGGACGCGGCTCCGGACGGGGCCACGGCCCTGCGGCTCGCCGCCGCACGGCAGCCCGACGTGGTGCTGCTCGACCTCGGTCTGCCCGACATGGACGGCGTCGACGTCATCAAGGGCCTGCGCGGCTGGATGCGCGTGCCGATCCTGGTCCTGTCCGCCCGCCAGGGGTCGGACGAGAAGGTGGCCGCGCTGGACGCCGGTGCCGACGACTACGTCACCAAGCCGTTCAGCATGAACGAGCTGCTGGCCCGGCTGCGGGCCGCGGTGCGCCGTACCGAGGACACCTCGGTGGGTGCGGCGGCGACTCTGGTCGAGACGGACGACTTCACCATCGACCTCGTGGGCAAGAAGGTCGTCCGGGACGGCCGGGACGTGCGACTCACCCCGACCGAGTGGCACCTGCTGGAGATTCTGGTGACCAATCCCGGCCGGCTGATCACGCAGAAGCACCTTCTCCAGGAGGTCTGGGGCGTCTCCCAGAGCGGTAAGACCAACTACCTGCGTGTCTACACGGCCCAACTGCGCCGCAAACTGGAGAGGGACCCCTCCCAGCCCCGCTATCTGATCACCGAGCCCGGCATGGGCTACCGCTTCGAAAGCTGACCGGGGAACGACATGGCACGTGGCAAGCTTCGGATCTACCTCGGTGCGGCTCCCGGTGTCGGCAAGACGTACGCGATGCTGTCGGAGGCGCACCGTCGCATCGAGCGGGGTACCGACTGTGTGGTCGCCTTCGTGGAGCACCACGGCCGGTCGCGCACCGAGGTGATGCTGAACGGACTGGAGCAGGTGCCCCGCAAGGAGCTCGAGTACCGGGGCGGCACCTTCACCGAGATGGATGTCGACGCCGTCCTGCGCCGGGCCCCCGCGGTCGCCCTGGTGGACGAGCTGGCCCACACCAACGTGCCGGGCTCCCGCAACACCAAACGCTGGCAGGACGTACAGGAACTGCTCGCCGCCGGCATCGACGTCATAACGACCGTCAACATCCAGCACCTGGAGTCGCTGGGCGACGTGGTCGACTCGATCACCGGGGTACGGCAGCGCGAGACGGTCCCCGACGAGGTCGTACGGCGCGCCGACCAGATCGAGCTGGTCGACATGTCACCGGAGGCGCTGCGCCGCCGCATGGCGCACGGCAACATCTACAAGCCGGACAAGGTCGACGCGGCTCTGTCCAACTACTTCCGGCCGGGCAATCTCACCGCCCTGCGCGAACTGGCTCTGCTCTGGGTCGCCGACCGGGTCGACGCGTACCTGACCAAGTACCGCAGCGAGCACCATGTCTCCGCCATCTGGGGCTCGCGGGAGCGCATCGTGGTCGGCCTGACCGGCGGCCCGGAGGGGCGCACCCTGATCCGGCGCGCGGCGAGGCTGGCGGAGAAGGGCGCCGGGGGTGAGGTACTGGCTGTCTACATATCCCGCAGTGACGGCCTGACCGCCGCCTCGCCCAAGGAACTGGCCGTCCAGCGCACGCTGGTGGAGGATCTGGGCGGCACCTTCCACCATGTCGTCGGCGACGACATCCCGGCCGCTCTGCTCGACTTCGCCCGCGGGGTGAACGCCACGCAGATCGTGCTGGGTGTCTCCCGCCGCAGAAGCTGGCAGTACGTCTTCGGTCCCGGAGTCGGCGCCACGGTGGCCCGCGAGTCCGGTCCCGACCTCGACGTCCACCTCATCACGCACGCCGAGGCGGGCAAGGGCCGCGGGCTGCCGGTGGCCCGCGGCGCACGCCTCGGGCGGTCCCGGGTCGTCGCGGGCTGGCTCGTGGGTGTGCTGGGTCCCGCCCTGTTCACCTGGCTGCTGACGGGCGCCGTTCCGGACGTCGGTCTCGCCAACGACATGCTGCTGTTCCTGTCCCTGACGGTGGCGGCGGCCATGCTGGGCGGGCTGTTCCCGGCGCTGGTGTCCGCGGTGGTGGGCTCCACGCTGCTGAACTGGTACTTCACCCCGCCCGTCCACACGCTGACCATCGCCGACCCGCAGAACATCGTCGCCATCACGGTCTTCGTCGGGGTCGCCGTGGCCGTCGCGTCCGTGGTGGACCTTTCGGCCCGGCGCACCCACCAGGCGGCGCGGCTGCGGGCCGAGTCGGAGATCCTCTCCTTCCTCGCCGGCAACGTCCTGCGCGGCGAGACGAGTCTCGACGCCCTCCTGGAACGGGTCCGCGAGACCTTCGGCATGGAGTCGGTGGCGCTGCTGGAGCGCGAGAGCGACGTGGCGCCATGGACCTGTGCCGGCAGCGTCGGCCCGCGCCCCTGCGCCACACCCGACGAGGCGGACGTCGACGTGCCGGTCGGCGACCACACGGCCCTGGCGCTGTCCGGTCGGGTGCTGCCGGCCGAGGACCGCCGGGTGCTGGCCGCGTTCGCCGCCCAGGCGGCGGTGGTCGTGGACCGCCGGCGTCTCCAGCAGGAGGCGAACCAGGCCAAGGAACTCGCCGAGGGCAACCGCATCCGTACCGCCCTCCTCGCCGCCGTCAGTCACGACCTGCGCACCCCGCTCGCCGGTATCAAGGCGGCGGTCACCTCCCTGCGCTCAGACGACGTCGAGTGGTCCGAAGAGGACCAGGTGGTACTGCTGGAGGCCATCGAGGACGGTGCCGACCGCCTCGACCACCTCGTCGGCAACCTGCTCGACATGTCCCGCCTCCAGACCGGCACCGTCACCCCGATCATCCGCGAGACCGACCTGGACGAGGTCATCCCGATGGCGCTCGGCGGCGTACCCGAGGACAGCGTGGACCTGGACGTGCCCGAGAGCCTGCCCATGGTCGGCGTGGACCGCGGCCTGCTGGAACGGTCGGTCGCCAACATCGTCGAGAATGCGGTGAAGTACAGCCCGCCGGGGGAGCGCGTCCTGGTCTCCGCGAGCGCCATGGCCGACCGGGTGGAGATCAGGGTCGTCGACCGCGGCCCCGGTGTCCCGGACGAGGTCAAGGACCGCATCTTCGAACCCTTCCAGCGCTACGGCGACGCCCCGCGCGGCGACGGGGTGGGACTCGGCCTCGCGGTCGCCCGCGGCTTCGCCGAGGCCATCGGCGGCACTCTGCACGCCGAGGACACCCCCGGCGGCGGCCTGACCATGGTGCTCGCCGTACGGACTGCACCGGGGCGCCGGTGGGAGCGGCCGGGTGCGTCCCCCGTGGTCACGTCCTGATGGCCCGCGGAGCGTACGCGCGCATGCGGTCACGGCGAGGCGGACGGGTCGCATGGGACCGGAACCCACGCACCACCGAGAGGACTGTGCAGACATGAAACCACTCCGGGAATGGGGAATGCGGTCCCGGATCGTCGGCCTCACGAGCGGCTCGGTCGTCCTCATCGCCGGGGGCGCTTTCGCTGACTGGATGTGGCTCATCGGCATCGGCGCGTGGATGCTCGTCGCAGCCGGGCTGCTGGAAATGATCTACCGACCGTGATCGCCGCTGAAGCCTCAGCGCACGGGGCGGTGAAGCCGGCAACCCGGGTACGGGCGCACGTCGCTGGCTGCTGGCGTTGACGCTCGTGTGACGCCCCGAACCTCACCGTGCAGGGCGATGGACTGAGGAACGGGGACTGACCTGCGGTTTCGCGTGACTTCTCAGGCCGACATCTTTCCGATGACGCACCACGTGGAGTGCGTGGCGATTCTGGAGCCTGCGGCAAAGGGCTCCTGAGCCGCTGTTCCGCTGATCCCCCGGGCCGCGGGAGGGGCGGGCCGGCACCCTTCCCCGGTCGGCCCGACGGGCGGAACGGTCGCCTGTCCCGGGCACGTGAGGGGGCTGCCGGCTCGCGTGTCTGTTTGTACGGGAGGCGGGGTGGCGGACGCCGGTGGTCCCGTGCGCCGGGGCGGCTCCGGTCCGGTTCGAGGGCCGGAGCCGCCCCTGCCCTCATGGGCGGGTCAGTTGGCGTCCACCAGGTGGTGCGGGGGGACCGTCACCGTACGGGCGCCCTTCTCGCCTCCCAGGACGACTTCCCGCAGCGCGCTGTTGTTGCCGTAATCGGTCTCCTTGAGCCGGTTCTCCGGGTTGGCGAGGACCTGGATGTAGTACGTGCCGTTCGGCAGGTCCGTGATGTCGAAGGACTGGCCGGGCAGGTCCTGGGTGTAGGTGTCACCGGAGCCGACGTCGAGCACCTCACGGACGGAGATGGAGTTCTCGGAGCCGCACGCGGTGGACAGGTCGGTGTTTCCCGGGTGCCAGGCGGCGTTCTTCACGGTGTAGTCGACGGCGTCGGTGTTGGCCAGGCAGAACGCCTCCTTGCCGCTGCGCACCGTCTCCTTCTGGTCGGCCGTCAGCAGCCGGTAGCTGGCGAAGTCCAGGAAGTGCCAGTGCTCGTGGCCGGGACGCGGGTCCCACTCCATGCCGCCGGTCGGGGTGTATCCGACCTGCTTGCCGTCGGCGTCGTAGAAGTACTGGTAGGCGTCCATCACCTCCTTGCCGGGGGAACGGAAGCCGTCCACCACCAGCTTGGCCGGGCCCGCGTTCCACACGTTGGCGCTGAAGGCGAGGTAGTCCTTGCCGGGCACCTCCTCGTAGCCGTCGCTGACGGTGATGCCGAACGCGGGCAGCGAACGCAGGTCGGGCTTCGGGACGTCGGGCACGGACGCCTTGCCGGTGGGCCGCTTCGCGTTGGGCTGGGCGCCCGGCGCCTGTCGCGAACCGTCGGTCTGCCCGGAGCCGTCACCGGTCTCGGCGGCGGCGACGGCCTGCTTCCCCAGGGCCTTCCTCTTCAGCGCCCACGGCAGGGCGGGCGGGGCCGACGGGTAGGGGCCGTGGCCGGCGTTGTACGAGGGGCCGGCGCCGCTCGTCGCGGCGCCGGGGGGCGGGGTGTCCGCGCCGGCCCCGTGC
>NZ_NCTE01000247.1 GCF_002114215.1 Streptomyces sp. 13-12-16 | reverse complement strand
CTCGGCCTCCGCGCGGGCGAGCGCCACCGAACGGGCGGCCTCGGCCTCGGCGAGCTTGACCGTGCGCGCCGCCTCGGCCTGCGCGCGCACCCGGTCCGCCGCCGCGCTCTCCTCCGCCTCACGGCGCGCGTTCGTCCCGCGCTGTTCCACCAGCCGTTCCTCGCGGCGGGCGAGTTCGATCCGGCTGGCCAGTTCGTTCTCGGCGATGGCGCGCTCGCGCTCGACGGCGACGGCCCGCCGCTCGTACGTCGCCCGGTCGGCCTCCTGCTGGATCAGCTCCCGGGCGGGCGTACGCAGCGCGCGCTCCACCTCCGCCTCGGGACGCACCGCCATGACCCGTACGGCCACCACCTCGATCCCGGTGGCCGGCAGCCGGGGCTCGGCGCCGAGACCCGCCGCGATCCGGTCGCGCACCGCGGCCACCCCGTCGACCAGCGCCGTGGACAGCGGGGTGCGGGCCAGCACGTCCAGCGCGTGCTGCTGGGCCGTCTCGGTGAGCAGTGTGCCCAATTGCTCCAGCGGGGCCCCGCGCCAGGCCCCGGTGTCGGGGTCGACGGAGAAGTCCAGGCGGGCGGCGGCGAGTGCCGGGTCGCCGATCCGGTAGGTGACGGTCGCCTGCACCGACACGTCCTGGAAATCGGCCGTGCGGGCGCGGAAGGTCATGGCCAGCTCACGGTCCTCGACCGGCACCTCGGAGAGCGCTGCGGTCAACGGACGGAACCAGAAGCCGAGTCCTGGCCCGTCGTGCACCAGCTTGCCGCCGCGGTGGTGACGGATGTGTGCCGTGGGCGTGGAACGCAGGTGGCGCCAGCCCAGACGCCGGGTGATGTCGGCCACGGGACCTCCCTCTTTCTCGTCCCGCTGACGATAATGGGGAGCTCTATTTTCGTCAAGGAGACGAAAATGGAGGGCGCGGCGCGGTCGTCACGCTCGGAAGCGGGGGGAGCCGGCAGCCGATTTCCGCCGGGCCGGTTCAGCGGGCGTGCGGGAGTTGCCGGAGCGGTTCGATGACCTGCTTCACCTTGACCACCTCACGGCCGCGACGCAGGCGCGGTCCCTCCAGCACCGCGGCCACCACCCGGCCGTCGGCGCGTCGTGCGTGGTCGCGTGGCGGAGGTGCATGGGCTCAAGCCGGTTCGCCGAAGTGGTCGAGAAGCCTTTGCTGGAGTCCCTGGAGCACCGGGTCCGGTTGCTTGAGCCTCGTGAGGCGCCTCACCGCTGTCGCGGCGTACTCCTCGCCCTCGTCCACCGCCGCCGCGAGCGCGAACCCGTTCAGGGCGTCCATGTTCGACGCCGCGCCGAAATCCTGGCCCGCCGGAAGCAGGCAGCGGTCCAGGGGTGTCTCGTCGCTGGTGATCACGTTCGCGACCAGCGACGGCTGCCAGTCCTCGGCATTGGTGAGTGAATGGTGGGTGTCGAACCGAACGGTGACGGTTTCGCCTGCGGCGATCGCCACGCTGTACCGTCCCTCTTCGTCGGTGAAAACGTGATCGAGCTCGGTCAGATCATCACCGTAGACACTGACTTTGATCATAAAGATCGAACCGTTGTCGGAAATCGCTCGCACCTGTCCGAACACCTGAGTCTCCTCCCGGTCGGACCACCGCCGGAGACCACTCCTGTGTCCAGTCTGTGTGTGCCCTGTCGCCGCCGCCAATCGGGGGCGAGGCGTCCGTGGCGAACCGATGCCGGATCAGGGCCGCGTTACCCTATGGCCGATCAGGATCACACCGTGTTGGGGGGGCGGGCATGGCGACGGGGGGCGAGGCGATCCTGGCCGAACTCGGATCTCTTCCGGCTCACGTGCGCGCGGACTGCATCCAAGTCCTCGATGCGGCCGTACGGACCGCTCCCCGGACGTGGACCCGCCGAAGGGGCGTCCGACTGCAGTGGATCACGCTCCGTGACGGCGGCGATGCCGTCGTGGCGCAGGTGGACTCCGGCGAACTGAGCGAGCACGTCGACTGGGACGGTCCACGTTCCGCCCGCTCTTTCGCCGGTGCCCTGCGGGAAAAGCTGGGAACGCACCGGTGCGCGGCTCTGGTCTACGGGAACGCCGTCGACTCGCGCACATGGGGCTGGGTCCTCCCGCTCCTGCTCGGGCAGTTGCCCAGGCTGGACACGGCGGTGATGGTCGACGTCGCACACCGCACCGGAGCCCGATCCACCTTCTCGTTCCCGGTCGGATACCGGCGCTCGCCCGTCCGGCGCCTGCGGTTCGAGGAGGACGTGCACGCGATCCTGCGGTGCGCCGGGAACATGTGACCCGTGTCCCACGCCCTCCGTCACCGTTTCGTCCCCTCGTCGGGGATCACGGAGACGGTGTGTTCCCCGAGGCGGCCGGAAAGGGCGGGGGAGCGAAGGAGGACGGGGACCGCTGTGCGGGCCCCGTCCTCCGAACTGCGGTCCGGTGTGCGGGTCTAGACCGGGACGGGGGTTTCGTCGCGTGTCTCCGCGTCCAGCCGCCGGTTCAGCTTCTCACCCTCGATGTCGAGGTCGGGCAGGGCCTTGTCGACGGGCCCCGGCAGCCACCAGGCGGCACGGCCGAGCAGTGACATCACCGCCGGTACCAGCGCCATGCGGACGACGAAGGCGTCGATGACCACGCCGACGGCGAGGGCGAACCCGATGGACTTGATGATCGGGTCGTCCATCAGGACGAAGCCTCCGAACACGGACGTCATGATGAGCGCGGCGGCCGTGACGACGCGGGCGTTGTGGCCCATGCCGCTGACCATGGCCGCCTGCGGGTCGGCGCCGTGGACGAAGTCCTCGCGCATGCGGGAGACGAGGAAGACCTCGTAGTCCATGGCGAGGCCGAACAGGATGCCGATGAGCAGGATCGGCAGGAAGCTCACCAGCGGGCCGGGGGTGTCGACGCCCACCAGGCCGGCGAGGTGGCCCTCCTGGAAGATGGCGACGGTGATGCCGAAGGTCGCGCCCACGGTGAGCAGGAAGCCCAGGGCCGCCTTCAGCGGTACCAGGACCGACCGGAAGACCAGCATGAGCAGCAGGATGGACAGGCCCACCACCAGGAGCAGATACACCGGCAGGGCGTCGGCGAGCTTCTCCGAGACGTCGATGCCCAGGGCGGTCGCGCCGGTGAGGGCGATGTCGGCGCCCTCGATGTCCGCGACCCGGTCGCGGATGTCGTGGACGGCGTCCTCGGTGGCGACGGCGGTCGGGCCGGCCTCGGGGATGACGGCCAGCAGGGCGGTGGTGCCCTGCTCGTTCAGCTGCGGCGGGGCCACGGCCAGGATGCCGTCGGTGTCCTTGATGAGCGCGGTGGCCTTCTCGGCGGCCGCCCCGGTGGACCGCGCGTCCTCACCGTTGACGACGGCGATGAGACGGCCGTTGAAGCCCTCGCCGAAGCCCTCGGACGTCAGGTCGTACGCCTCTCGTGCGGGGGAGCCCTCGGCGGCGGTGCCCGCGTCCGGGAGGGCCATGCGCATGTCCTGGGCCGGGAGGGCGAGCGCGCCCAGGCCGAGGATGCCGACGACCAGGAGCGGTACGCGCAGCCTGGTGACGAGCCGGCCCCAGGTGAAGCCGAAGCCCTCGGTGACGGCGCTCTCCTCGGCGGGCTTTCCGCCCGCGCGGCGCTGCTTGCGCGGCAGGATCCTGTCGCCGGCGAAGGAGAGGAAGGCCGGCAGCAGGGTGAGGGCGACCAGCACGGCGACGGCGACGGTGCCCGCTGCGGCCAGGCCCATCACGCTCAGGAAGGGAATGCCGACGACGGAGAGGCCCGCCAGGGCGATGACGACGGTGGCACCGGCGAAGACGACGGCGGAGCCGGCGGTGCCGGTCGCGCGGCCGGCGGCCTCCTCGGGCTGGAGGCCCTCGGCCAGGTACTGGCGGTAGCGGGAGGTGATGAAGAGCGAGTAGTCGATGCCGACGGCCAGGCCCAGCATCAGCGCCAGGATGGGGGCGGTGGAGGTCAGTTCGATGACACCGGTCAGGGAGAAGAGGCCGGCCATGCCGACCGCGACGCCGATCAGCGCGTTCAGCAGGGTCATGCCGGCGGCGACCAGCGAGCCGAAGGTGACGACCAGGACCACCGCGGCGACCAGGACGCCGAGCGCCTCGGTGGAGCCGACCTCCACCTCACCGCCCATGACCTCGCCGCCGTGCTCGATCCGCAGGCCCTCGGCGTCGGCGCCGACGGCCTCGTAGGCCGCCTTCTGCTCGTCGGTGACCTCGTCGGCGGCCTTGTCGAACTGCACCTGGATCAGGGCGTAACGGCCGTCCTGGGAGACGGAGCCGGCCTGGAACGGGTCCATGGCGGCGGTGACGCCGTCGATCCCGGAGACTTCCTTCACCACGGGTGCCACCGCGGTGGGGGAGAGCTTCTCACCCTCGGGCGCGGCGACGACGATGGCGCCGGTCGCCCCGCCGGCCTGCGGGAACTGCCGGTCGAGGTCGTCCAGCGCCCGCTGGGACTCGGTGCCCGGCATGGAGAACTTGTCGCTGGTCGGGCCCATCAGGGTGGCGGCTCCGATGCCCAGCAGGGTCAGCAGGAGCAGCCAGACCGCGGCTATTCGGCCTCTTCTGCGGAAGGAGAACCGCCCGAGCCGGTACAGCAAGGTCGCCATGGAGGAGGGGTCTTTCCGTTAGGGGGTCAACTGGGGGTGTGGTCAAGCGTCCGCAGCGCACTGCGGATCATTTCGGCACGCAGCACCTCGTCCGGTGCCACCTCGTCATCGGTGGCGCCGGTGATGAAGACACCGCCCAGCACCATCCACGCCGCCACCCGGGCCGGTGCCCGCTGCGAGCGGCCGGCCAGCGCGTCCAGCAGCCGGTCCGCCAACTCGATGACGTTGAGGTCCTGGTGGCAGGACATCTCGGCGATGTCCTCGAAGAGGAGCCGGATCTCGCGGCGGAACCGCAGCGTCAGGTCGACGTATCCGACGACGGTCTCCTCCACCAGCCGGCCGCCCTCCAGCCCGGCCACGCGGTCGAGCAGCGCGGCGAGGGCGTCCTGGGCAGGGGTCAGCAGTTCGGTGAAGATCTTTTCCTTGCCGGCGAAGTGGTAGAGGAGCGACGCCTTCGAGCAGCCCACGTCGGAGGCGATGTCCTGCAACGAGGTGCCGCGGAAGCCGTGCACGGCGAACAGCCGCAGTGCCGACTCCAGGATCTGACCGCGCATGGCGGAGGCGGAGCGTGCCATTCCTCAACCATAACTGTCCGATCGGTCAGAACTGACCGATCGGACAGTGTGTTGCTATGGCTTGCGTCACTCTTCCCGTCCGGGGCTTGTACGGGCCGCGCACCGCCGGCCTCGCCGACTCGCGCACGGAAAAGCGCCGGCCCTCGAAGAGCGCGACGCCGACGGGACCGGTGCGGGAAGCGACCGGCTTCGTACCGGGCGGTGCGAACGGACCTGCTCGACAGGCAGCGGATCCCGCTCGCACCCCACCGGATCAGGACGTGGCCGTCCCCCCTCCTCACCGGCGCCGGCCCGGACGGCTGTCAGGTGGACGGCAGCCACGGCCAGGACGACGTGCCGCCACCGGGCCGGGTGCCGGTGTACTCGGCAGTGGTCCGGGCCGGACCCCCTCTTCGAGGCCGACGGCCGCCGCTCCCCGACCTGAACCGAAAGAGCAGGCCCTCCCCCTGGGGACGGGGGTGATCACGACGCCGGGGCACGTACGAAAACTCCTGTGCACCGCCTCGCACACCTCTGCGATCATCCCCGAATGGCGCACAGTCTCGAATCGCTGGTCATCCGGCACACCCACCGCCTTCCCTCCCCCCGGGGCTCCGCGGGCGAAGGAGCCACCGCCGCGCGGCAGTTCGACGCGGCGTTGGCATCCGTGGGCTTCAAGCTCTCGGCGAAGCTGCTGGAGCGGCTGTCCGGGCTGTCCGAGGCCGCGGTCGTGCACACCGCCAGGCGGACGCTGCGCACCGTGAGCGAGATGGTGGGCGACCACGTCCGGCACAACTCGTACTTCATCGACTTTCCGGCGAACGTGCCGGACACCGAAGAGTTCTGGATGCGGTGTGTGACGAAGGCGCTCGCCGACGACACGTCGCGGAAGAACGTGCTGACGCAACTGGCACACGGGGTGCTGGACCTGCTCAGCCTCCCCACGTACGGCCGCTACCAGCACACCTACGAGGAGATGCTCGCGGCGCAGGACGAGCTGATCGCCTCGGCGGGCGACCGGGTGACCGTCCTGCACCTCGGGCGGGACCTGGACGACGAACTCACGGACCTGTACCTGGCCTTGGCGGGCAGTACGACGCCACTGGGCGAGGACCGTCTGCGCGACCTCGCGATCCTCGCCGAACGGTGCGCGCCCGGCCCCCAGCCGGAGTCGATCCCGGTCCGGGAGAACCGGGCGGTCGTCAACAAGGCCCGTCTCGCTGTCGGCGCGGACCTCCTGCTGGACACCGTCACCGATGTGCTGCGGCTGGCCTGCGCGCTGTCGGGCGGCGACGTGACGCTGCAGGAGCCGACCCGGTTCCGGGCTCTCTCGCGGCCGGTCCGCCGCGCGCTGCTCGCGGGCCTCGACGCCGTGGTCGCGGCGAACCCCGCCAGACTGGCCGATGTGCACGCGCACCGCGAGCCCTTCAAGCGGCTCGGTGAGCGTCTCCACCCGCACGAGTACCCGCGCTGGCCACACGCCGCCGATGTGTTCGCCGTGGCGCGGGGCGAGAAGGAGGCGCGGTCCTTCGACAGCCGTGTCGAGGAGCTGCTCGACGAGTTCGACGTCCTCGGTGCGGTACGACTGCTGAAGTCCGCGCCCGGCAAGCTGTTCCGCGCCCTGGACCACCTGCTGCGCATCGCCGCCGACCGGGAGCAGCGGGACGCGGTGGTGGACGCCGCGGTACAGGTCGCTCCCGAGGTCTCCGGCCGGGTCGTGCTCTCGGTCCGCGAGCACTTCCGGAACCGGGAGCGGGAGACCGGCGAACCCCGGATCTTCGTCAATCGCCGGGGCCGGGGCTGGGCCGCCCCCGACGCCCGGCGGCCGGTCCCCGCCGCCGACCGCGATCGTCTGATCGCGGCCCTCGACGCCGAGACGCGCCGCAGGCTCCCGGCACCGGGCCGGCTGCTGCTCGGCCCCGACATCCTCGACGTGGCGCTCCCGCTCAGCGGCAGGGCGACCGCGACCGGGCTCGGCGTACTGCCGCGAGGTTCGCTCTCGGCGGTCGACGGCGAACAACTGCGCTTCTTCGTGTACTGGAAGGAGACCGGGCACCGGACCGACTACGACCTCTCGGCGCTGCTTCTCCACGCCGACTACAGCACCGACTCCTGGCTCTCCTACACGTCCCTCAAGGCCGTCGGGGGCGAGCACTCGGGCGATGTCACCGAGGCGCCCGACGGGGCCTCGGAATTCATCAGCCTGTCCCTGGACCGGGTGCGCGGCGCATTCATCGTTCCGCAGGTCAACATCTACGCCGGCGAGGGCTTCGAGGAGGTCGAGGAGTCGTTCTTCGGTTTCATGCTGCGCGACCGCGAGCAGAGAGGCCGGCCGTTCGAACCGCGCACGGTACGCATGAAGTCGGAGCTCCGCGGAACGGGCCGGGTGGCGCTGCCACTGGTGTTCCGGCGCGAGGACGACGGCCGGTGGCGCGCGAAGTGGCTGCACCTGTATCTGAAGGGCGTCTCGTCGGCCAACCGGGTCGAGGAGAACCAGCTGTCGGTGTCCAAGGTGGTGCGCGCCGTGGTGGAACGCGAACAGCTGACGGTGCGGTACCTGATCGACCTGATGGCCGGTGACACCACGGCCGTGGAACTGTGGGACGGCGGGCCGGTCCCGGACGAACCCGTGACGTACATCGGTCTCGAACGTCCCGAAGGGCTGCACCCGGACTCCCGGATCATCACCCTTGAGAATCTGCGCGACCTGATCCCGGGCTGAGTGCTAGCCTTGTCCACGGCGAGGCCATGAAAGGGCTTCCTTCTCACATCCTTCCTGAACAAGCTCTTTCGCTTTCCTCGCCCTCGACGTCGCTTCGGGCGGCACCCGCACTCACCGCGCGGGTGCCGCCCGAGCCGTTTTCACGGTTCGTTCCGCATGGTCACAGTCGGAGCGCACGGCGCGCACCAGCAGCGGGCCGAGCTGCCCGTGGGCACGCGTCATCGCTGCCGCCCGCGGCGACGGCTTTTCGAGCATCAAGCGCCAGGAGCGAAGCCGTCTGGAGCGGTCCTCGTCGAGAGACATGCCGGCCCGGTGCCGTGCCTCGGCCCGGAGCACGGCGATCTGATACCGCTGACGGTGCTCGGGATCCACGGCCCAGGGAACGAGATCGTCGTCCCGCACGATGCGACGGTCGAGTCCTCGGAGTCGGCGAAAGCTGCCCCACGATGAAGGCCGGGATCACCGCCTGAGACATCGACCGCCGGACTCCGGCGAAGTCGTACGAGATCACGGTGGACGGCGGGAGAACGGTCACGCTGGACCTGTGCCGAGCACATGCCGCGCCTCTCGAAGAGATCGAAGCGACGAAGAAGAAGACCCGGGGACGATCCGAGGAAGGCTTCGCGGTGCCGGGACTCAAGCACGTGGGGCGATCTCGGCTGTGGTCAGGTCCGCGAGTCGTTGTGCGGTGTCGAAGTGGGGGGTGAGACGGGTCTTGGTCATGGCGAAGGAGATGCCGGTGGCGGTGTCGGCGCAGACGTAGCTGCCGCCGCCACCGACCCAGCCGAACGTGGTGGGTGTCTCGTCCGGCCGAGTACCGATGCGGCCGATCGGATAGCCCAGGGCCAGCCGCACATGGTTGCCGAAGACCTGGTCGGTGCCCTCGAAGGACACGGCCGTCAACTCCTCGAGCCGGTGCGAACCGATGAGCCGGCCGTCGAGGAGCGCGGCATTCACGGCAGAGATTCCCCGCGCGGTGAAGGTGCCGACCGACGGGATGTCCGCTTGCAGGATCGCATGACTGTTGCCCATGGCGGCGGTCGGCCGCATTTCCCAGGGCGCGAGGACGGAATCGCCGTCGGGCGGGGCGGCCGGGTGCGGTGCGGAGTCCTCGAGGCGGGCCAGCCGGGCCAGGTCGGTTCGGGGCACAGCGAAGTACAGGTCACCGTCGAGGCCCAGGGGCGTGGTGACCCACTCGTGCAAGAGCTGCCGCATCGGCCTGCCCGTGGCCCGGCGTGCGACCTCGCCCACGAGGAAGCCATAGGTGAACGAGTGGTATCCCGTCCTGGTCCCGGGGCGCCACCGCGGTTCGGCGTCGGCGATCGCGGCGCAGACCCGCGACCAGTCGGTCAGATCGGCGGGGCCGATGCCACGAGGCATCGCCGGCACGCCGACCGAGTGGGTGAGCACGTGTCGAAGAGTCGCGGTCGCCTTGCCATGGGCACCGAACTCCGGCCACAGGTCGGCCACTGGTGTGTCGTACCCGACATCACCGGTCCTGACGAGCAGGTGAGCGATCAGCGACGTCATGACCTTGCCGGCGGAGAAGCTGAAGAACGGGGTCTCCGGAGTCACCCTGCGCCCGGTCCGGCCGTCGGCGGTGCCGGCGACAGCGTCGACGACAAGAGCACCGTGGTGGTGAACGGCGACCTGCACGCCGGTTTCCGCCCCCGTGTCAACGAGTTCGTCGAGCAGGCTCTGGACCTTCTGCTGCAGTGAGGGCGTCATCGTCACCGACTCGGCCACGTGTAGCGGGTCCGGCTGGACGTCGGCAGCTTGCCGAAAGCGAACCCGACAACCGGGGCCACTCGGTACGGCCCGATGTCGCCGGCGACGACGGCCTCGCCCATCCGGTACCAGGCACTCTCGATGACCACGTCCACACCGGTCAGGGGGTTCGTGCCAGTCGTCAGCACACAGCGGGAATCGTGCTCGAGATTCCGTGCCTTGCGCTCCTGACCACCCGTGGTGAAGCACACGCCGTCCAGACTCCGAGCCGCCGACGACGGCGTCACGTGCGGTCGCCCGTCGGGCCGCACCGTGGAAAGCCAGCACACCTCCGCCTCGTCGAGGAGCGCCGACACCGACGCCCACGGCGTCGCTTGCGCGCCCGGAGACGAGAACGGTCCCAGCACGGTGTCCGGTTCACTGTCCAACATGTCACATCCCTCATGAGGCACGGTCAGCCGATCAGCATGGGTGAAGCGGCGACGGCAAGCCGATCCATCATGTCCTCCGGCAGGTGTCACGTGCCGTCCTGGCGATGACCCGAACCCGCCGAGAGACTCATGGGTCCACGCGCGTACCAGCGATTCGTCGCTGCGTAACGCACTTGCTCGTGGTCAGGCCCGGATCACCCGAACGGGAACCGCGTCCGACGGATCAAATCCGTCGGACGGTGAGCGGAAGGCTCCTCAGCGGCGTTCAGGGTCCGGTGGATCCGGAGCCGTTCCGTCCCGTGGGCGGCCCGTCCCAGACGGTTCCTAGCGCCAGGGATCGAGGGCGTGCTTGCCGTGGGTCCGGCCCGCTTCGAGTTCCTGCAGCACCATCGCCCCCTCCGCCAAGGGGTGGACCTCGGGGGTGCCGGGCGTGTACACGCCGTAGGCGATGAGGGCCTCGATCTCGACGAGCAACGACCGGTAGAGGGACGGCGCCGCAGTCGCCAGCGCACCGATGTGCAGACCCTTGACCTGGACCTGGTGGGTGAAGACCAGGTCGTGCGTGGTCAGAGTGGCGTCGCCGGAAGCGGCGCCGAACACGACGATGCGTCCGGTGAAGGGTTTGGTGACCGACAGGCTGGCCTCGAACGTGGCCTGTCCCACCGATTCCAGGACCAGGTCGACCCCGCCGGTGAGGCGGGTGATCTCCTCGGCCAGATCGGGGCGCCGGCTGTCCAGGACCTCGTCGGCGCCGAGCGCTTTGACGGTGTCGTGCTTCGCCGGTGACGCTGTGGCGATCACGCGCGCGCCGTAGTGGCCGGCGAGGCAGACGGCGGCCTGCCCCACGCCTCCGGCCGCGGCATGTACGAGGACTGTCTCACCCGCCTCGATCCCACCCAGCGGTTTCAGTGCCGCCAGGGCGGTGGTCCAGTTCAGCACCAGGCCGAGGGCCGAGGCGTCGCTCCAGCCGGAAGGCACGGGGAGCACACCCGTGGCCGGCATTGTCATGTACTGCGCGAAAGCGCCGGGGCCGGTGCCGACGACGTGCATGCCGGACGGGAGCGGGCTCTCGACGTCCGGGCCGGCCCCCACGATCTCGCCGGCGGCCTCGAAGCCCGCCACGTACGGCGCTTGCGGACCGGCTCCGTAAGTTCCACGCGTCTGCATGACGTCGGCGAAGTTGATCCCGGCGGCGGCGACGCGGATCAGGTACTCGCCGGGCCCCGGGGTGGGGAGGCGATGACCGGTCGTCAGGGTCAGGTCCTTCGGTCCTCGGCGCGATCGCTGGACCAGTGCTCGCATCGTCTGCTCAGCGGTGTGCCGCCGCTCGTTGGTCTCCATGCGCCGAACGTAGGAGTCTGACACTTGTGTCAAGGTCAAGCGGCAGTCATGGATCAGTGCGACGGGCCTGTCGAAGGTAGGCGTCGAGTGCCGCCTGCTGATCGTTGAGGACGGCGATGCGAGCGGCGAGCCGATCGCGATAGCTCTGCACTTCGTGCAGGAACTCCACGCACACCACGTCGGCGCCGGTATCGGATCCGTCGGTGAGGTGCGGCAGGACCTCCCTGATCAATCGCACGGGCAGCCCGGACTCCAGTAGTGAGCGGATGACGAGCACCCGGTCGACAGTGGACCGGCAGTAGTCGCGGAAGCCGTTGCTGGAACGGCCGGGGGCGATCAGGCCCTCGTCCTCGTAGTGCCGCAGCGATCTCGCGCTCACGCCGCTGACTCTGGAAGCTTCACCGATCTTCATGCCTGGAGACAACGTCCAGGAGCACCGCGAGCTTCCAGCACTCGTCGCTGTGACGGAATGTGGTCCTGCTCAGGCGTCAACGACCTCGTCTCCCGCAACGGTCAGTGGGCCACGCGGTAGTGGAGGTGGACGAATCTCGAGCTGAAGGTGCGGGTCCCGACGAGTTCGGGATCCACCCGGCGCCCGTGCCGGGGAAAGAACGGAACGCCACCACCCACCAGCACCGGGTGGACCACGATCCGGTACTCGTCGATCAGCCCCGACGCGGCCGCCTCGGCGGCGAGAGTCGCACCGCCGATGGCGATGTCGCCCGCCCCCGGCCCGGTCCGCAGCAGCCCGATCTCCTCCGCCGGGCTGCCGGAGGCCAGGCGGGCGTTGCCCTGCACCGTCGACAGCGTGGTGGAGAACACCACCTTGGGGAGCGGCTTCCAGAGCGCGGCCCGTTCGAGCGACGCGTCGTCGAGCGAGGGATCCTGGTCGGCGGTCTCCCAGTACAGCGTCGTCTCGTACAGCCGTCGTCCCATCAGGTGAACGCCGACCTCCCGGATCTCGCCGGTCCAGAAGCGGAAGACCTCCTCGTCGGGCGCCGCCCGGTCGAAGCCGCCGTCCGGCCCGGCGATGCAGCCGTCGAGTGAGACGTTCATCGAACAGGTCACGCTGCGCATCAGGAGTCCTCTGTGCGATCAAGGGCGTGCGCGACGCCGGGGCCGGGAAGGGGCATCGCGTCGTACTCGGGCCCGGCGAGCCCCAGCGGAACACCGGTCACCACGGCGAACCGGCACAGCGCCGACGGCATGGACGTCCACAGGACCGCGGCCGCCACGCACCGTGCCCACGGGGGACAGGTGCAAAGGTCGTACACCGGTCGGAGCACTCATGCCGTGCTGAGCCCGGGACGTCCCACGAGCCGACCGCGTGCGAAGCGGGCGCCTGCCCGGACGGGGGAGGGGCGGATCACCGTCGGTTGTTTCCCGTGGGCTGCTCACCACGACGGCTTGCGGCACTGGGCGTAGACGAACGGGCCCGCCGGATGGTCCTCGAAGTGGAGGTGCGGGCCGGTGACGTCGCCGGTCCTGCCGACTTTGCCGATCCTCTGGCCCGCCTTGACCGACTGGCCCACGTCGGCGCCCCGGTGCGACAGGTGGCAGTAGACGTAGACCCGGCCGTTGTCGGCTTGAAGGCCGATCCAGCGGCCGTACGCGCCCCCGTTGTCGTTCGACCACCGGACCGTGCCGTTGCGGACGGCGACCACGGGGGTTTCGTCCGGCGCGGCGTAGTCGTCCCCGGTGTGGTAACCGGCCTTGTAGCGCGGGTTCTTGACCCCGAAGGGGTAGGTGACGTGGTGCTTGGGCACCGGGGAGACCACTCGGCCGCCCGGTGGCTGGTGGCCGTCGGGACCGACCTTGAAA
Organism: Streptomyces sp. 13-12-16; assembly: GCF_002114215.1. Classification (GTDB taxonomy): domain Bacteria; phylum Actinomycetota; class Actinomycetes; order Streptomycetales; family Streptomycetaceae; genus Streptomyces. The sequence goes on along the minus strand of NZ_NCTE01000247.1, from coordinate 8,126 downwards.
CCGAAGCGGTCGCCGAGCTTCTTGAGCGATACCTCCCCCGGGATTCCGTCCGCCTGCGCGCCGGAGAAGCCCAGGTGGCGCTGCCATCTGGCGTACGCGTCCTGGGTGAGCCGGCCGAAGACGCCGGGGCCCGAGCTGGAGTCGAGTCCCACGGCCGCCGCCAAGGCCTTCTGGACGACCAGGACGCTGTCGTTGTGCGCGCCGGGTTTGACCTGGGACAGGAGTACGGTCTTGGACATGGGGAGCATTCCTTCGACGTTGGTCTTGGGTACGAGGTGCTCCGGAGTCACGTCCGCGTACATGTCCCAGTTGAACATGACGCACCGCGACTGTCCGTCTTCGCCGAATTGCTTTCCGAACTGCGTCCGGTTGTGGTAGCCGATACCGGGCAGATTCGTTTCATGGACACCCTCGGGCACACTTTGGATGTGATCGACGAGTTTTCGCCACCGAGGTACTGCCATCCTCGTCCCACCTTCCGAAATCAACAGCCGGCATCGGCGGCGTTCGGCGGTTCCGAGGGGTTCGAGAGGCTCTGAGTACTCATTGGTCCTTGATCCAGTACAGCACCTGAGACCCTTGATCACCACTTGGGCCATGGCCTGGCTGTATGTGTTCGCCGTAGGCCGTTCTGGGTTTCCCAGGTCCCCGATGGCGCTCTGCTCACGTTCCGGCAAGCGCCTGCGCCCGATTTCGCGCCTCCAGGAAGCGGGCTGTCCGGCAGGTGGGCGGGAAACTGGCCTTGACCATGCCATATTCGTGGCCGCCGCGATGCGGCCGGCGCCGCATCCTCCGCCTCGCCCGCCACTGGCCCCGGAGCCACGAGAGCACCGGCGCCCTCGGACGGCCCCCGCTCCTGCCCACCACCGGCTCCACAAGGCGGAAGGGCCCACCGGCTCCGTCGGCGGACCCTCGCGGAAGATCGAGGCCATCGAGCCCCGATGGTGTATTCACATCACGTTCCAGACGTCTTCGCCGAGCCAGCCTTGAGGGTCTCTGAGTTCATCGGGGACATCGAGCGTCGGTGTCACGATGGAATCATTCCCGGACCGCGCCATGGTGGCGTAGAGCTTGAACGTATGCACAGCAAAGGTGTCGAGTCTTGTTTTAAGGTTTGGCCCGACGGAGACGACGAACGAGTCATTGCTTTCGCCTCCCGGGTGAGTCCACTCGATGATCCACAAGTAGGTTCGACCTTCGGTGCTCCCCCTGAGGAACAAGTGTCGATCTGCATGCAGTCCCGCCCTGCGGTCCGTGAAAGTTCGTGCGGCAGGGAGGAGCTCCTCGGTGGCGAATTTATTGAATTCGTTCTCGTCCGCATCGGGACGTAGTTTGATGTGATGAACACAAACTGCCATATCTGAACCTTCCCGGGAATCGGCCCGTAGGGCGCGGCGGACGGTTGTGGGCCTGGCCCGATCCCGCCCATGCGTGGAGGATGCTGCTCGCCAGTGGCGTTGCCGCTGGGTTTGATGAGAGTTGGCGATCATTGACGGGTGTGTTGTCAGACCGCGCGTCGGAATCGGCACAACGGCCTGCGGTCCTTCCCGTACGTGTCCTGCGTACTTTGAGCGGGCAGGCCGATATGGCCGCGTTGCGATGACCTTACGCCTGTGTGGCCCCACTCGTCGGAACTATTGCAGCCACCTGCGAAGCTTGCCACCGCAGCCTGTGACCGCTAAGCCGGACGGCGTACCCGGAACCCATTTCGTGCGACGAACAATTCCGGCCCATGGAATTCTTTGAGGTGTTGAACTTGAGCTCGTGATATCGCTCGACAGCTTGCTGTGTCGCGGTGACCGCCGATCCGCACGCCGGTGCTTTCCGGTCGGGAGGCTACGGTCGGGGGTTCCTCCTGGAACCATGCGGGTCCCGCCGAGCTCGAAACAAGGACCGTTCACCCGTTCGCACGCGGCGCCACCCTGCTGCTCGCGTGTCACCTGGTCGTTCCCGCATTTCCACATCCTGTGAAATGACAATAATCCCCGACATGCTCCCCCACGCCACTGGAGACACCCATGCCCACGCCCATGCCCATGCTGGCAATCAAGGGGACGTACCGGATCATCAACACCCGGCCCGACGGCGACACCGTCTCCTTCCTGCCCCAGGACCCGGGCTTCTGGTGCGACGTGCCCGGCAGGAACCGGGTCAAGCGCAACAGCCGTGGCGGCGGCACGGTCCGGATGGACGCCATCGACGCACTGGAAACCCACTACGAGGGGGTCGGGCCCGACGAGGTCCACCAGCCACTGGACCTGGGAGCTCGCGCCGCCCGCGACGAGTTGCTGTCCTGGCTGGGCTTCGGCACCGTCCTCATGGACGAAAAGGAGAAGGTCACCGCCTCGACCCCGGAGACCGTACCCGGCTTCATCCTCGCGAGCGGCGCCGACACGTTCGGCCGCTGCATCGCCCTGGTCGGCCGGGGCGACTTGCCGTCAGGTCTCAAGAACGGCGAACGCACCGTCGTGACCACCGACCACCTGCACCAGACCGCCAACCACCGACTGCTTGAACTCGGCCTGGTCTACCCGACCTTCTACAGCAAACTTCCCGAAGAACTGCGCGCCGACATGGCCGACACCACCCGGCAGGCACGCGCCACCAAGGCCCCCAACAGCGTGTGGGCCAAGGACGTGACCTTCGAGAGCGGGGCCAAAATCGAGAAGCTCGATTCCATCACCGAGCACCAGGTGATCCTCCCGAAGCTGTTCCGTCGCCTCGCGGACTACATCCGCCTCTTCGGTCCGTCCCTGAGCTGCTTCCCCGCCTACCTGGCCGGTGAGTACGAAGAGTTCCGCCTCTCAGGGCAGGAGGAGTCCCTCCACGGACTGCAGCAGGTCATCGAGATCACTGACAACAACACCATCAGGATGACCCGGCTGATCGAGGACATCACCATCGTCGAGAAGTGACCCCGCTGACCTCGAGCCCTCAGACCGGTCACTGACGGGCTCGTGCACGGGAGGCGGTGAGGCGTCGGGGACGGCGGTGGGGCCCGGTGTTCATACGCAGTGCGCCATCGCACCGGCGAGACCGACTCCCGATGTCACCGACTGATTCGACGCGCCGAAACAGGACAATTCGCGTTTTCCGCGAGACGCTGCCGTCGGGGCGGCGCGCAGTGCCGCCTCCCGAATTCGTCCGCCTTCCTTCCCGGGAGTCCGCCATGGCAGTACCGCTCGCCCCGTCCACCGAGGACGTTTACCGCTACGACGACCTGCACGCCCTCTTCGTCAACTGCACGCTCAAGCCGTCCCCCCAGCTCAGCCACACCCAGGGGCTCGTCGACAGGAGTCGGGCGATCATGGAAGCGCGGGGGGTGACCACGGAGCTCGTGCGCGCGGTCGACCAGGACATCGCACCGGGTGTCTACCCGGACATGACCGAGCACGGCTTCGCCACCGACGCCTGGCCCACGCTGTACGAGAAGGTGATGGCCGCAGACATCCTGGTCCTGGCCGGGCCCATCTGGCTCGGCGACAACAGCTCCGTCACCAAACAGGTCATCGAGCGCCTGTACAGCTGCTCGAGCTTGCTCAACACCCAGGGGCAGTACGCCTATTACGGGCGGGTCGGAGGGTGTCTGATCACCGGTAACGAGGACGGCGTCAAACACTGTGCCATGAACGTCCTCTACAGCCTGCAGCACCTGGGCTACACGATCCCTCCGCAGGCGGACGCGGGCTGGATCGGCGCGGCCGGGCCTGGTCCCTCGTACCTGGACCCCGGTTCGGGCGGGCCGGGGAATGACTTCACCAACCGCAACACCTCCTTCATGACCTGGAACCTGATGCACCTGGCAGCCCTGCTCAAACGCGCAGGAGGCATCCCGGCGTACGGAAACCAGCGGTCGGAATGGGACGCCGGCTGCCGACCGGAGGCGGACAACCCCGAACACCGCTGAGCATGACGGTGCGCCGTAAGGATCTCGTCATCTCCTGCGGGGTGCAGTACGGCCGCCCGATTCCGTTGAATGGGACAGGACGGACGAACCCCCAGGAGGCGAGGCGGAGATGGGACGCGTACGGAAGGTGCCGGCACGACCGTTGGTCATCACGGTGCTGGTGGCTGTGGCCGTCGGAGGCGGCTTCGGGCTGTACTGGTTCCAGCCATGGAAGCTGTGGCAGGACAGGACCGTCGAGGAGGCGCTGCCCCCATTGGCGGAAACCTCCGCTCCTCCTGCGGCGTCGTCCTCCTCGACGCCCACCACGCCGACCGGGCCGCAGACACTGGCGAGCGGTGAGCTGATCAGCCACGAGCACGCGACATCGGGCACGGTGAAGCTCGTACGGCTTGCCGACGGCTCCCGCATCGTCCGGCTGGAGAACCTCGACACCAGCAACGGCCCCGATCTGCGCGTGTGGCTCACCGACGCACCGGTGAAGGAGGGGAAGGCCGGCTGGCACGTCTTCGACGACGGGCAATATGTCAGCCTCGGCAGGCTCAAGGGCAATAAGGGCAGCCAGAACTACACCCTGCCCGAAGACGTCGACCCCACTCGGTACACCAGCGTCAGCATTTGGTGTGACCGATTCGACGTCTCCTTCGGCGCCGCCGAACTCGCCCGTGTCTGACTCCGGTCCGGCGAGGCCGGGAGGATGCGGGCGGTTCGCGGGACGTCTCACAGGCACCGTCGTCATCTGCACGACGACCGCTTTGACCATCGTCGTCCTCGGCCACGTCCCCACTGGCCGTCGACGCATCTTCCATGATCGGGAGTTGCGCCGAACGGTCAGCCGTCGAGGGCGTCCTGCAGGGTGGGGCGGCAGTCGATGATCTGGTCGAGGCCGACGATCTGCAGGGTGCGCAGTACGGCGGGGGTGGGCGCGGCAAGTCGTAGCCAGCCTCCTGCCGCGGTGGCGGTGTGGTGGGCCGTGAGGAGGATGTTGATGCCGCTGGAGTCCATGAAGGTGACCTGCCGCAGGTCGGCCACGATGCGGGGCCGGCCGGTGAGGGAGGGGTCCAGGGCGTGGCGGAGCGTCTCGCCGGTGTCGTGGTCGATTTCACCGGCCAGTGTCAGGACGCAGGCGTCGTGGGCGGTGGTGGCGGTGACCGAGAGCCCGCTGCCGGGATGCGGCGCCTGCTCGGTGGATTGTGCGTCTGTCATATGTTCCTCGGCCATGGGGGTGATACTGGCACATCAGGCCGTGCCCGCGGTGCTGCCCTGCACGGTGCGGGCAAGGGCCTTGACGGTGCGGGCGGTCGGGGAAGGGGTGGGGGGTGTGTGCCGCGTACGGGTGGGTATGCGCGCTGGGTGATGAACGGGGCAGTGAGGGCGGCGGGGATGGCAGCAGTGCCCGTGGGCGGGGACGGTACTACGCCGGGGGAGAAGGCCATACAGGCCACGCTCGTGTTGGACGGGGACGGAGCGGGTATCGCCCGGGCCCGTCACCTGGCCGTCGGCTTTCTCGCCCGAGTACAGGCCGAGTACGGCCTGCCGGTCTCCCGGCGCGCGATGGACGTGACGCAGTTGGTGGTCAGTGAGCTGGTCACCAACGCCCGTAAGTACGCCCCCGGTCCGGCGCTGATGGACCTGCGCATCGCCGGTGACACGGTGGAGGTGTCGGTGTGGGACTCCGATCCGGTGCTGCCGATCGCCCGGGCCGCGGACGCCGGCCGGGTCGGCCAGCACGGCCTGGAGATCGTCATGGCCGTCGCCCGGGGTTTCGAGGCGCGGCGTGAGCCGGTGGGCAAACGCATCACTGCCCGCCTCGCCCTGGCCGACGACCCCGGCGAAGCCCTCACCGGACGACAGCCGCTGTAGAGGGTCCGGCCCTCGGCGCGACACTCCTGCCGCCCGCTCGAGTTCACCGGCCTGTGCCGCGGCCTTCTCCGGCACCGACGCACGGGCCTCGCCCGCCCGCATCCCGGTGTCGTTCCTCCGGCTCCGCCGCACAGCGTTTTTCTGACAGTGAGTCGCGGTCGCGCGCGGCAGTGTGCGACGGTGGACGGACAACGAGACCGGCCGACACCTTCCGGTGCCGGCCTTCGGGGAGTCGGGCGTTGCCCCCATCCCGGGCACCCGGCCCCGCCATCGTCGTTCGCCCCCTTCCCCGGGGGTGCTTCGCCTTTGGGCTCATCAACCCCCCGGAAGGGGGCGCGCCCGCCGTGAACATCGTCACAGTCATCGACGGTACGTCCGCACACATCACCCCGTACGGGGACATCGACTTCGACACCCTGCCCCCGTTGCGCGCCGCCGCCGACGCCCTGCCGGCACACGTGACCGCCCTTGTGTGGGACCTGAACCACACGGCCTTCATGGACACCGCCGGCCTCCACCTCCTCTTCGCCCCCCGCCCGCCCGGCGGCCCGAACCGCCGCACGACCGTGACGGGACTGTGCAGCCAGCCGCTGCGCCTGCTGTTCCTGGCCGCCGACCTGCACCCCGCCGTCTTCGACCTCACCCGCCTGTTCCCCGACACGCCGCCCACCGGCCTCCAGCAGACGGCGCCCGAAGGGCCGTGACGGGGCACCCGGACACCGACCCGGGAGCGAAGCCCGCAACGGGGGACCGGGAACCGAATCGATCAGCCAGTGGGTACGTCATGCGATCGTGTGGTGTCGCTGGTGCCCCCTGGGCAACGGCCCCGGCCGGGGGCCAAGGGACGTACTCCGGCGAACGTGTGGGACTGCTGCGTCCGCGGTGGCCGGGCGAGCCTCCCACCGCGTGTCCCGCGCGTCGTCACGCTGCCCGATGAACCAGCCCGGGAAGGCGTCCCTGTTCGCAGTGCGCCAGGAGAAGGGCAGACAGGCTCCCGCCGGCTCGACGGGCCGGCTCTCGGGCCCGGATCGCGAAACGACGGAACAGCGCGAGGCCGACTGCGGCACATTCTGCACCGAGCACGGCGTTGAGCTCCGCGCCGCCTTGTGACGCGCTGGTCAGGCCGCCGTGCCGGGAGCGGGCGGAATGTGGACGGTCATGATCAGGTGGCATGTCCCGGTGCCCGAGCCGCGGTAGGTGTGGGGGACGTCGCCGTCGAACGTTGCGGTCTGCCCGGTGTCGACCGGATGCTCGGCGCCGTCGACGACGAGCACCATCCGCCCGGCTGTGACGCTGACGGTCTCCACGACGCCGGTCTGGTGCGGGTGGCTGGGGTACTCCTCGCCCGGTTCCAGTTTCCAGCGCCAGACCTCGACCGGTGCCGGTCCCGACGTGGTGAGCATGAGCCGCGCCTCGCCGCCCTTCTTCCCGGCCCACAGGGGCATGACGGTGTCGGCGGACACGACCCTCACACGGCCTTCGGCCGGTCCTTCCATCTCCCCGGGGCAGGCGGGCCGACCCACGCGGGTCCGTCTGCTCCGGGGCCCTGTCGACGCGGGCTCGAGCCCAGTACCGCACGCGAGCTTGAGACCTCGTGTCTCAGAGCCGCTGGTCAACGGTCGGACGACGGCGGGCCGCTCCAGCGGGTCGGCCTCGGTGGACGGCCGTTCCCGTACGCCGTACCCGACCACCCCGTCCGCGACGGGCGTCGTTGTTCTTTCATCGGGTGGGTGTCATGAGGCGTACGGTGCCCGGGGCGGCGGCGTGAACCCGTTCGCGGCGACTCGGCAAGTACAGGGTGTGACCACCCACCATCCTGACACCCACCGACCCCACCAACGGACGGACCGTCCATGACCGACCTGGCCGGCGGCGACGCCGAGCTCATCGCGGCCTCACTCGAGGAACCCGAGCGTTTCGCGGCGCTCTTCGACCGTCACGCCCCGGCGATCCATCAGTACGTCGCCCGGCGGCTCGGGCGGGACGCGGCCGACGACGTCACCGCCGAGACGTTCTTGACGGCCTTCCGGATACGGGCCCGGTTCGACCCGGCCCGCGCCGGCGTCCGGCCCTGGTTGTACGGCATCGCCGCCAAGCAGATCAGCCGGCACCGCCGGGAGGAGGTCAGGGCACTGAAACTGCTCGCCCGCACCGGCCACGACCCGGTCGCGGACAGCTGGACCGACTCCGCCGACGACCGCCTCGCTGCCGAGGCCGCCGCCCGCCCACTGGCCGGGGCACTGGCCCGTCTCTCCGCGGGCGACCGGCACGTCCTGCTGCTCTTCGCCTGGGCCGACCTCGGCTACCAGGAGATCGCCGAAGCCCTCGACATTCCCGTCGGCACCGTCCGCTCCCGCCT
>NZ_NCTE01000246.1 GCF_002114215.1 Streptomyces sp. 13-12-16 | reverse complement strand
GGCCGGCGGCCGGCGGGGAGCGGCGGCACCGCCGCGTCCGGCCGGGGCTCGGGGTCCGGGTCCCGGCTGCGCAGTGCCTCGCCCTCGATGTCCACGTTCGGCAGCACGCGGTTCAGGATACGGGGCAGCCACCAGGCCCGGTGGCCGAGCAGCGCCAGGACCGCGGGGGCGATCGCCATCCGGACCACGAAGGCGTCGAAGGCGACGGCGGAGGCCAGGCCGAGGCCCATCGTCTGGATGGTCGGGCTGCTCATCCCGATGAATCCGGCGAACACGCTGATCATGATGATCGCCGCCGCGGCCACCACCCGTCCGCTGTGCCGGAACCCGTTGACGACCGCCTCGCCGGGGGACGCGCCGTGGACGTAGGCCTCCCGCATCCGGGTGAGGAGGAAGACCTCGTAGTCCATGGCGAGGCCGAAGACGATGCCGATGACGAGGATCGGCATCAGAGACATGACCGGTCCGGTCTGCTCGATGCCGAGCAGGTCCGCCGCCCAGCCCCACTGGAAGACGGCGACGAGGACGCCGAAGGCGGCACCCACCGACAGCAGGAAGCCGAGCGCGGCCTTGACCGGGACCAGGACCGAGCGGAAGACCACCAGCAGCAGGAGCACCGCCAGGCCGATGACCACGGTCAGGTAGGGGAGGAGGGCGTCGGACATGGCCTCCGAGATGTCGATGTTCAGCGCGGTGGTGCCGGTCACGAAGACGCCGGCGCCCGTGCCGGCCTCGACGCCCGAGACCGCGTCCCGCAGCGCGTGCACCAGGTCCTTGGTCTCGCCGCTGTTCGGCGCGGTCTCCGGTACGGCGGTGAAGACGGCCGTGTCCTCGGCCTCGCCGAACACCGGGTCGCCGACCGAGGCGATCCCGTCCATGTCCCGTACGGTCGTGACGGCCAGGTCCGTGGCGGACCGGGCGTCCGCGGACTTGGACGTGTCCACGACCACGGTCAGCGGGCCGTTGAAGCCGGGGCCGAAGCCGTCCGACAGCAGGTCGTAGGCGCGGCGCTGGGTGGTCTGCACCGACTTGGACTCGTCGCCGGGCAGCCCGAGTTCGAGGCTCAGCGCCGGCAGGGCGACGGCGCCGAGACCGAGTACGGCGGTCACCAGCACGGCCACCGGCCGGCGCAGCACGAACCGCGCCCAGCGGGTGCCGAGTCCGGGCCGGTCGGCCGCCGCGGGCACCGCGTGCGGGCGCG
>NZ_NCTE01000245.1 GCF_002114215.1 Streptomyces sp. 13-12-16 | reverse complement strand
CCGGCGGGCCCCACAGGGCCCGTCCGTGCCGGACCGACAGGAGGAGACGGAGCCATGGCTGACGAGATGGTGCTTCGCGCCCAGAGATTCATCAACACCACGTACAACGACGGCGCGACCCTGGGCATATCCAAGCTGAGCGAGAACGGCCAGACCGGCTGGCCCGTGATGTACGCCCTGACCCGGGCGCTCCAGTACGAGATGGGCATCACCGCCCTGTCCAACTCCTTCGGCCCGACCACCCTCGGGAAGCTGGGGGAGCTGTACGGCAAGCTCGACGAGACGACCATCCCGTCGGCCAACTTCTGCCGCATCATCCAGTCCGCCCTGTACTGCAAGGGCTACGACGGCGGCGAGATCGACGGACAGTACAACGACCGGGTCAAGGCCGCGGTCGTGAAGCTCAACCAGAACATGGGCGTCTCGGGCACCTACCCGGGCAGCTCCCTGTGGCCCAAGGTGGTCAAGGGACTGTTCAACATGGACGCCTACGTCACCGTCAGCAACGGTTCGGACACCATCCGTTCCATCCAGCAGTGGCTGAACGGCCGGTACATCCTGCGCAAGGACTTCTACATCATCCCCTGCGACGGCCACCACTCCCGTGACGTGGCCAAGTCGATGCTGTTCGCGATCCAGTACGAGCTGGGCATGGCGGACGGCGTCGCCAACGGCGTGTTCGGACCGGGCACCCAGTCCGGCCTGAAGAGCCACACCGTGTCGAACGGCACCACCGGCGTCTGGGCGCAGCTCTTCACCGCGGCCATGATCCTGAACAAGCGCAACGTCCCCTTCGGCGACTTCACCTCCACGGTGCAGTCCGGCGTGGAGACCTTCCAGTCCTTCAGCAAGCTCCCCGTCACCGGCAAGGGCGACTTCCAGACCTGGGCCTCGCTGCTCGTCTCCTACGGCGACCAGTCCCGCAGGGGCACGGCCTGCGACGGCGTCACCAAGATCACGCCCGCGCGTGCGCAGGCCCTGAAGGACGCAGGTTACCGGTACATCGGCCGCTACCTCTTCAACCCCTCCGCCACGAGTCTGCCGGAGAAGCAGATCCAGCCGGGCGAGCTCGCCACCATCAAGGAGTACGGGCTCAGCTGCTTCCCGATCTTCCAGACGTGGAGCCGGTCCGCGGACTACTTCAGCCACAACCAGGGCACCATCGACGCGTTCCGCGCGATCGAGTGGGCCAGGTACCACGGCTTCAAGGCCGGCACCATCATCTACTTCGCCGTCGACTACGACGCGATGGACGGCGAGGTCACCGACTACGTCATCCCGCACTTCCGCGCGATCATGCGCACCGTCAGCGAGAACTCCGGCTACCGCGTCGGCATCTACGGCCCGCGCAACGTCTGCCAGCGCGTCTCCGACGCCGGCTACGCGGTGACGAGCTTCGTCTGCGACATGTCCAGCGGCTTCTCCGGCAACCTCGGTTACCCGCTGCCCACCAACTGGGCGTTCGACCAGATCTCCACCATCACGGTCGGCTCGGGCTCGGGCTCGATCGAGATCGACAACAACATCGCGTCCGGACGGGACTACGGCCAGAGCGACTTCAACCCGGGCGCCGACCTCAACGAGCTGGACACCGACCTGGACAAGGACGCCTACCGGGCCCCGCTGCTCCAGGACGTGAAGGCGTACCTGGAGTCGATCGGCGTCCCGGAGACCGGCGGTGACGGCTGGACCGACAAGGACTGGGCCTCCCTCGGCGGCATCTCCACCACCGAGGCGTTCAACGCGGTGATGGACGCGGACTGGCTGTTCACCTCGCTGGCCCGGTCGCTGCGGATGCGCAAGGCGCTCATCCAGGCGCCGGTCCTGTGGGAGCTGCGCAAGCTCAACCCGCTCGACTTCATCGCCGACGCGGCGGTCAAGGCGGGCGAGAGGGACGACTGCAGCACCGGCTGGGGACAGATCTTCGCCGCGACCGCCATCAAGGCCCGCAACTACTGCATCGGTGAAGGCATCATCAACGGCGAGGGGATGGACTACGAGTCCTCGGCCGACCTCCGCAAGGTCTGGTACCAGCTTCACGAGGACCAGGAGTACAACGTCCGCACCGTCGCCTACGTGCTGATCTGGAACTCGGAGCTGCTCGGCATCGACCGGCCCGGCCTGAACAGCAGCGTCCACCTCACGGAGGCCGTGCTCGGCCAGTACAACGGCACCGGTCCGGACGCCGAGCAGTACGGCCGGGAGCTGATGGGTCTGTACCACGTCCTGGAGCAGTACAACGCGTTGTCGCGCGGCTAGTGGCGGCGGCGGACGAAGGAGGGCCGGCCTCGATGACCGGACGGTGGCAGGTCGCCCTGGGTGTCAACGTGCTCCTCGGCGTCCCGGGCGTGATACCGATCTGGCTGCTGTGGTTCCTCGCGGCGAGCTGGGCGGGCGGTCCCGAACCGACGGACGACGACCCCATGGTGCTCTGGCTGCCGGTCGCCGCCGTCATCGTGGTCCCGTACGTCCTGCTCTGGCTGGCCGTGAACCGCCCCTTCAGGCGCCGCAGTCCGCTCGCACCCCGCACCTACTGGCTGCTCAGCGTCGTGGCCACCTTCCTGCCGACCACGGCGCTCATCATCTACTCACCGTGAGAAGGGAACAATGACGTGCACACCGAGAGGCGCGGCAACGTGAACGGCATGTCGAGACGGGTCCTGGTGAAGTCCACCGGAGTGATCACCGCCGCGGTCGCCGCGGGGCTCGTCGCCCCCGGCACCGCCCTGGCCGGCCCCCGGGACGGCGCGCCGACCGGGCCCGCGGCG
>NZ_NCTE01000244.1:9798-19035 GCF_002114215.1 Streptomyces sp. 13-12-16 | reverse complement strand
ATGACCTGCGTTGCGCCGGAGCCGCACCACCCGGGCCCTCGCCGCCGCTTCGGCTGCGGCGTCGCGGCGCGCATCACCGGGCCGATGGCGCGCCGATCCGGTTGAATGCGCAACGGCGCCGAGGCCGGTAGGGGTCGCTCCGCGTCTACGGGCGGGCCGGTTGCAGCAGTCGCGGCCGGGGCGGCAGCCGCACATATCGGACTCGGCACCGGCTGACGGCAGGCCACGGCGGCAGGGACCGCGCGGCAGCCCTTGCCCCGCCAGGCGTCGCGGTCTTCCTCGACCGCGACGGCGGCGATGACGAGGGCGGCGACGGGGTCGGCCCGGGACCAGCCGAGGGTGCGCCGAGGGCCAGGCCGAGCAGGAGCACGGCGGACAGGTGGCTGTCGCAGGCCCGGTCCCAGCGGCCGGGCCCTCGGAAGCGGTGCCGCTCCGCCGACCCGATCGGCTGCGGTGTCATGGGTTTTCTCGTCATTCCACAGCGCGACCGATGAGTTTGCGGCTCCCAGCCGGTCCAAGCTCGTGACACCCCAGGAAAGGACACCGCCATGTCGGAGCTTCTCGTCGACTTCATCACCTCCCTCGACGGCTACGCATCGGGAGAGGGGTGGCCCGGGTTCTGGGGCCTGGAGGGCCCGGAGTACCTCGCCTGGCTCGGTGAGCAGCCCGAGGCCACCTACCTGATGGGAGCGAACACCTACCGCCTGATGTCGGGTTTCGCCGCGGGCGAGGTCCCGAAGGGCCAAGAGGAGTTCAGGCCCGAAGAAGAGGCGTCCGTCGACGAGCTCACGCAAGCGTCCAAGGTGGTGTTCTCCTCCTCACTCGAGGAGCCACTGACGTGGGCCAACTCCACGCTCGTCCGCGACGACGCCGTCGAGGCGGTCCGCGCCATGAAGTCGAGTGGCTCGGGGCTCCTCAGCACGATCGGCAGCCTCAGCCTGTGCCGGTCCCTGCTACGGGCCGGACTCGTCGACCGGTTCCGGGTCGTGATGTTCCCGGTGATCACCGGAGCCACCGGCGCGGAACGCATCTACGACGGCTATCCGGACGTTGCCCTCGAGATGATCGAGCACCGCACCTTCGACGGCCGCATCCAGCTGGTCGAGTACGAGCCCCGCGTGCTCGACCACCCGCCGCTCGGCGTCCCTGCGTGACGTCGCCCCGTCCGTCGATCCGGACGGCCGTCAGGCCGGCGCCGGCGGACGCGGAGCAAGACCCAGCAGAGGGCGAACGGCCGACGTCGGCTCCTGGACGAGTTCCCGGGCGACTCCGAGGGCTGGTTCCCGGCGCGCGGCCACGCCGAGCTGCTCGCCGCCGACGACCGCGACGCGCTGCCCGCCGACGGCATGCGCTCCGCCATCGTCCACGCCACCAAGCCGCCCCCGGCACGGGCCGGCCGACGCCTGCTGCACCCCGGCCGGAACCACTACCGACCCCGAACACGACCAGCTCGTGGTCGCTGCCGGGGTCGCGGATGCGGATGTGCACGGTGTTGACCGCGCGTCGGCCTGTCGAGAACCGCTCCCACCGGCCGCGGAAGGGCACTCGCACGGTGCGGCCCGCGCCCTGGTAACTCTTGTCGGCCCAGCAGGCCGGGCCCGCCTCGGTGAGGGCGTCGATGACGCCGCGGGCCCGGGCGGCCCTGATGTCGTGCACGGCGCCGAACAGGACGGGCGAGGCCCACAGCAGCTTCCCGTGCAGGTCGGCGATGACCTGCACGTTCATGCCGTGCCTCTTGTGCTTGCCGGAGCGGAAGGGCCGGTCGGCGGCGATCCGGTCGATCGGCAGTGGCGTCCCGCCCAAGAACACGAACGCCTTCGCCGAGGCGGCCGTCACCGCCGTGGCGAGGACGGGCGCCCGTGCCGCGAGCACTCCGACGGCTTTCACGTGCCTCTCCGGTCCCTGGCACTCGTGCCTTGGTGGTGGCGTGCTCGTTGAGTGTGTCGAACCGGTCGGCGAAATCGGATGTTGGGGGCGGCGTGGAGGTGGTGGGCGTGCACCATGCGTACCGTCGGCGGGCGGTGTTGCGCGGGGTGGACCTGCGGTTGCGGCCGGGTGTCATCGCCGGGGTCGTCGGGGAGAACGGGGCGGGCAAGTCGACGCTGCTGAAGATCGTGGCCGGTGAGCTGCGGCCGAACCGCGGGACGGTGCGTCACGGGGGCCGGTTCGGCTACTGCCCGCAGCAGGTGGTGCTCAACGACGCGTTGACGGTCGCGCAGCATCTGGAGTTCTTCCGGGCCGCGTTCCGGCTCGTCGACCTGAAGTATGCCGAGGAGCTCGTGGACGTCCTGGGTTTCGCCGACTATGCCGGCGAACGTGCGGGCGTGCTCAGCGGCGGGACGCGGCAGAAGCTGAACCTGACGCTGGCGTTGATGCACGATCCGCAGGTGGTTCTGCTGGACGAGCCGTACCAGGGCTTCGACTGGGAGACGTATCTGCGTTTTTGGGACCTCGCCGCCCGGTTGCGGGCCGCGGGCCGGTCGGTGCTGGTGGTCTCGCATCTGGCGTGGGACACCGAGCGGCTGGACGAGCTGTGGCGGCTGGACGCCGGCCGGCTGCACTTCCAGGGGGAGGCGAGCACCGCATGAGGAGGCATGCGAGGCTGTTCGCCACCGCCGCGCGTTTCGTGTTGATCGAACACGGCCGCAACCGGTTCGCCATGGTGCTGGTGGTGCTGTTCCTTCCCGCGTGGACGACGCTGGCCTACCTGGCCATGCCGGACGACCGGGCCAGGATGCAGCTGCAGGCCACCGGGCAGTGGCTCACCCCGCACGGCAATGAACTGACCGCGATCAGCGGCGCCCTGAACGGGGTCACGCTGATCACCGGATTCCTGTTGTTCGCCGCCACCTTCCATTCCGGTGGTTTCGACAAGCGCCTGGCCCTGGCCGGCTTTCCCCGCCCCCACCTCGTCGCCGCGAAGATCGCCGGGCTCGCCGTGGCCTCCGCGCTGGTCGCCGCCTACGCCACCGCGGTCACTTGCCTGACCTGGTCACCGCGCCAGCCCGCCCTTCTCGCAGCAGCCCTGTTCTGCGCCGGTCTGACCTACGGCATCCTCGGCATCGGCTTCGGCTGCCTGCTGCACCGTGAGGTGGAGGGCATGTTCGCCATCGTCATGACCAGCATCATCGATCTGGCCCTGCAGAACCCGGTGACGAGCTCCGGCGCCGACAGTCCCGGACTGCGCCTGCTGCCCTCCTACGGCGCGATGCAGGCCGCCACCGCCGCCGGGTTCTCCACCAGAGCCGTCCCCGGCTGCCTGGTCGTCCAGCTGACCTGGTTCGCCGCAGCCGCCGTGGTGGTCCTGCTCGCCTTCCGCCACCGCACCCGCACCGCGCTGCCCGCGCACGCCCGCGCCCTGCCCGCACCACGTCAGGACACCGACCGGGAGAATCACCCCGCGCCATCCGCCGACACCCCATGCTGAGCCGCACCGCACGAGAACAAACACGCAACCTCGACCCCGCCGCGTCGTTGACCCGGACGTGCCAGCACCGAACATCCCTTCCGGTCACCGCCCGCTCTTCAGGCGCAGCACAACGGGCAACGACCCCGTCCTACGAGCCGCGTACGAGGTCTGCCGTCGGCAGACCCTGCGCGACCCGGCCGAGTACGCGCTGATCCAGCTGGTGCCGGCCGTACTGCGCCCGGCCTGCTGGGCGCTGTGGGCGGCGGCGAACGCCGTCGACGACCTGGCCGACGCCCCTGACGCCACGGCCGCGGAGCGCGCTGCCCGGGTCGAGTCATGGATCACTGCCCTCGACCGGGACCTGGTGGCGGGGACGAGCACGGACCCGGTGCGTCATGCCCTGGTCGACACCGCGGTGCGCTGGCGCCTGGACCTGGCCGGGCTGCGCGGTGCGCTGGAAGTGGTGCGTGACGACACGGCCGGGCGGCGCTTGACCGACTGGGCCGACTGGCGGGCCTGGGGCCGCGGCAACCTGCTGCCGTGGTTCGAACAGACGCGGGACCTGTTCGGCCGGGCCGGGGTCCCGGTGGCCCTGCGCCTGGACCGCCAGGACGCTTACGAGCGGTTCCTCGACGGTGTCCGGCTCACCGACATCCTCACCGACCTCGCCGCCGACCTCGCCCAGGGGGACCTCCTGCTGCCTCTGGAGGCGCTGGCGGACCATCCCGGCGTCGAGCGCGACCTGCTGGAGTGCCGCTGGAGCGAGCGGGTCGCGGCACTGATCCCCTGCCTGACAGCGACAGCGCGCCACTGGACCACCCAGCCCGAGCTGACGCGCGGCATGCACCCAGGGCCGGCCACCATCATCGACACCATGGCGGTCCTCCTGCACGCCCAGCTCGACGCCGTCGACCGGGCCGGCCCCAAGCTCCTGCGCGAGGCGCCGCGCCCCCGCCTCATCACCAGCGTCCGCATCCTCGCCCCCGCCCGGCTGCGTGCCGCGCTGGCCTGGGCGCTCACCCCTGTGACCACTCCTGGTCCGCGCTGGGCCGTCCCGCCCCACACCATTACGACTCCCCTCCCCGTCCCGGCCGCCCGCACCAGCTACAGCAAGCCGCCGTCCCACCCCGAGGGCCTCACACCGCCCCGCATCCCCGCCGACCGGATGCCCGGGCACGTCGCGGTCATCATGGACGGCAATGGGCGCTGGGCCCAGGAGCGCGGACTGCCCCGCCACGAAGGCCACTTCGCCGGAATCCGCGCCATGCGCGACATCGTCTACGGTGCCCTGGAGATCGGACTGCCCCACCTGACCCTCTACGCGTTCTCCACCGAGAACTGGCGGCGCGACGCCGAAGAAGTCGGCCGCATCCTGTCAGCGATGCGCGACGAACTCCAGGCAGATCCCTACCGCGACCTGGATGTCCGCCTGCGCTGGTCCGGCCGACCCGAACGCCTGCCCGCCGACCTCGCCGAAGCGCTGCGCCGACAAGAGCACACCACCCGCACCCGCAGTGCCCTGACCCTGACCTTCTGCATCGACTACGGAGGCCGCGACGAGATCACCCGCGCCGCCGCCTCCCTCATCCGCGACGCCCAGGCCGGCCACATCACCCCGGACCTGCTCAGCGAACGCGACATCGCCGCACACCTGCCCCACCCCGACCTGCCCGACGTCGACCTGTTGTGGCGCACCGGAGGCGAACAACGCACCTCCAACTTCCTGCCCTGGCAGGCCACCTACGCCGAACTGCACTTCACCGACCTGCACTGGCCCGACGCCGACCGACGTCACCTGTGGCAGGCCGTCACCGCCTACACCGAACGTCAACGCCGCCACGGCGCCACCCCACCCGCGCCACACGACACGCCACCAGTCGACCGCTCCCCCGCCGTCCCCGACCAGCAGAGCGGACGGCCCACGGCGGCATCCGCACGCCCCGCCGAAGCAGACGACAGCACTTCGGGGTGAATTGCTGGTCCTGCCTTCCTGAGGTGCCGGTGTGTGCCGGCCGCCCCCGGCCGAGGTGGCGCCCTTTTCCGCGAGCTGCCGGCCGTTCTTCCGTGCCGCTCGGCCCGGCAGACCGCGGACGTACGCCCGCATCCGCCACCGCAGATCAGCCCGGGCGGACCGGCCCGCCACCCGGGCGAACACCGACTCCAACCCATCGGTTCTGCAATCGACCTCAGTCATGTCCCGTGCCGGGACAACGACGATCGGCTGAGCCCTGGCCTTCCTGCTCACCCCGGACACCGCGCACGCCGATCCCCCATACCCGCTCCACGGCCGACGGCCACCCGGGAAACTGCATCGGTTCCGCCCGGAAGGCGCCGGGTGGAGCCGATCAGTGCGGTAATCGTCAAGGGCGGTCGCCTACGGGGCGAAAGGGCACAGCCGGTGTCCCCGGGGGCTGCGTGGGGATCCGTCGATGGATGTCCTCCAGCAGGTCGCGCATGGCCATGCGGAAGATCTCCGCTTGGTGTTCGCCGATGAAGGAGGTGTGCCCGAAGGCATCCAGGACGACCATGCCGTGCATGTGCCCCCAGGCGCCGAGGAGGAGAGCGGCCGCGGAAGGCGGCAGGGTTTCCGAGCCATGCGGGAACAGGGGTTCCAGGTGCGCCTGCAGAGCCGGCGAGAGCGCCCGGGTGTCGGCTGCGGCGAGTTGTGCCGTGGTGAAGCCGTCGAACATCTCTCGCTGGAAGACCATACTGAGTCGGCGCATCGCCTGGGTGGTCGGGCCCTCGGCAGGCGCCTCGTAATGGCGCAGCGGTGCGCCGTACAGCAGCTGGAATCGCTCGACGTGGGTGACGGCCCATCGGCGATAGCCCTCGGCGGCGGCCAGGAACCGCCGTGCAGCCGGTTCGTCGGCCGCTGCGTCGACGGCTGCCGTCACGGCATCGGCCAGGTCGTCGTACGCCTTGGTCACCAACGCCGTGACGAGGGCGTCCCTGTTCGGGAAGTAGTGGTAGAGCCCCTGCACGGTCATGCCGAGGTCGCGGGCGACCGCTCGCAGGGACAGGGCGTGCGGTCCGTGCCCGGCGATCTGGCGCTCGGCGGCGTCCACGATCTCTCGAATAGCGACGGCTCGGCGTCGCTGGCGCAGGGAGGGCAGGACCGTCGCGGGCTCTTCGGCGAACATGCGGTGATCCTAAGGCGGTTGACGGGACGGGTCATCAGAGAACTGCGCCCGTCCGAAAAACCTGACAGTGTCAGGTAAATCTCCTTCTGCTCAAGAACACGTTGCCTCGTTAGCGTCGTTCCCGGTGGCGACGAGCGCGGCATCGCGCACCGTCCACCGGGGCGAAGAGGGCTCTGCGGCGCGTTCCGCCGGCCTTTCGCCCGGCGGCCACCTCTCGTCCTTCCCCGAAGAACCCCGAAGGAGATCCACTCGTGTTCGAACGTATGGCCGACTTGGCGATCCGCCGGTCCCGACTGGTGCTGGTCGTGGCCGCCTTGGCCGTGGCACTGATGGGCGTGGTGGGCGCCGGCGCCTTCGACAGGCTGAAGGGGGGCGGCTTCGACGACCCCGCCTCCCCCTCCACGCGGGCGGCGAACGTCATCGCCGACAAGTTCGGCGGCGAGACCAACCTCGTCCTGCTGGTCCGCTCCCCCGACGGCCGCGTCGACACCCCCGCCGCCGAGGAGGACGGCCAGGACCTGGTGGCCGAACTCAGGAAGGACGAGCGGCTCGGCAACGTCGTCTCGTTCTGGGAGACGAACAGCCCGGACCTGCGTTCCGAGGACGGCCGTGAGGCCATGGTGCTCGCCCACGTGAAAGGAGACACCACCGAGCAGCGGGAAAGCGCCATCGCGATCCTGGACACCTACAGCGGCTCCTACAAGGACAACCTCACCGTCCGGGCCGGAGGAGGCGCCGCTGTAGGAGCCGACCTGTCGAACCAGGTGGTCGAGGATCTGATCCTCGCCGAGGCGATCGCCGTACCGCTGACCCTTGTGCTGCTCCTGATCGTCTTCGGCAGCGTCGTCGCGGCGCTGTTGCCGCTCGTCATCGCCGTCATCGCCGTCATCGGCTCGTTCGCCCAGCTCTTCCTGCTCGGCAGCGTCACCGACGTGGCCGACACCGCGACCAACCTCACCACCGCACTGGGTCTCGGACTGGGCATCGACTACGCCCTGTTGATGGTCAGCCGCTTCCGGGAGCAGATCGCGGCCGGGATGAGCGTGGACGACGCCGTCCGGCGGACGGTGCACAGCGCGGGCCGCACCGTCGCCTTCTCCGCAGCGACCGTCGCGGCGGCCCTGGCGGCCCTCATGGTGTTCCCGCAGTACTTCCTGCGCTCGTTCGGTTTCGCCGGGGTCGGTGTCGTCGCCATGGCCGCCCTGAGCACCCTGTTCGTGATGCCGGCCCTGCTGAAGGTGCTGGGGCACAGGGTCGACGGCGGGCGGATGCCGTGGGCGAAGTCGCGGCGCTCCGAGGCCCAGGCACCCGTGTGGGGACGGCTGGCGCGCACCGTCATGCGGCGGCCCGTGCTCACAGCGGTGCCCGTCCTCGCCGTGCTGCTGCTGGCGGCGAGCCCTCTGCTGAACATCACCTTCGGGACGTCGGACGAACGCGTGCTGCCCGAGGACGCCGAGAGCCGCCAGGTCTCGCAGGTCCTGCGGGAGGAGTTCGGCGGCAGCGAGGACTCGGCCCTCTTCATCACCATCGACACCTCCGTGGCCGAAGCCCCGCTGGCCTCGTACGCGGGACGGCTGGCCGCGCTCGAGGGCGTCGAGCGTGTCGAGACCAGCGCGGGCACCTACAGCGCGGGACGGCCCGCCGTGACCGGCCCGGCCGACTCCGCCCTCGGCCGGCCCGACGCACAGCGGATCAGTGTGGTGAGCAGCCTGACGCCGAAGTCGGAGGCGGCCGAGAGCCTGGTCAAGCAGGTGCGCTCGGTGACTCCGCCCCCGGGGACGGACCCCTTGGTCGGCGGGAACGACGCCGTACTGGTCGACGCCAAGGAATCCATCGCCGACAAGCTCCCGCTGGCCGTGACCCTGGTCGTCCTCAGCACCTTCCTGCTGCTCTTCCTGTTCACCGGCAGCGTCGTGCAGCCGTTGCGCGCGCTGGCCCTCAACCTGATCAGCCTGGGTGCCACCCTCGGTGCGATGACCTGGATCTTCCAGGACGGCAATCTCTCCTCGCTGCTCGGCTTCACCGCCCAGCCGATGGAGCTGTCGATGACCGTGCTGATGTTCTGCATCGGCTTCGGCCTCTCGATGGACTACGAGGTCTTCGTCACCAGCCGGATCAAGGAACTCCACGACCAGGGAGCGGACAACGAGACCGCCGTGGTCAACGGCCTCGGCCGCACCGGGCGCATCGTCAGCGCGGCCGCCTTCCTGCTCGCGGTGAGCTTCTTCGCCTTCGGCACCTCCCAACTCAGCTTCATGCAGATGTTCGGCCTCGGCAGTGGACTGGCCATCCTCATCGACGCCCTCGCCGTACGCGGCGTGCTCGTCCCCGCCGCGATGCGTCTGCTGGGGAACTCCGCCTGGTACGCACCCGGCTTCCTGCGCACGTTCCACGCGCGGTACGGCCTCAGCGAAGGCGGTCCCGGGCCGGCGTCCGCTCCCGGATCGGCGGCAGTTGCTCGGGCGGACACGAAGGAGTCGACCATGGTGTGACCCGTCTGGCCACCGCGACTCGTCGCGCAAGGCTCAGGAGGTGAGGAAGCGGGTTCCTCCCCCGTGTTCCCCTCGGGTGGACGAGCGGCCGTGGCCGGGGAACCGACCACCTGGACGATACGGACGCGAAGTCCGCCATTTCGTGGCGGCGAGCAGCGTGACCACCGACAACCGGGGGGGGAGGGACCAGTTCGCC
>NZ_NCTE01000244.1:0-9661 GCF_002114215.1 Streptomyces sp. 13-12-16 | reverse complement strand
CCCCCGTCCCCGCCCCTCCTGTGCCACGGCCGCCACCGGCCCGGCCTTCCCGCGGCTCACCGGCGGGACGACCAGCGGGAAGGCCGTGCCGGGACCGCGGCCTGGATCAGAGTGGTGGTGACCGCCTCCAGCGTGTCGGGAGGCGGCCGGACACCCGGGCCGCCCCACCGGTCACCACCGCTCCCGCGATGAAGGTGGCGAGCATCCGCCGGTCTCGTCCTCCAACCTCCCAGCTGCGAACGCGCCGGTACCCCGGCTACCGCCGCGCATGCCGTACCTGGCGTGCGCGACCGCACACCCTGGTGCATCCGATCGTGCCGGCGGGACAGAAACACCTGCGTCCCGTCGCTGAGGGGGCGCGCCCGGACCGCATATGAGGAGACCGTGACTCACACCGACCGAGCCGACCGGCAAGGCCGTCTCTTCACCGAACACCGTGTGATCGGCGGGATGCGTATCGTGACTCTGCGCGGCGAGATCGATCACGACGTACAGGACATGCTCTGCGAGGCCCTGCTGGGTGAGGAAGGGACCGCGTCGACGCGGATCGTCGCTGATCTCAGCGGGGTGACCTTCATGGACTCCACCGGCATCAACGTCTTCGTCGCGGCGCATCTGCGGGCAACGGAGGCAGCGGGGTGGGTACGCATTGCCAGCGCCCGGCTGCCTGTCCGACGCGTGCTGCAGGTGACCGGCGTCGACACTTTCATTCCCTGCCGTCCCTGCGTCGAGCAGGCCCTGACCGCTGAGTACTCCGGCAGCGGATCGTGTCCTGAGCTGCTTTGTCTAAGCGCAGGGCCTTCCCGCCGGCACGAGGATGTTCCGGCCACCCGTTCCACGCCGTACGCGGGCATCGCGTTCTCTCAGTCGACGCGGCGGGGCGCCCTCATGGGTTTCGTCAACCTGTAGGGGCGGGTGGAGTCCGTGGAAGGAGTCCGAAGCGGTCGCGGCAGCGCGTCGGCGGCCTGCCGGCCCCGTCGTCAGGTCCGGTGCAGTCGCCGCGTGACGGCCTGGAGCAGTTCGTTCAGCGCCGTCTCGTGAGTCCGCTTCCGAGGCCGGGCCAGCGCCACCCGGCTCGGTGAGACCCCGCGGACCGGACGGAACACCACGCCTGGGTGGGGGTGGAAACGGGCCGCCGACGCCGGGGCCAGTGCCACGCAGCCGCCGGCCACCGCTCCGAGCCACTCGTCGGGACGGCTGGTGACGGCGCCGACCCGGACGGGGTGCCCGTCCCGCTCCTCCGACGCCAGCCAGTGCTCCCTCCAGGCTCCGGTCTCGGCTCCGGCCGCGACGAACGGCTCGTCCCGCAGCTCCCGGAACTCCACCGTCTCGTTGTCCGCCAGCGGATGCCGAGCCGGCAGCAGCACCCCGCGCTCCTCGACGAACAGCTCCCGCACCGCGAAGCTTTCCTGCCCCGGAAACGGCAACCGCACCACTGCGGCATCCACCTCACCGCGGGCCAGGCCTGCGCTCGGGTCCGACCAGTCGAACTGCCGCAGTTCCACCCGCCACTCCGGCTGCGTGCGGCGGAACTCGGCGATGACCTCGGGGACGGCCCCCACCGCGCCCGCGTCCAGGAAGCCCAGGCGCAGCACCCGCGCCGCACTGCCGGTCGCCCGCACCGCCTCGTCCCAGCCGTCCAGCAGTGCGGGCACCCGCGAGGCGAACTCACGGCCGGCCTCGGTCAGCGCCATCCCCGACCGCGAACGCGTGAAGAGCCGTACCCCGAGATCGTCCTCCAGGCGCCGGATCTGCTTGGTCAGCGCAGGCTGCGAGACGAACAGCCTCTTCGCGGCCCCCGTCAGGCTGCCCTCTTCCGCCACTGCGGCGAAGTACCGCAGCAGGCGCGTGTCCACGTCCATGCCGCCAGGTTATAGAAGCAGGTATTGGACGGCATCAAGGTGCCTGCGAACCCTGGAGGCATGACCGGTACCCAGCTCGCGCTTCTCGTCGTCACCCTGCTCACCGCCGTCGTCAACGTCGGTATCGCCGTCGCCGACCTCACCGGGGCACGCTTCGTGCTCGCCAACTCGGCACGGGTGGGTGTCCCCCGATCCTGGCTCCCCTGGCTGGCCACCCTCAAGCTGGCCGGTGCGGCGGGCCTCCTCCTCGGCCTCTTCGTCGCCGCACTGCGCCCTCTCGGTGTCGCCGCGGCCTGCGGTCTCGTCCTGCTCTACCTGGGCGCGATCGTCTTCCACCTGCGCGCTCGCGTGCTCTACAACCTCGCGTTTCCCGGCTTCTACCTCGCCACCGCGGTCGCCTCCCTGGCCTTGACCGTGTCCTCCTGACGGCGGCACCTGCCGCGACCGACGTACGAGGACCGGAGGGCGGCGGGGTGTCGAGGTGGCCGGAGGCCGCTTCGTTCCTCACGGAGGCGGGCGCGTCCGGCGGCGGCAGGTGCAGGGAGCGGCACCGTCCGGTCGGTCAGGGCGCGGATGCGGGGCATCCACAGGTCATTCACGGTATCCGGGCCGTCCTGGACGGCTCCACAACAGCTCGGCGCGTTAACCTGTGGTGATGGACGAGGCGTTGGACGAGGGACCTTTCTTCCACGGCACGAAGGCCGAGTTGCAGGTCGGAGATCACCTCACCGCCGGTTTCCGTTCCAACTACCGGCCCGAGATCGTGATGAACCACATCTACTTCACCGCGTTGCGTGACGGCGCGGGACTCGCCGCCGAACTCGCCGCCGGCGACGGGGTCCCGCACGTGTATGTCGTCGAGCCGACCGGGGAGTTCGAGAACGATCCCAACGTCACCGACAAGAAGTTCCCCGGCAATCCCACCCGCTCCTATCGCAGCAGGGAACCGCTCCGGATCGTCGGCGAGGTCACCGACTGGACGCGACAGACACCCGAAGCTCTGCGCATATGGCGAGATCGGCTGGCCGCGATTCGCCCGAGTGACCGCGCCGAGATCATCAATTGACACCATGCCTCATGTGGTGAGGAGGATGAGTCGTCCGTAACAGCACAGGGCGACGGCACGGCCGAGAAAGACACCTCAGGTCCTCAACCCGTCGAGCGGCCCCGGCGAGTGCGGCCGGAAAGGCCGTGTCTTCGCCGGGGCGGGCGGGCCGTCGCGTTCAGGTCACCGGCCCCGCCGACGGCGGGACGGGGGCGTAGGAGGCGTTCCGGGTCAGTTCCCGCAGGCGGAGCGCGGCGGTGAGCAGGTCGCCGTGGCTGGTGTAGAGGGCGTTGACACCGAAGCGCAGCAGGTCGGGGGCGCGCATGTCGGCGATGACGCCGTGCTCGGCGAGAGCGGCGACCAGCCCCCGGGCCTGCGGGTGCCGGAGGGCGACCTGGCTGCCGCGGCGGCCGGGGTCGGCAGGGGTGACGGAGGCGAAGCCCAGAGGGGCCAGGAGCGCGTCCGCGCAGCGCAGGAAGAAGCCCGTCAGGGACAGGCTCTTGGCACGGACCTGGGCCAGGTCGACGCCGTCGAAGGCGGTGAGAGCCGCTTCGAGAGCGAGCAGGGACAGGATCGGCGGGGTGCCGATGCGGGCGCGGGCGATGCCGGGCGCGGGCTCGTAGGCGGGGGTGAGGGCGAAGGGATCGGCGTGGCCGGTCCAGCCCGGCAACGGCGTCTCGAGCGCGGTGTGGTGGCGTCGGGCCACGTAGAGGAAGGCGGGGGCGCCGGGGCCGCCGGAGAGGAACTTGTAGCCGCAGCCGACCGCCAGGTCCACGCCCAGGGCGTCGACCTCCAGGGGCAGGGCACCGGCGGCGTGGCACAGGTCCCACAGGGCGAGGGCCCCGGCGTCGTGGGCCGCCCGGGTCAGCGCCCGCATGTCGTGCAGCTCGCCGGTGCGGAAGTCGACGGGTGAGCAACTGACGACGGCGACCTGCTCTCCCTCGGTGGCGAGGAAGGCCGGCAGGTCCGCCGGTGGCACGTGCCGTACCTTCAGGTCGCGACGGCGGGCGACCGCGTCGGCGAGGTAGCGGTCGGTCGGGAAGTGCCCGGGGTCGGTGACCAGCAGCGGGCGGTCCGGGCGGAGCGCGGCGGCGGCGTCGAGCGCGGTGAACAGCTGCACGCTGGTGGAGTCGCCCGCGATCGTCTGCCCCGGCGCGGCCCCGATGAGCGTGCCGATGGTGTCGCCCACGCGCTGCGGTGCCTCCCACCAGCCGGCCGCGTTCCAGGAGCCGATGAGTCCGGTGGCCCACTGGCGCCGTACCACGTCCTCCAGGGCCGCCGGCACCGCGGCGGGCAGCGGGCCCAGTGAGTTGCCGTCCAGGTACACGATGTCCGGCGGGAGCAGGAAGCGTGCGCGGAGGCCGGCCAAGGGGTCGTCGGCGTCGAGTCGCGCGGCCTGCTCGTGCAGGGCGGCGGCTGCCGGAAGTGCGGTCGTCATCGGTGTGCGGCCTCCTCGCCCGCGCGACCGCCGTCCGTCGGGGTGAAGGCGGCCGCCATGTCCCGAAGGGTGTCGGCGACCGTGCGGGCGCCGGGTGCTCCGGGTTCGATGAGGGTGTAGTGGCCGGTGCCGGGGAGGACGACCGTCCTGAGGTCCCGGTGCACGGCCGCGTAGTCGCTGAACTGCGTGAGCGGGACCTCCTCGTCGGCGGCCCCGTGCAGCAGCACGGTGGGGACGCCGGTGGTGCCGGCGTCGCGCAGCAGGGTGATGGGGTCCACCTCGGCCAGGCGTGCGGTGAAGTGCTCCTCTCCGCCGAGGAGTTGCAGGGCGGCGTCGTTGCTGAGGCGGTCGCGGCGGGTGGCGGTGAGGTCGGTGATCGGCGCGAGGGCGAGCACGCTCGTCGGCAGGGCTCGGGTGTGCCAGCGGGAGCCGGGCGGCAGCAGGCCCCGGGCGGCGCACCACAGGGCCAGGTGCCCGCCGGAGCAGTGCCCCGCCAGGACGTAGGGCCGCCCCTCGGGCAACGTGTCCACGATGCGGGCGACGTCGTCGAAGGTCTCGGGATGGCCGCCCGCGCCGCCGGACCGGCGGAAGCCGGGGAGCAGCACGTTGAACCCCTGGGCGGAGAGCCACGCCGCGAACGGGGTCAGGTGCATCCGGTCGTAGCGCCAGTAACCGCCGTGCAGCAGGATCACCAGCGGGGCGTCGGGGTCCTCGGACGGCCAGGCGTCGTAGGAGTGGTGGGGGTGGTCCCCGTAGCGGCCGTGCACCGGTGCCAGGACCGGCTTCAGGCTCAGGACCCGCCGCTCCTCCTCGGCCGCGAAGGCGGAGATCGTCCTAGACGTCACCGCGCACCTCCCACAGTTCGGGGAAGACCGGCCGGGCCGCGCGCTGTTCCAGCCAGGCCAGGCCGGCGGATCCGGCACTGCCCGGTCTGGCTCCCATGGCACGGCGGACCACCAGGACGTGGTCGGACCGCCAGCGGGTGACGAGTTCGGCGATGTCGGTGAGCAGTTCGCCCAGTGCGAGGTGGGGATGGTGCTGCGGTCCGGCGTAGACGTGCCGCCAGGTGTCCACCACGCCGGGGTCGCTGTCGTAGGGGGTGGTGACGTCCCGCTCGCGGACGTGGCGCGGGACGGGCAGGCCCTGGCGGTGGAGGTGGGCCAGCACCTCGTCGTACAGGGACGGTTCGCGGTAGGTCTCGGCGAGCGCCTCGTGGACGGCCCGGTCGCCGCGGTGGGCGCGGAGCAGTCCGGCGGACTTGTCGCCGAGGAGGAACTCCATGTGCCGGTACATCGCCGACTGGAAGCCCGACGCCCGGCCGAACGCGGCGCGGAAGCCGTTGAACCGGGCGGGGGTCAGGGCCGCGATGGGCGCCCAGGCGCCGCCCAGGGCGGTCAGCGCGCGGCGGCTGCGCACCAGCGCGTCCATGGCCGCGGGCAGGTCGTCCTTGGCGAAGGCCACCTTGGCCGTGCGCCACTCGTGCACGATCAGGGTGAACCACAGCTCCATCACCTGGGTGGTGACGAGGAACCCCATCTCGTCCGGGGCCTCGGTGAGCGGTTGCTGCAGCGTGTTCAGGACGGACGCGTGCACGTACGTGTCGTAGGGACTGGCCCCTTCGAAGGGGCGGGTCAGGGCGTCGTCGACGGCCGGCCCGTCGAGGGCGGTCATGCGGTCGTTCATCACATCTCCCAGGGGTGCGTACGGGTCACACACCGAGGTGGGCGCCGCCGGAGGCGTCGATCCACTGGCCGGTCACCCAGCGGGCGTCGTCGCTCGCGACGAAGGAGACGACGTCGGCGATGTCCACCGGGTCGCCGAGCCGGCCGAACGTCGAGGCCTCGGAGTAGCGGCGCCGGATCTCCGGGACGGCGAGGGTGGGGTTGATCTCCGTCTCGGTGTAACCGGGCGCGACGGCGTTGACGGTGATGCCCCGGGGGCCCAGCTCCTGGGCCAGGGAGAGGGTGAGGTGGTCGAGTGCGGCCTTGGACATGGTGTAGGAGACGAGCGGCGGGAAGGCGAGGCGGGTCGCGACGGAGGAGATGTTGACGATCCTGCCGCCGTCCCGCAGGCGGTCCAGTCCGCGCTGGATGATGAAGAACGGCGCCCTGGTGTTGATCGCGAAGACGCGGTCGTAGTCGGCCTCGGTCACCTGGGCGATCGGGCGGGGGACGGTGATGCCCGCGTTGTTGACGAGGATGTCCAGGCCCGCGGGTGCCTCCTGCTCCGCCAGGGCCTCGTCGAAGGCGGACCACAGGGTGTCGGCGTCGCCGGGGACGCCGAGTTCGGCGTGGACGGGGAAGGCGCGTCCGCCGTCGGCCTGGATCTCCTTGACGGTCCTCTCTGCGGCCGTGAGGTCGTGGCCGTAGTGGACCGCGACGAGGGCGTCCTCGCGGGCGAGGCGGTGGCTGACGGCTCTGCCGATGCCCCGGCTGCCTCCGGTGACCAGGGCGGTCTTTCCCGTGTGGCGGGCGGTGGCGGTCATCGTGGGTCTCCTTCGCTGAGGGGTGGCGTGGGGATCGGGCGTCGAAGTCGGACGTGGTCCCGGCGTGCGCGTCAGGCGTCGAAGTCGAGGGTGATCTCGGGGGTGCGGGGCCTGGCGCGGCAGACGAGGGTGTAGCCGGCGGCGCGGTCCCGTTCGTCCAGGGCGTGCTGGCCGTCCGCCGTCACCCCTCCGGACAGGACCTTCGCGCGGCAGCTGCCGCACACGCCCTCACGGCAGGCGTACGGCACGTCGGGGTGACCGCGCAGCAGTGCGTCGAGCAGGACCGGGTCGTGCGGCAGCACGGTGGCGGCACGACGGCGCCCGTCGAGCAGGGCGGTGACCCGGTGCTCCCCCGCCCTCGGGGCCTGCCCGGCCGGTTCCGGCGGCCGTGGCGGGGCGCCGTCGGCGGCGAACAGCTCCCAGCGGACGAGTGAGGGGTCGGCTCCCAGGCCGGCCAGGACGTGCCGTGCGGTGGCGACGAGACCGGGTGGCCCGCACAGGGCGAACGTGGTGTCCGGGCCCGGCCGGGCGTCCACGGCCGCCAGCAGCCGGCCCACTCCGGACGCGTCCAGCCGCCGTGCGGACAGACCGCTCCCCCGGTCCTCCCGGGTCAGTACGTACAGGACGGTGAGACGGTCGACGAACTCGTCCTTCAGCTCGGCCAGTTCATCGGCCAGTACGGCGTCGGCACAGGTACGGACCGAGTGGACGAGGCTGACGCGGCAGGCGGGGTCCCGGCGCAGCGCCTCGGTGGCCATCGGGGCCAGCGGGGTGATGCCGGTGCCGCCCGCGAGGAGGATGTGGTGGGCGCCCGGCACCTCCGGCAGCGCGAAGGTGCCGGTGGGCGGCGAGACGTCCAGGCGCTCTCCCAGGGCGAGCCGGGTGGTGGCGTGCTCACCGAAACCACCGGGACCGGACCGCTTGATCACCAGGCGGAGCGCCCCGGGGGCGTGCGGTGGCGGGCAGATCGAGTAGCTGCGGCGCAGTTCGGTGCCGGCCCGGCGGTGCCGGACGACGACGTGCTGGCCGGGGCGGTGGGCGAAGACGTCGCGCAGTGCGGTGGGCACGTGCAGGGTGACGGCGACCGTGTCGGCGCTCAGACGACGGACCTCGGTGACGTCGAGCGGGTGCCGGCCGGTGCGGCGGGGCGGACCGGCCGGTGCCTCGTCGAGGAGGGCGGGCGGGGTGGTGTTCACGGTCGGCCTCACAGCGCGGTCAGGTGGGGGAAGGGCTCGTGGCACGCCGTGCACCACAGCACCGACTGGCAGCGGGACGGCCCGAAGGCGCTGTGCGGCCGGGTGGCCCGGGAGCCGCAGTGCGGGCAGGGCACGGCGCCCAGTGCGACGGGTACCGGGCTGCCGGGAGCCGGGGTCACGGGTGGGGCGATGCCGTGTGCGGCGAGTGCGCGCCGCCCTTCGGGGGTGATGCGGTCCGTCGTCCAGGGGGGCGAGAGGACGTGCCGGACGCGGCCCGCGGGGTGGCCGCAGGCGGTCAGGACCTCCCGCACCGCCGCGGTGATCTCGGGCAGCGCGGGGCAGCCCAGGTAGGTGGGCGTGATCTCCACCTCCAGCACGCCGTCGGCGCCGGGGGCGACGGAGCCCACCACGCCGAGGTCGCCGAGGCCGATCACCGGCAGTTCCGGGTCCGGCAGCGCGGCCACCCGCTCGCGCACCTCCTCGGCGGAGAGGCGGGCCGTGACCGGTACGGGCCCGCTCACCAGGTTCCTCCGGGGAACTGCCGCCGCACGGACTGCAGATCGGCCAGCAGCGGCCCGAACTCCTCGGTGTGCAGGCCCGCGCGGCCGCCGGTGGCCGACCATGTGGGGGTGGGCACGGCGAGTCCCGCCTCGGTGACGACCTCGCCGACCCGTCCGAGCCACGTCTCGCGCAGGGGCGCCGGCGAGGGCACGGTCCCGGACGCGGCCAGGCGGCGCGGCACGTCGTCCTCCTCGAAGAGTTCGCCGGTGTAGGGCCACACCCGCTCCAGGGCGTGCCGCATGCGGCGCGCGCTCTCGGTGGTCCCGCGTCCCAGCGTCACCGTCCAGCGGTCGGCGTGCAGCCGGTGGAACGCGACCTCCTTGGCGGCCCGGACCCCGAACGCGGCGAGTTCGGGATCGGCGCAGTGCGCGAGGGCCTCGTAGTACAGGACGGCGTAGTGGGTGTAGGCGAGCTGCCGGGCCACGGTCACGGCGAAGTCCCCGTTGGGGAGTTCGGTCAGCAGGGCGTTGGTGAACTCGCGCTCCGAGCGGGCGTAGGCGAGGTCGTCCTCGGTGCGGCCGGTTCCGTCGAGGCGGCCGGCACGGGTGAGCAGGGCGCGGGCGTGGCCGATCAGGTCGAGGGCGATGTTGGACAGGGCCAGGTCCTCGTCGATGGTCGGCGCGCGGGTGATCCACTGGCACAGCCGCTGGCCGAGGACGAGGGCGTCGTCGCCGAGGCGCGTCAGGTGCCGGGCGAGATCGGGATCGGCGGCGGACGGCGCTTCGCCCGGCAGGGTGCCGGGACGCACCGCCTCGACGTCACTCGTGGTGCTCACCTTCGGGGCCTTTCTCGGTCAGCGGCGCATAGTGCTCGGGGTAGCGGTACGGCTTGTGGCGGGCTCCCGCGAAGTACGGGTCGCGCTCGTCCGGGGAGGCCGTGTGCACGGCGTCGGAGCGGACCACCCACAGCGACAGGGGTTCGCCCCGGCGCGTGTACAGGTCGCGGGCGGCGGCCAGGGCCGCGTCCGGGCCGGCGGCGCGCACCGACCCCACGTGCTGGTGGGCCAGGCCCCTGCGGGCCCGCAGGAACACCTCCCACGACGCCGGCGCGCCCTCCCGTGCGGCGCTCATGCGG
>NZ_NCTE01000024.1 GCF_002114215.1 Streptomyces sp. 13-12-16 | reverse complement strand
CGCCGCCGTGGCGGCCACCCGGCGGCGGTGGTCGCGGCGGCGCCGGGCACCCCCATGGGCACGGTCCCCGAGGTCGGCGCCCCGGAACAGCCGGTGGTCGAGATCCCCCTCGACGGCACCCCGGCCCCGGCCCGGCGCACCTACGACACGGCAGCGGCGACCCGGGCCCCGGGCACCACCCGCTGAAGCCCCGCCCGCGGCTGCGCGGTCAGGTGAAGTCGTACGCCTCCACCTCGGCGAGGTACCGGGCCCTCAGACCCTCGTCGTCCTCCAGGAACGAGGCGAGGAAGGAGTTGCGCGCCAGCTCGCGCAGGCGCTCCGGGCCGAGGCCCAGGGTCTCGCGCACCGCGTCGAAGTTGTCCCCGGCGTAGCCGCCGAAGTACGCCGGGTCGTCGGAGTTGACCGTGCACATCAGACCGGCGTCGAGCATCGCGGGCAGCGGGTGGTCGGCGAGGGCGTCGACCGTGCGCAGCCGCACGTTGGACAGCGGACACAGGGTCAGCGGCACGCGTTCCCGCACCAGCCGCTCCACCAGCGCCGGATCCTCCACGCACCGCAGCCCGTGGTCGACCCGCTCCACACCGAGGACGTCCAGCGCCTCGGTGACGTACTCCGGCGGCCCCTCCTCCCCCGCGTGAGCGACCCGTCGCAGCCCCAGCGCGGCAGCGGCCTCGTACACCTCCCGGAACTTCACCGGCGGATGCCCGACCTCCGCCGAGTCCAGCCCGACCCCGGTGATCCGGTCCAGGTACGGCTTCGCGGCGTCCAGCGTCGCCAGCGCCGACTCGGCGGACTCGTCCCGCAGGAAGCACATGATCAGCCGGGTCGAGACACCGTGCGTCTCCCCGCTCCGGCCCAGTGCCCGCCACAGTCCCTCGACCACCGTGCCCATGGCGACCCCCCGCGCCATGTGCGCCTGCGGATCGAAGAAGATCTCCGCGTGCCGCACGCCCTGCGCGGCGGCGCGGGCGAGGTAGGCGTCGGCGAGGTCCTCGAAGTCCCGCTCGGTGCGCAGGACGGCCATGAGCTCGTAGTACAGGTTCAGGAAGGACTGCAGGTCCTCGAAGCGGTACGCCTCACGGAGCGCGTCGGTGTCGGCGTAGGGCAGCTCGACACCATTGCGCGCGGCGAGGGCGAAGGCCAGCTCGGGCTCAAGGGTGCCTTCGATATGAAGGTGCAGTTCGGCTTTCGGTACGGGCATCGAAATATCGTACGGCGCTTTCACCGACGCTTCGGAAGCGCCACCCGTTGCAGATCACGTGCCACGGTCAGCTCGCCCTCGTACCCGGCCGCCCTCGCCTGCCGCTCGAACTCCTCCGGGTCGGAGTAGCGCTGGCTGAAGTGGGTGAGGACGAGGTGCCGTACGCCCGCCCCGCGCGCCACCCGGGCGGCCTGCCCGGCGGTCAGATGGCCGAAGTCGACGGCGAGCGCCTCGTCCTCGTCGAGGAACGTCGACTCGATGACCAGCATGTCGCAGCCCTCGGCGAGCGCGTACACCCCGTCGCACAGCCGGGTGTCCATGACGAACGCGAACCGCTGCCCGCGCCGCACCTCGCTGACCTCCTCCAGCGGGACCCCGTCGAGCACGCCTTCGCGCTGGATGCGGCCGACGTCCGGGCCCTTGATGCCGTGCGCGGCCAGCCGGTCGGGCAGCATGCGCCGGCCGTCGGGTTCGACCAGGCGGTAGCCGTACGCCTCGACGGGATGGGAGAGCTTCCGCGCCTCCAGCGTGTAGCCGGGGGTGCGGTCGAGGGGGCCGTCCGTGTCGACCGGGGCCTCGGTGAGGGCGACGGTCTCGCGGTAGGCGGTGGCGTAGCGCAGACGGTCGAAGAAGCGCTGACCGGAACGCGGGTAGTGGGCGGTGATCCCGTGCGGCACCTTGTCGAGGTTGACGCGCTGGATCACCCCGGCGAGGCCGAGGGAGTGGTCGCCGTGGAAGTGGGTGACGCAGATCCGGTTCAGGTCGTGGGCGGCGACCCCGGCGCGCAGCATCTGGCGCTGGGTGCCCTCACCGGGGTCGAACAGGATGCCCTCGCCGTCCCAGCGCAGCAGGTAGCCGTTGTGGTTGCGGTGCCGGGTGGGGACCTGGCTGGCGGTGCCGAGGACCACCAGTTCGCGTACGGACAAGGCGGCTTATCCGGGGGGCCACTCGAGACCGCGACCGCCCAGGACGTGGGCGTGCGCGTGCCAGACGGTCTGGCCGGCACCGCTGCCGGTGTTGAAGACGATCCGGTAGCTCTCCAGCTTCTCCTCGTCGGCGACGGCCTGCGTCTCCCGCAGCACGTCCGCGGCGAGCTCGGGCGCGGCGGCGGCGAGGGCGGCGGCGTCCCGGTGATGCGCCTTCGGAATCACCAGCACATGGGTGGGCGCCTGGGGGTTTATGTCACGGAACGCGACGGTGGTCCCGGTCTCCCGCACGATCGTCGCCGGAATACTCCCCTCAACGATCTTGCAGAACAGGCAGTCGTCCTGAGGCTCCCCAGCCACGAACCCTCCTCAAGCCAGCTGATCACGTACGAGGCATCGTACCCGCGCCCGCCCCGCTCTCCGCGGGGCGGCACGGGTGGGCGCCGGGGGTGCCCCCTCCGGGGAGGCACCCCGTGAGCGCCGGGCTGCGCGGGCACCCCCGGCTCACGGCAACGTCGGCGGCGCCTTCGCCGGCGTCGACTCCAGCGTCTCCAACGCCAGCCTCACCGCCTCGTCCAACTGCACGTCCCGCCCCGCCGCGTGATCCTGCGGCCGCTGCACGACCTCCACGTCCGGGTCGACCCCGTGGTTCTCCACGTCCCACCCGTACCCCTCCAGCCAGAAGGCGTACTTGGGCTGGGTGACGAGCGTCCCGTCCACCAGGCGGTACCGGCTGTCGATGCCGATCACGCCTCCCCACGTACGGGTGCCGACCACGGGCCCGATCCCCAGCGCGCGGATCGCCGCGTTGACGATGTCCCCGTCGGACCCGGAGAACTCGTTGGCGACAGCCACCACCGGCCCCCGGGGCGCGTCCCGCGGATAACTCTCCGCCCGCATCCCCCGGGGCAGGTCCCACCCCACGATCCGCCGGGCCAGCTTCTCCACCACGAGCTGCGACGTGTGCCCGCCCCGGTTCTCCCGCACGTCCACGACGAGCCCCTCCCGCAGCACCTCCACCCGCAGGTCGCGGTGGATCTGCGCCCACCCGGGCGCCTGCATGTCGGGAACGTGGACGTACCCCAGGCGCCCACCGGACTTCTCCAGCACGTACGCCCGCCGGTCCGCGACCCACGCGTGGTACCGCAGCGGCTCCTCGTCGGCGAGCGGCACCACCACCGCGTGCCGCGGCTCACCGCCCCCCGCGGGCGACACCGTCAGCTCCACCGGTTTCCCCGCCGT
The DNA here is from genome assembly GCF_002114215.1 of Streptomyces sp. 13-12-16. Taxonomy (GTDB): domain Bacteria; phylum Actinomycetota; class Actinomycetes; order Streptomycetales; family Streptomycetaceae; genus Streptomyces. Next base: position 1,441 of record NZ_NCTE01000024.1, on the reverse strand, counting down.
CCCCACCAGCAGCGGCGCCGGCCCGGTCACCGGGTCGACCGCCTGCCCGGCGACGGCGACGATCGCGTCCCCCACCCGTACGGCGACCCCCGGCGCGGCGAGCGGCGACCGGGCGTCCGGGTCGGAGGTCTCCGCGGGCAGGATCCGGTCCACCCGCCAACTGCCGTCCTCGTGCCGGGAGATGTCCGCTCCGAGCAGTCCCTGCCGCGCCCCGTCGCCGTAGCCGCCGCGCGGGATGACGTAGGCGTGCGAGGTGCCGAGTTCGCCGTGCACCTCCCACAGCAGGTCCACCAGGTCGTCGTGGGTGGCGAGCCGGTCGAGCACGGGCCGGTACCGGTCCAGGACCCCGTCCCAGTCCACACCGTTCATGTCGGGACGCCAGAAGTTGTCCCGCATGATGCGGCCGTTCTCGTCGAACATCTGCCGCCACTCGACGGCCGGGTCGACGAACTGGCGCACGCGGTCCAGGTCGACGGTGATGTTGGTGTCGCTGTCGTCGTCGCCGGAGGCGCGCCGGTCGCTGGGCACGACCTTCAGCCGCCCGTCCGTCCACAGCAGCACCCGCTTGCCGTCGCCGCTGACCTCGAAGTGGTCGGCGTCCACGGCCAGGTGCTCGATGCGCTGCTGGGCGAGGTCGTAGCGCTCCAGGTCGGTCTTGGGGTCCGGGTCGTCGGGCGTGGCGCGGGACGCGCCGAGCACACCGCGCACCGGGTGCCGCAGCCACAGCACCCCGTCCTTGGCGGCGCGCAGGTTGGTGTAGCGGGCGGCCTCCACCGGGAACGGCACGATGCGGTCGGCGAGGCCGTCGAGGTCGATCCGGGTGGTGGGGGTGCCCTCGCTGTCGGGGGTCTCGTCCCGGTCCGGTGTCTCGAAGGGCCTGCCGTGCCGCTGCGGGCCGAACGGCGACGGGGTGGTCGCCGCGAGGGTGATCAGGTACGGCCGTACGCCCTCGACGAAGGCCAGGTCGAAGACGTGCTCGTCGTAGACCGGGTCGAAGGAGCGGGTCGACAGGAACGCGAGGTGCTTGCCGTCGAGGGTGAAGGCGGGCGCGTAGTCCTGGAAGCGCAGCGGGGTCGCCTCGGTGACCGACAGGTCGGTGGTGTTGGCGAGCTTGAGCTGGCTGAGCGGGCGCGGGCCGGGGTGGGACCAGGCGAGCCAGGAGGAGTCGGGCGAGAAGACCAGCCCGGAGACGTCGCCGTCCTCGCTGCGGTCGACCTCGCGGACCTCGCCGGTCTCCCGCTCGACGAGGAGGACCCGGCCGTCGTGGGAGGCGACGGCGGCGCGGCTGCCGTCGGGGGCCATGGCGAGCCCCACGACGCGGCCCAGTCGCCCGGCGGCGATCCGGCGCGGGGTGGCGCCCGGGGCGAGTCCGGTGGCGGGGGCGAACTCCAGGGCGTCGTCGCCCTCGGCGTCGGTCACCCACACCACCCACTCCTCGCCG
>NZ_NCTE01000243.1:525-6066 GCF_002114215.1 Streptomyces sp. 13-12-16 | reverse complement strand
CGGCCACTGACGGCCGGTTCGGCAGGACGAGGCGCCCCGGCCCGCCGGCCCGGTCCGGCGCGGCCGGGGCGGCGCTGCCGGCGGACGTCTCCCACCTTCCGGCGGGCCGCCCCGTCACTCACACGATCCGCCACGACGCCGCACACACCTCCGTCCCGCACCGCCGTTCAACCGCGGCCCGCCGCACCGGCCCCTGACTCACGGAACCCGGCTACGGCTCTCGGGATCCGGAGGCGCCGGATGCGTGGACCCGGCGGATGAACCGCCGCTGCCATGGCACCTCGACGGCCCGTGAACGATAGTGCCGGCGGACCCACTTGACCGCTTGACCGGGTTCCATGCCCTCCATCACGCACATCGCGGCCAGTGCCGTTCCGGTGCGTCCGACACCGCCGCCGCAGGCGACCTCGACCCGCTCGTCGAGCCCGCGCTCATGGACGAGTCGGAGCGTGCGCAACGCGTCGTCGGGGTCGGAGGGCAGCCAGAAGTCCCGCCACCGGATCCACCGGCTTTCCCACGGCTGTGCCGCGGGCCGGTGATCCGTCAGGTATACGGCCAGCGTCGGTACCTGGCCCTTTGGAAGTCCGTTTCTCAGCCCTCGCCCGCGGACGAGTCGTCCTGACGGGAGCCGGACGACTCCGGGAGTTCCGTCGTTCCACTGTTCTGTCACGGTGTGCCTCCTCCTCGCTTTCTGCGCGTGATCCCGTACGTGTCCGGATGACTCAACGCCGCCGGCGGTGTGAGGACGCGTACTCGCTCCGTTCCCCGGCACGGTGAGCGGCGGTCGCCGCCCGGCCTGCCCGGCCCGTCCGGTCCCGGCCCGACGGCCCGTGGCCGCCCCCCGGTATGCCCGCGGGCCACCAGTTCCACTTGCCGAGCACCGTCATCAGCGCCGGCAGCACGTAGATCCGGATGACCACGGCGTCCAGCAGGATGGCCGCCGCGAGTCCCACGCCGAGCTGTTTGAACTCGACCATGCTCAGCGTGCCGAAGATCCCGAACACTCCGACCATGACGACCGCCGCACTGGTGACCACGCCGGCCGATCGCGTGATGCCCTGACGGACCGCGTCCCTGGTCGAAGCACCGGTGAGCGCGACCTCGCGGATCCGGCTGACCACGAACACGTGGTAGTCCATCGACAGCCCGAACAGCACCACGAAGAGGAAGAGCGGCAGCCACGAGACCACCGCGCCCGAACTGCGGAAGTCGAGGAGGCCTTCCGCCCAAGTGTGCTGGAAGACCGCGACCAGTACACCGAACGAGGCTGCCGCGGACAGCAGGTTGAGCACGATGGCGGACAGTGCCACGGCCACCGACCGGAAGATCAACACCATGGTGGCGAAGGTGAGCAGCAGGACGAAGCCCACCACGTAGGGCATCCGTTCCTCGAGGTGCGCGGTGAAGTCGGCACCCTGCGCCACCTTGCCGCCCACCGCGCTTTCGGCGTCGGGCACATCGGCCACGGCCCGCGGCAGCCAGCCGCGCAGCAGCGCCAGGGAGTCACGGGCACCGGCGCTCTTGGGCTGGTGCGGCGTGCCCACGTCGACCGTGTGCACCCGGTGGTCGGCCGACTCCTTGATCTCCGGTGTGGTGTCGTGCGCGAACAGCTCGTGGTCCGCGGTGCGTTCGAGCAGGCTTCGCAGGGCACTCCGCACCTCACCGGCCTGTGCGGCGGGAGCCCGGACGGCGACCTTGTGGACCGTGCCCTTGCTGGGGAAGGCCTCTGTCAGCCGGTCCATCGCCCGCACGACGGGGATGTCCCGGGACAGGTCGTCGGAGCCGGGCTGCTTGAGGTTCATCTCGAGGGCCGGCACCGCCAGCAGGAGCAGTGCGCCCACCGACATCACCAGTGTGACGACCGGCTTGGACAGAGCAGGACGCAGCAGCGCGGGCCACACCCGCGACTCACCCGAGCGCATGGTCAGGCGCCACAGGAAGGGCACGCGAGGCCTGTCGACCCAGCGGCCCAGCTTGGCGAGCAGGGCGGGCAGTACGGTGAGCGACGCCGGCACGGCGACCGCCACGACGATGATGGAGCCGGTGGCCAGGGACGCGAAGGTCGCCTCATCGGCCAGATAGAGACCGGACATCGACACGATCACCGTGGTTCCGGACACGACGACGGTGTGCCCCGAGGTCTTGGCGGCGACCTCGATCGCGTCGACGTGGGACTTCCCGGTGCGCCGTTCCTCGCGCTCGCGCTTGAGGTAGAAGAGCGAGTAGTCCACGCCCACGGCCATGCCCATGAGGAGGATGACATTGCTCACCGCGCTGGTCTCCGGCAGTACGTGGGAGGCCAGCGTGGACAGTCCGATGGCCGCGCCGACGCACGAGAGCGCGAGCACCACGGGCACGCCGGCCGCGATGATCGCCCCGAAGACGACCAGCAGGATCAGCAGGGTCAGCGGCAGGCTGATCAGCTCGGCCCGCTCGAAGTCCTCGCCGAGCGTGTCCGACAGCCCTTTTGCCGTCGAGCCCGTGCCCACCTGCTCCACCCGCAGGCCCTCGTGGGCGTCCTCGGTCGCCGCGCTCGCGTCGAGCAGCGGCTGGATCCGCCGGTCGGCGTTCTCGGTGTCGCCCTTCATCGTGACCGGGACCAGCAGCGCCCCGCCGTTCGGTGAGGCGACGGGCCGGCCCACGCTCTCCACCCCGGTGAGCGTCTTCATCCGCCGGGTGACGTCGGCGGCCGCGTCCTGGGCCGCCGCGGGGTCGAGGGATCTGCCGTCCGCGGCGGTGATCAGCACGTTCTCCTCGGCCTTCTCGGGAAAGTCGCCGGAGTGCACGATCCTGCCGGCGAGGCCGGACTCCCGGACCCCCGACTCCTCGTCGCCGAGTGCGTTCGTGCCTGCCGCCCCGCCCAGGAAGAGGCATGCGGCGACGAACACGGCCCACAGGCCGATGGCGGACCACGGATGTGTGGCGCTCCATCGCGCGATCCGTACCGTCGCCGGTTTCCTTCGCATGGTGCGTCCTTCCGCTCGTGCGGGTCGGTTCCTGGATGCCGGCTGGCCCGGCGGGAAAAACGCTAGGTCGGGCGCCTTGCCGTGAGTACGAGGAAAACCGCCGTACCTCCTGTGGTTTCCCGCAGTACCGACCCTGCGGGAAACCGCAGGGGGAGGGAGGCCGCGACCGGAGTGCCCCCGGGATCCCGGCATGGGGAAGCCGGGTGTTCCGTCGTCCGGGGGCAGCGGTCCAGGGCGGCAGAGCGGAAGAACCGCCCGGAAGACCTCGAGGGGACGCGGTGGACCTGGTGCGTCCCCCGACGGACCGTCCTCGCCGTCAGCGGCCATGTCCGGGTGACCTGTCCGGTGCCCGTCGGAAACCGCTGGAACCGACCCCGGCGGGCGAAGGGGGAGGGAGGAGCCTGGACATCGGCCGGCCACGCGGACACGACCCGCGCCGGATCATGGGCGCGATCCTCCACGTCGACCGCACCGGACTTTCCCGAGGCCGGTTCACGCACGGCTGCGCACCGCGGGAACCGGCTACGGACACTTCGCCGCCCGGCGGAAGGACGGCGTCCCCGACCGGCTCACCGTCCTCCTGCGACGCCTGGTCATGTGAGCCGAAGGCCGGTACACCGAGCCGTGCGCCCGCGTCCTCACCCGAAGGGTTCAGCGAGCCGGAACGCCACGGGAGAGGCATCGGACCGCCGTCCGGGAGGCTCTGGACCGTGCCGGCTCCCTGAACTCCGGTGGTACCGGACCTCCGCGGTCACCCGTATCGGGCGTCCCGTCTCGCGGACGCCCGGCGTGCGCGGGTGCCCGCCGGTCCTGGACGCCATCGGCGCGGCGCCTGCCGGTGTCGCGCCGGAGAGGGGCCGACGGGCCGTGGCCGGCATCGGCGACGAGCCTTCTGTCATGACCATTGCCGACAGCGAGACGCCTCGCTATGTTAATCGAAAATCACATCTGTGCGACGAGGGCCATCATGCATCGGTCGCGCAACAGGCAAGTCTGCGAAGGCATCTGGAACCATCTGGCCCACCAGGGAAGCAGGTAAGTCAATGGAGAACCTCAGCAGGCGAAAGGCCCTGTCACTAGGGGTCGCACTCGGCCTCGTGGGCGTGGCGAACCCCGTCCGGGCGTGGGCGTCGGAGGGCTCGGTGACGGGGGCCGCCGCGGGAACCGGTCCGGAGTGGATCTGGGACGACGCGGCGGACCCTCTGATGGCTTCGATGCTCGAGAACGGACACGTTCCGGCGATCAACACCGCATGGGCGTCGTGGGTGGACAACAACGACCCGCTGCCCGGCGGCCTGCCGGCCGAATTCACCGCGTACCTGCGGCAGGTCAACCGGTTGCCCTCCTGGGCCGACCCCGTCAAGCTGGCCCGCGCCGCCGACTTCAACCGGCGCAGGGACACGTACCTCTTCATGCTGTACGGCCTCGGCAGCGGCATCATGAGCACCGTGATCCCGCGCGAGGCCAAGAGCGTCTACTGGTCCGCGGGCGGCGCCGACATGCAGGACCGCGCGGCCAAGACGTTCACGTTCGGCTACGACCTGTCCCAGCTGGGAGCCTTCGAGCCGACGGGACAGTTCGTCGTCACCGCCAACAAGACGCGCGTGGTGCACGCCGCGGTGCGTCACCTGCTGCCGCAGTCGCCGCACTGGCGGGCGGTCGCCGACGAGACCGTCCCGATCAGCGCCGCCGACATCCTCGTCACCTTCCACAGCCTGGGCACCTACGTGCACCGGAAGCTGCTCGACTGGAGGATCCCGTACCCGAAGGCGGACCAGGAGGCGTTCCTGCACTCGTGGCAGGTCGCCGTTCACCTGCTCGGTGTGCCGTACGAGCACATCCCCAAGACCTGGGCGGCCGCCGAGAGCCAGTCGGCGCAGGTGCTCACACCGATCCTCACCCCGTCGACCGAGGGCATCGCGCTGGCCGAGGAACTGCTCGGTCTGACCGCGCAGATCGACCTCGGCGTCACGCGCGGGTTCCTGAACGAGTTCGTGCGCTACGTCCTCAGCGACGAGGTCGGCGACTGGCTGGGGCTGAAGCGCGACTACGCGGCGGCGGCCCTGGTCCGCACCGCGTGGCCGGCGTTCATCCTGTTCCGTGAGGGGCTGTCGCCCGTCATGCCCGGCACCTTCTACATGTTCGACCAGTTCGTGCGCGCCCTGGCCATGCTGTTCCTCAACAAGGGCTCCTCCGGGACCACCACCCCCATCACGATCCCCACCGGGAACAGGCCGGGCTGAGCCGCCGGTCCGGTCCCGCCCGTGTCCGTCCCGCGGCGGACGGACCGAGGGGCGGGCGCCGGGGTGACCTCCCGCGCGAGGGCTTCCCGGCGGCGGAGCCTCGCCGCCGGGTTCCGGCGGCCGTTCAGAGGCCCAGAGCGCCCACGACCAGGGCGGTCACGGCCGCACGACGGCCGGGGCTGTCCCGCCACCGCAGTCTGCGTCCCGCCTCGACCACCACGCCGAACCCCGCGTGCACCAGCACCCGGGCCTGGCGCGGGTCCAGCTCCGGACGGGCCAGCCGCAACTGCTGCTCCCAGACGGCGATGTGTTCCCGCTGGGCGAGGAGCAGG
>NZ_NCTE01000243.1:0-403 GCF_002114215.1 Streptomyces sp. 13-12-16 | reverse complement strand
CGCCGCAGGTCGGCCGGCAGGCCGGCGAGCTCGGCTTCGGCGACGCTGTTGAGTTCGGTGTACTCGAAGCTGTAGGCGACATACGTCGCCGCCAGCATGACGACGGCGTCGTGCGGACCGGCCACCTCGTGCAGGCTCCGCTCCACGCCCTGGGCCAGCAGCCCCGCCGCCTGGAGGCACGCCGCCGCCAGGATGTCGATCTTGCCGGGGTAGTGCCGGTAGAGCGCGGACGGGGTCAGCCCCACCGCCTGGGCGATCTGTCCGTTCGTGACGTTGGCGAATCCGTCCCGGGCGAACAGCGGGACGGAGGCCGCGAGGATCTCCGCGCGCCGGGTGCGCGGCACCGGCCGGGCGGGCAGTTCGACGGGGCGCGTGCCCGGCCGGCCCGCCGCCGGATCGGTCG
>NZ_NCTE01000242.1 GCF_002114215.1 Streptomyces sp. 13-12-16 | reverse complement strand
CTCCACGGCCCGCTCGGTCTCCTCGCGCAGCTCGCGCGCGGCCCGCTCGGCGTCCTCCTTGAGCGCGTCGGCCTGCTCGACGACCTCCGCGCGGTGCCGCTCGGCCTCCTGGCGGGTGCGCTCCAGCGTCTCCTCGGCCTGCCGGCGCAGCGTCGTGGCCCGCTCGATGGCCTCGGTGCGGACCTTCTCGCTGTCGCCCTGCGCGGTGGAGCGCAGTTCGTCGGCGTCCGCCTTCGCCTTGGCGAGCAGCTCCTCGGCGGACCTCGCCGCCTCCTCGATCTGCGCCACGGCCTCCTTGCGGGCCTCCGCGCGGATCTTCTCGCCCTCGGCGACCGCGTCGGCGCGCAGCTGCTCGGCCTCGCCGCGCAGCCGGCGGGCCTCCTCCTGCAGCTCGACCGTCTTGGCGCGGTACTCCTTGGTGTCGTCCTTCGCCGCGCCCTTGAGCTGCTCGGCGATGTCGTGCGCCTCGGCGCGCAGCCGGTCCGCCTCGGCCTCGGCCTCACGGCGGATCCGCTCGGCCTCCTCGGCCGCCGCCCTGGTGGTCTGCTTGGCCTCCTCGGACGCCTTGTTGAGGACGTCCTCGGCGGTCTTGGCCGCCTTGGAGAGCTGGGTGGCGGACTCCTCGGCGGTGAGCGTGCGGGCCTTCTCGGCGGCCTCCGCGACGATCTTCTCGGCCTCCGCGCGGGCGTCGGCGACGAGCTGCTCGGCCTCCGCCTTGGTGGACTCGGCCTCCTTGGTGGCCTCGCTGACCAGCCGCGCCACCTGCTCCTTGGCGGTGCGCGTGCGGGTCTCGTTGGCGGACTCGGCGGAGGCGAGCGCCTTCGAGGCGGCCTCCTTCGCCTCGGCGAGCACCTTCTCCGCCTCCGCGCGGGCCTCGCGCAGCGCGGACTCGGCCTGGGACATCCGCTCCTCGGCGGCCCTGCTGAGCTCCTGCGCCTCACGGCGCGCGGCCTCCGCCTCGCCGGCCGTCGACGTCCGAAGCTGCTCGGCGTGGTCGGTGGCCTCCTGGGCCTGCGTCGAGGCCGCGTTCAGCAGCCGCTCCGCGTCCGCGCGGGCCCGGCGCAGGATCTGCTCGGCCTCCGCGCGGGCCGACTCCGCCTCGCTCTGCAGCCGCTGCCGG
>NZ_NCTE01000241.1 GCF_002114215.1 Streptomyces sp. 13-12-16 | reverse complement strand
CCGACGACCGGGCCGGCCGCTGGGCGCTGCGCCGCGAGGCCTACCGCACCCTCGCCGAGGCCCGCGCCGCCATCGCCCTCGCCTCGGCCGAACTCCCCCCGCTGGCCCGGCACGCCGACGGCACCGACGAGACCGCCGCCACCCTCGAACTGCTCGTCGACACCGTCACCGCCGGCGCCGTCCACCTCGACGACACCGGCCGCCTCGACCCCCGGCACGTCCGGCGGCTGGCCGAGCTCGTGGACCGCCTGGGGAGCCGGGGGGATGTCGCGGTTCGGCTCACGCCGGACCGCGACCGCGTCGTACGTTGACGGGATGACGCCCGCTGCCACGGAGAGCCCGGCCGACCTCGTCGTCACCGGATGCGCCGTCCTCACGCACGACGACCGGGAACGGATCGGCTTCGCGGAGGACTCGGCGATCGTCGTACGGGGTGGGGTGGTGGAGGAGGTGACCGGTGCCGGGGCGGTCGCGGGGCGGGCGGCCCGGGAGCGGATCGACGCCCGGGGGCAGGTCGCGCTGCCCGGTCTGATCAACTGCCACACGCACGCCCCGATGGTCGCCCTGCGCGGCCTCGCCGAGGACCTGCCGACCGAGGAGTGGTTCAACGACGTCATCTGGCCGGTCGAGTCCAACCTCACCGGACGGGACGTCGAACTGGGCGCGCTGCTCGCCTGCGCCGAGATGATCCGGGGCGGGGTCACCTGCTTCGCCGACCACTACTTCGCCATGGACGCGGTCGCCGCCGTCGTCGCCGGGTGCGGGATGCGGGCGCTGCTGGGGGAGGCGTTCTTCTCCTCGCAGGGGGCCGAGGGGCGGGAACGGTCGCTGGCGTTCGCGCTGCGGCACCGGGGGGCCGCCGACGGCCGTATCACCACCGCCCTCGCCCCGCACGCCCCCTACACCGTCGACGACACCGACCTCGCCGCCACCGCGCGGCTGGCGCACGAGCACGGGCTGCCCGTGCACCTGCACGCCGCCGAGAACCGCGACCAGACCGAGGCCTGCCTCGCCCGGCACGGCGTCACCCCCATCGAGGTCCTGCACCGCACCGGCGTCCTCGACACCGACGTGCTCATCGCCCACGGCACCGGCATCGTCGAGAGCGACCTGCCGCTGCTGGAGCGGGCAAGCGGCCGTACGGCCGTGGCCACCGCGCCCCGCGGCTACCTCAAGTTCGCCTGGCCCCACACCACACCCGTACGCGCCCTGCGCGGCATCGGCGTCCCGGTCGGACTCGCCACCGACGGGGCCGCCTCCAACAACTCCCTCGACGTGTGGGAGTCGATGGCGCTCACCTCCCTGATCCAGAAGTCCGCCGAGAACGATCCCCGCTGGCTGACCTCCCGGCAGGCCCTGCACCACGCCACCCTGCAGAGCGCCCGCGCGGTCGGCCTCGGCGGCAGCGTCGGCAGTATCGCGCCGGGCCGCCGCGCCGACCTCGTCCTCGTCGACCTCACCGGGCCGCACACCCAGCCCGTGCACGACCTCGCCGCGACCCTGGTGCACAGCGCCCGCGCCGCCGACGTCCGTACGACGATCGTCGACGGCCGGATCCTCATGCGGGACCGGGAACTGCTCACGATCGACGTGCCCGGGGTGGTGCGGGAGCTGGGGGAGCGGCTGCCCGCGCTGGTCGACCGGAGCCACGGGCGGCGGATCCAGGAGTACGGCACCTGACGGCACGATCGGTGCGGCGGCCGGTACGCAGGGTGACCTCTTGGTGCGATCGGTCGAGAGTCCGGTCACACTTGGCGGTGAACGGGTGTCAACTACGTCTCAGTACCGTCACTGAACAAGGCGTTCACCCCATGGTTGGCGTTTAACTCTACGAGTACAACGCAGCATGGAGGTGGCAGGGTGAACGGGCGAACGGTGCTCGAACGCTTTCCCGCAGGTGGACCGCGTGGCTCCTGGCCGGCGGAGGAGTTCGCCCACGCGCGTCGCCTGGAGGGTCTGCCCGCCGAGGTTGTCATGGACCTCGCGACCGACATGTTCCTGGTGATCGTCCGGGGGGACGGCGGGGGCGGCGACGCCACGGCGTGACCGGGCCGGGGCGCCCGGTTACGCGGTGACGGGGCGTGACCAGGCGGGAGGCGTTCCCGTCAGGCGGCACAGGGCGAGATAGAGCGGTATCGGCGGCGTGTAGGGGAGCGTGCCGTCGGGGCGGTGGATCAGACCGGGGAGGTCCGGGGCACCGGGGGCGTCCGAGGGGCCGGGGAGGACCGCGCCGGTGGCGTAGTGGGCGGGGGCCGGCCACTCCATGGCGTAGTCGGAATCGGACGGGACCAGCCACCACCAGTGCGCGTCATCCGCGTACACGCAGCCCACACGGGGCAGCCGGGGCATCACCAGCGGGCCGAAGCTGGCGGGCACCGCCACCGCGTCGCAGCCCATGGGCGCGGTCATGCCGTCGGGGACGGGGAGCCGCCGGGGGGCGCGGGCGCCGGGGGCGTGCCGTTCGCGCTGGAACCGCACCAGCGAGTCCAGGCTCAGCACGCGGGTGCCGGGCGCGCCGCCCGTCACGCCCGGCCCCGGGGATGGGGGGTGCGCTGGTGC
>NZ_NCTE01000240.1 GCF_002114215.1 Streptomyces sp. 13-12-16 | reverse complement strand
GGGCCCTTCCGGCGGGCCGCCGCCTGGGCCTGGGCCTGGCGCGACTTCGACATCGGCCTGCCGGACGCCGAAGACCTGCCGGACGCCGAAGGGCTGCCGAGGGCCGAAGGGCTGCCGGAGGTGAAAGGCCTGTCGGGGACCGGGAGTCCGCCGGAGGCTTCCGCCGCCCCGCGGCCCGCTTCCCCGGACACACCCGCGTCTCCCGCCCCCGTACCTCCTGCCGCAGCCGCGCCGGAGGTCCAGCCCTGCCCCGTACGGCGCCGGCCCCGTCCCGCCCGGCGTCGGCACGACCACCGTCTCGGCGCCGACCCGCGGAGATGAAGCGGCTCTCCGCCCCCGCCACCGCGGCCCGGAGGGGGAGGGCCGTGGCGGAGCGGGGACGGAGAGCGGACCGACGTCAGTGAGCCGGCCGTGCCTCAGAAGGCGGTCGATGCGGGTCCCGGTGCCAGGAGAAGGAGATCAGCCGGCCACCTCCTTTCCTCTTGTCGTCGCCCGGGCCCACCTGGCAGGCGGTGACCTCGGCTTCCTGCGGATCGTGGCGAGCCGGGCGTTCCGGCTGCTGTGTCCATGAAGGTACGGGCCCCGCTTCGGCCTGGGCATCTTCCAAGTTGCTTCATGCAACCCGCGGATTCCGTATCCGGACTCAGCACGCAGGGAGATGCGGACGCGGCGGGCCCCGGAGGACGGTGGCGGGTGGGCCCGACGGCACGCGGTACACGCGGCACACGGGCGCCACCGCACCCACGCCCACACGCGCACGACCCATGACGAGGGGAAGTAACAGGCACATGACTGCAGGCGGTGCTCCCAAAGCCGGGCGGAAGGAGTGGATCGGGCTGGGCATCCTCGCTCTGCCGACCCTCCTCGTGGCCCTCGACGTCTTCGTACTGCTCCTGGCGCTGCCGCACCTGAGCGCGGATCTCGGCGCCGACTCCAACCAGCAGCTGTGGATCATGGACATCTACGGCTTCATGGTCGCCGGTTTCCTGGTCACCATGGGAACCCTCGGTGACCGCATCGGCCGCCGCAAGCTGCTGCTGATCGGCTCGGCCGCGTTCGGTGCCGCGTCCCTGATGGCGGCCTTCGCCACCAGTCCGGGCATGCTCATCGCCGCGCGCGTGCTCCTGGGCATCGCCGGCGCCAGCCTGACGCCGTCCACCCTGGCCCTCATCACCACCATGTTCCAGGACGCCAAGCAGCGCACGGTCGCCATCAGCCTGTGGGCGAGCTGCTTCACCATCGGCGCGATCGTCGGCCCGCTGCTCGGCGGTGTGATGCTGGAGTACTTCTGGTGGGGTTCGCTGTTCCTGATCGGCGTCCCGGTGATGGTGCTCACCCTGGTCGTCGGTCCGCGCGTCCTGCCCGAGTTCAAGAACCCCGAGGCCGGCCGCCTGGACCCGGCGAGCGTCCTGCTGAGCCTGGGCGGCACCGTCCCGGTCATCTACGGCATCAAGGAGCTCGCCCGCAACGGCTGGGAGGCCCTGCCCGTCGTCGTGCTGGCCGCCGGACTCGTCATCGGCGTGCTGTTCGTCCAGCGCCAGCGCCGGCTGAGCAGCCCGCTCCTCGACGTCACCCTGTTCGCCCACGGCCGGTTCACCGCGGCGCTGCTCAGCCTGCTCGCCTACAGCCTCATCGGCGGTACGGTCATGCTCTTCATGACCCAGTACTTCCAGGCCGCCCAGGGCATGTCCCCGTTCGAGGCGGGGCTGGGCATGCTGCCCGGCATGGCCGCGGCCACCGTCTCCTTCGCGGTGTGCCCGATCATCGCCCGCAAGGTCCGTCCCGCGTACGTCATCGGCGCGGGCATCGCGGGCGTGACCGCCGTGCTGCTCACCTTCACCCAGCTCGACGCCGGTTCCGGCACGGCCGTACTGATCGTCGGGTTCGCGGTGTTCTCCTTCTGCGGCGCCCCGATCGTGGCGCTGGGCACGAACATGGTCGTGGGCACCGTCCCGCAGGAGAAGGCCGGTTCGGCCGGGGCCCTGTCCCAGATGAGCAACGAGTTCGGAGCCGCCCTCGGTGTGGCGACCCTGGGCACCGCGGGCCTGGCCGTCTACCGGAACGAGATCGCCGACACCGTCCCGGCGGGCGTGCCCGCGGGTGCGGCCGACGCCGCCCGCGACAGCGTCGCCGGTGCCGCGGCCGCCACCGAGGGGCTGTCCGGGCCGCTCGCCGAGACGCTGATGGAGCCCGTGCGCGTGGCCTTCACCAGCGGCCTGCACACGGTGGCCGGGGTCAGCGCGGCCCTCATCGCCGTCACCGGCGCCTTCTTCGTCGTCCTGATGCGGCACATCCCGCCGGTCGGCCAGGAGGAGGCCCCGCCGGAGGCCGAAGCCGAAGCCGGGCCCGAGACCGGGCCCGAGAACGAGAGCGCGGAGGAGCCGGCGCCGAAGGTGGCGGCGGTCTGAACCTCCCCGGCGCCGGAGCACCGGCTCGCCCACGCGTCCTGCCCCATCCCGGACATCCCGGGGTGGGGCAGATGCCGTCGGCGGGGCCGGGCGGCCTGGCCGAGGGGGCGCCGCGTGCCCGTCAGGCGTCGAAACGGCCGCGTGCGCTCTCGATGTGAGCGAGGTGCTGATGGGTCCAGCCGCACATGACGTCGACCGCGGCGAGCAGGCCCCGGCCCGGCTCGGTGAGGGTGTACTCGACCCGCGGCGGCACGGTGGGGTGCACCTTCCGGTCGACCAGGCCGTTGCGCTCCAGCATGCGCAGGTTCTGGGTGAGCATCTTGTGGCTGACGCCCTCGACCTCGTCCCGCAGCTCACTGAAGCGCAGGGTGCGCTCGCCGAGCGCCTCGATGATCAGCAGCGCCCACTTGTTGGCGACGTCCGAGAAGATCTCCCGCGCCAGGGAGTCGGCGCGCCGCAGGTCGGCGTCCTCGGGCAGGCCCTTGAGCAGTTGCTTGGTCACCATCAGGTTCCTCAGTCACCGAAAAGTGCGTTCTTCCAGGTCAGCCCTCACTCTCCTACAGTTCCCGAGTAACCACAAGAGAGCGGATCGGAAGGGCGAACTCCATGACCACCCCTGATGTCCTCAGCTACGGCATACCCGCCGAGAGCGACTTCGGCTACGTGCAGGCGATCGGGTCCGGCGAGCTGGTCCACGTCTCCGGACAGCTCGCGTTCGACGACGCGGGCGAGTTCCTCCACGCGGACGACTTCGCCGCCCAGCTCGAGAGGACCCACGCCAACATGGACAAGGTCCTGGACCACTACGGCGCCACCCGTAACCAGATCGTCTCGCAGACCCTGTACGTGGTGGACCTGCGGCGGAACGCCGCGGCGGCGGCGGAGGGCAACCTGGCGTACTTCGGTGACCACCGCCCGGCCAGTACGGTCGTGGGCGTCACCGAACTGACCCTGCCCGGCCAGGTCGTCGAGATCGGCTTCGTCGTCGACACGAGGCTGCCCGCCTGAGGAGCCGCCGGTGGAACCGGGAGCGGAGGCGAGGGGGCGTCGGGCGCGCACGTGGACTGATTATGATCTTGGTCATGTCTGTGCAGAGTTCTGACAAGGCCCTTTCCCGCAAGCAGCGGCTTCAGGAGAAGCAGCGCCGCCAGTTGGCGGTGGTCGACACCGTGGACAAGGCCGAGGCGAAGGTCCGCAAGGCAGAGATGGAACTGGCCGGGGCGGTCGCCGAGGCCGTGCAGGTGTTCGGTGACGAGCAGTCCGCGTCCGAGGGGCTCGACATGCCGGTCGAGGCGATCCGGCGCTTCCTCGGCATGGCGCAGGAGGAGACGGCCGGCTCCGGCGACGCCGCCGGAGCACCCTGAGTCCGACGTCCGGCCGGGGGCGGGAGCCGGACGACGCCGTGGGTGTGCGGACGGGCCGGGCGCGCACCCCGCGCACCCGGCCCGTCCGCGTACTGCCGGTACCTCAGTGCGCCCAGGGGGCCATCGGGTACCAGATCAGATCGCGGCGGGCCAGGATCCGCAGGTCCCAGTACAGGAGCATGAAGACGCCGGCGGCGATGAACGCCGCCGCCATCAGCGCCGAGGCGCGGCTCGGCCGGGCCGTCAGCCAGCGGTTCAACCGGTCCCCGAAGGCGACGGTGACCAGGAGGAACAGCACCGCCACGACGGCGAGGTTGCCGAGCGTCTGGAGCACGAACACCGCCGCCCCGTAGAGCGGGTTGCCGCTCTCGGCCGCGTCCCGGAAGAGCTGCCGGAACAGCGGGAACGGACGCCCGATGAGGAACGCCCCGATCAGGGCGCCCATGAACAGCATCGGAGCACCGGGGAAGCGCTGCGACAGCCGTGCGAGCGGGTCCCTCACCACGCCCAGCGCGGAGAGCCCGAGCACCAGCATGCACAGGCCGATGAGCCCGTACACCACCATCGCCTGGATCAGCCGGCCGGACAGCCCGCTGCCCGACGGGGTCTCGTCGAACTGCGGCATCCCGGTGCCGACCAGCGCGACGAGCACCCCGTACAGCGCCGACACGGTGATCGCGCCCAGGGCGAGTCTGCTCAGCGGCTGCAGTGCGGCGGTCAGCCGCCGGCGCGGTGAGGACGGGCCGCCGGTCAGCGGGGCCAGCGCGCTGAACACGGCGACGTTGCAGGCGGTGAACGTGCCCGCCACCCCGGTCGCCACGGCGAAGGCCAGACCGGCCAGGGCGCCGGCGATGGGGCTGTCCTTGGCGTGGTGGCCGAGCAGGGTGTCGGCGACGTTGTCGCCGATGGTGCTGTCGACGAACTCCGCCGACCACACCACCGTCAGGGCGAAGCCGAACAGCGCGCTGACCACGGCGACCAGCAGCCGCCGTCGCGGCACGTGGCCGTTGAAGAAGAACGAGGGCGTACGCGAGGTGCCGGTCCGCGGCGGGGCCGGGGCGTCCAGGGTGGGACGCTGTGTCACTTGAGTCATCGAAACGCCTTTCACCGAAGAGGACGGAACAAAGGACGTGCGGTGTTTCCGGGCCCCGGAAGGGCCCCCGGACGCGGTGCGGGGGACGGTGCACCGGTCGTGCCCCCGTCCCCCGCACCGCCGTACGCCGGGTCAGCGCAGCGAGATCCCCTCCTGGTTCAGGGACCGCAGGAACTCGCCCCGCGACAGCGCCGCGGCGGTCAGCTCGATGTCGTCGGCCATGTAGCGGTCCACGCCCAGGGTGGGCACCAGGGAGCGCACCGCGTCGTACGTGGCCCGGCTCGCCGGGCTCAGGTCGTCGTACCGCCGGGAGACGTCCACGGCCTGGGCGGCGGCGAGGAACTCCACCGCGAGGATGCGGTTGTTGTTCTGCAGCACCCGCCGGGCGTTGCGGGCCGCGATCAGGCCCATGCTGACGACGTCCTGGTTGTCGCCGTTGGACGGCACGCTCTGGGTGCTGGCGGGCCCGATGGTCCGGTTCTCCGCCACCAGGGCCGTCGCCGGGTAGTTCGCGCCGGCGAAACCGCAGTGCAGGCCCGGGTCGGCGGCGACGAGGAACTCCGGCAGACCGTAGCTGAGGTGCCGGTTGAGCAGCCGGTTGACCTGCCGCTCGGCGAGCACCCCGAGCTGGGTGAGCGCGATCGTGGTGAAGTCCATGACGAACGCGATGGGCTGGCCGTGGAAGTTCGCCCCGTGGAAGATCTCCTCGCCCTCGAAGAACAGGGGGTTGTCGTTGGCGGAGTTGAGCTCGGTCTCCAGCCGCTCCCGCGCGTGCGTGAGGGTGTCCCGCACCGCGCCGAGGATCTGCGGCACGGCGCGCAGCGTGTACGCCTTCTGCAGGTACACGTCGGTGCGCTGGACGTCACCGCCGCCTTCCCTGGCCTTCTCCAGCTCGCGGCGCAGGTCCGCGTGGTCCAGGGCCAGCCGGCTGCCCGCGAGCAGGGTCCGCATGTTGGCCGCCGAGTCGATCTGCCCCGCGTGCGGCCGGGCGACGTCGTGCCCCTCGGCCAGGAACGGGCTCCTGGAGCCGCGCAGTACGTCGTTGAGCAGGCCCGAGACCATCTCCGCCTGGCGGACCTGGGTGAACGCCCGCTCCACGACGAGGGAGCCGAGGCCCGTCATGGCGGAGGTCCCGTTGATCAGCGCCAGGCCCTCCTTGAAGCGCAGCTGCAGCGGGGCGATGCCCAGCTCGCGCAGGACCTTGCCGGTCTCCCGCTGCTTGCCGTCGCGCAGCACCCGGCCCTCGCCGATGAGCGTGCCGGCGAGGTGCGCCAGCGGCACGAGGTCACCGCTGGCGCCGAGCGAACCGATCTCCGGTATCGCCGGTGTGATCCCCTCGTTCAGATACAGCGCCAGGCGGTCCAGGATCTCCGGGCGGACCGCGGAGTGCCCCTTGGCGAGCGTGTTCAGACGCGCCGCCATGATGGCGCGGGCCTCGTCCTCGGCGAACAGCGGGCCCACCCCGGCGCTGTGGCTGCGCACCAGGTTCGTCTGCAGTTCGACCTCTTTCGACTTGTCGATCTGCATGTAGATCATCTCGCCGTAACCCGTGGTCACGCCGTAGATGGGGATGTTCTGCTCCGCCAGGTCCTCGAGCATCGCGCGGCTCTTGAGCGTCTTGGCGACGGCGTCGGGGGACACCCCCACCGGCGCTCCCAGTTCCGCGACACGGCCGACCGCGTCGGTGGTGAGGCTCTCACCGTCGAAGGTGACCGTGGTGGTGCCGGTGTCAGCTGTTGTCAACGCTCTCACTCCAGGTGGACGAAGCCGGACCCGACGAGGAACCGGCGGACAGGACGGGGCAGCGGATGTCAGGGCCGGAACGAACCGTCGGCGGCCTGCGCGCGGACCGTGCGGCGCAGCAGCTTGCCGACGTGATTGCGGGGCAGCGACGTCACGAAGAAGACGTCCTCGGGGACCTTGTACCAGGTCAGCGTCGTGCGGCAGGCGGCGAGCAGCTCCTGCCGCACCTCCTGCGCGGCCGCGGCGTCGACCCCCGCCCGCAGGACGGTGAAGGCCCGCAGCACCGACACCCCGTCGTCGCGCCGCACCGCGCACACCGCCGCCTCCTTCACGGCCGGGTGCTCCATGAGACGGTCCTCGATCTCGGTGGGGTGCACGTTGATGCCGCCGACGATCTCCACGTCGTCGAGCCGTCCGTGCACCCGGACGAACCCGTCGGCGTCGACCGTCGCCGCGTCGCTGGTGGAGTACCACTCCTCCGGCGCCGTCCGCAGCGGGGCCTCGCTTCCCCGGGCGACGCCCGGACCGATGGTGGGCCCGGCCAGCTCCAGCCGGCCCTCGCAGCCGGCGGCCACCGGGCGGCCCTCCTCGTCGACGACGCGCAGCCGGTACGGCGCCAGCACCCGGCCGAGGGTGAACTCCCGGTAGGAGCCCGCCCCGTTGGCCAGCAGGGCGTGCCCGATCTCGGTCGTGCCGTACACGTTGAGCAGGCGCTCGCCCATGATGTGGCGCAGCCGCCGCTCCAGGGCCTGGGGCAGCACCTCCCCGGCGACGACCGCCACGCGCAGCCGGCCGAGGACGCCCTCCGCGTCGGGGTGGGCGAGCATGTGGGCGAAGAAGGTGGGCTGGCTGTAGTAGACGCTCACGCCGTGCCGGGCGATGAGGGCGAGGCAGTCGGCCGGGCCCAGCCGCCGGCCGGTGAGTACGGTGGTGGCGCCCCGCAGCAGCGGGAAGAACAGCGAATTGCCCAGCCCGTACGCGAAGTTCATCCGCGGTACCGAGTAGCAGACGTCGTCCTCCCGCACCCCGATCGCCTCGCCGGCCGCGCGGTCGAGGACCTCCGCGTCCGCGTGCGTGTGGAAGCAGAGCTTGGGGCCGCCGGTCGTGCCCGACGTGAACGCGGCGAACGCCGGTGTGTGCGGCGCGCAGTCGGCGTACGGCGGCACCGCGGCGCCGTCGTCCCGCGACAACGACCGGGCGGTCAGCACCGGCGCGGTGAACAGCCCGTCGAACTCCGGCGCGGCCACCACGGCCGCCGGCTCGGCGATGTCCCCGGCCCGCGCCATCTCGTCCGGGTGGAACATCGAGTTGACGGGGATCGCCACCGCGCCGATGCGCACGGCGCCCAGGAACGCCCGTACGAAGTCGATGCCGTCGGGCAGCGCGATGAGGATCCGCGAGCCGGGGCCGAGACCGCGCGCCGCGAACGCCGCGGCGGCCCGGCCCGCCCCCTCGTACACCGAGCGGAAGGAGTGCTCGCCGTCCTCGTCGATGTAGGCGGTGCGGTCCAGCCGGCCGTGCGCGCGTGCGGACTCCTCCAGCAGCTCGACCAGGTTGCCGCTGCGGGTCCCGGAGACCGGGACCGGCGCGACGGCGTCACCGGCGGGGCGGGGCGGGGCGGTGGTCATCGGCAGATCCCTTCCATCTCGACGAGCAGGTCCGGCCGGCAGATGCCGACGTTGAGGAAGACCACGTCCGCCGCGCCGGAGAACACCTCGGCGCACCGGGCCCGCACCGCCGGCAGGTGCTCCGCGTCACGGACGTAGACCTTGACGCTGTCCAGCTCCGTCAGCCCGTACCCGGCGTCGACGGCGTGCTGGCGCAGGTTCTCCCCGCTCACCAGGGCCTCGATGTTGGCCAGCGTGACGTCCAGCTGCCGTTCGATGTCGCCGGGGTGCACGGTGTCGTCCCCGAGGATGCTGGCCGTGCCCGACACGTAGAGGGCCCCCGTCCCGTACCCCTCGGACGCCAGGTGGGTGCCGCGCGCGAAACTCGGCGACAGGGTTCCGTACCGGTCGGGGTACCGGTGGGCCGGGGTCTGCCGCGGGTTCTCCAGGTGGGTCGTGCGCCCGGGGCGGCAGGCCAGGAAGTACAGGTCGATGCCCGTGCCCAGGGAACCGATGCCGGTCGCCGCGGGGATGCCCTCGAAGTGCTCGGACCACTCCTCGAAGGCCAGGGCCCGGCCGGCGCAGAAGTCCTGGTAGATCTCGGTGCCCTCGGCGTTGTCGCCGGTGATGTCGCCGACCAGGTTCCACATGCGGAACAGGTCGGTGTACCCCTGCTGCCAGGCCATCCGGAGCGCGGCGCCGTAGGCGGCGTGCACCGCCTCGCGGTAGACGCCGCTCTCCTCGATGCGCACCGCGCAGAAGAAGTGCTCGCCGTCCTCCGCGTAGACCAGGTTGTCCTGCAGTCCGGAGCGCACGGGACGGTCGGTGACCCAGGCCTCCGTGAACGGGACGGCGGACTCGGCCATCATGTGCACGTCGAGCCGGGGGGACCCCTGGTACAGCGTCGGCTGCCCGCCCTGGTGCCCGTACACGATGCGGGCCAGGACGTGCCGGCCGGCCAGGACGTCCCGGTCCTCGCCGGAGGGCGTGTCGAACACGCAGTCCAGCGTCGTTGCGCGCGGAACGGTGTGAAGGACTGTCACGAGTTTGCTCCCATGGGTGAGCCGGGTGAGCGCTGCGAAGCGAAGCGGCGGGTGCGTCACGCCGGCGGCCACGGCAGACCGCGGTCGCCGAAGCCGTCGGAATCGACCCACAGCGCCCGCAGGCCGCGCAGGGTGACGTTCGGTCGGTAGGAGGGGGTTCCGGTGGCGAAGCGGGCACCGGTGACCCGCTGGGCGAACCGGACGAGAACCGTTTCGGCGATCAGCCGGGCCACCGGTTCGCCGGGGCACGCGTGCGGGCCCAGCCCGAAGGCGGCGTGCGGCGCCCCGGACGCGTCCGGGGCGAACACCTCGGGGCTGTCCCACACGCGCGGGTCCCGGTGGGCCGCGGCCAGCAGGAGCAGCAGGGTGGTCCCGGCCGGCACCCGCGTGCCGCAGACGTCGAGATCGGCGACGGCATGACGGTGGAGGAGCTGGACCGGCGGGTCCAGGCGCAGGACCTCCTGGACCACCTGGCCCGCGTACCGGG
>NZ_NCTE01000239.1 GCF_002114215.1 Streptomyces sp. 13-12-16 | reverse complement strand
CGCCAGCGGCTGCTGTGCGCCGCCGCGTCGATCGGCAGCACGAGCCGTCAGACCCGTCGTCGTCCGGAGACGGCCCCGTCACCGGCACCCGCGTCCGTCCCGTCACCGGCACCCGCGTCCGTCCCGTCACCGGCACCCGCGTCCGTCCCGTCACCGGCGTCCGCCCCGGCCCGCAGCCGTGCCAGCGCCCGCGACTCCCCCTGCCGCCGCCCGCGCCGCAGCCCGAAGTAGTACGCGAGGACGCCCGCGCCGATCGCCGCCTGGAGGGCGAACAGCGCCGACTCGATCTCCCCGGACGGCGGTTCGTACAGCGGCGAGAACCACGGCTCGTAGTCCGGGTCGATCTCGGTGATCGCCGTCTCGGCCTCGGCGTCCGCGCCCGTGAACGGCTCCTCCTTGTGGTCACCGAGCCCGAACACCAGCGGGATCACGGCGAGCGCGGCCACCAGCACCAGCAGCAGCGTGTTGATCTTCGCGTTGCGGCTCATCGGGCCACCGCCTCCGCCGGGTCGGACGGCTTCGCCGCCTTCCGCCCGGCCACCGACGTCACCAGCACGCCGAGCCGCGTCAGCTCCCCCTTGCTCGACTGCACCAGCATGCGCATCACCAGCACGGTCAGCAGTCCCTCGCTCACCGCGAGCGGGATCTGCGTCACGGCGAAGATGGAGCCGAACTTGCCCAGCGCGCCGGGGAATCCGCTCCCCGGGTCGGGGAAGGCGAGCGCCAGCTGCACGCTCGTCACGCAGTACGTCGACAGGTCGGCGACGAACGCGCCGAAGAACACCGCGACCATCAGGGGCACGTCGTACCGGCGCAGCAGCCGGTAGAGGCCGTATCCGGCCCAGGGGCCGACGACCGCCATCGAGAAGACGTTGGCGCCCAGCGTGGTCAGCCCGCCGTGGGCGAGCAGCAGCGCCTGGAACAGCAGGGTGATGGTGCCCAGCACCGCCATGACCGGCGGCCGGAACAGGATCGCGCCGAGCCCCGTGCCGGTGGGGTGGGAGCAACTTCCGGTGACCGACGGCAGTTTCAGCGCGGACAGGACGAACGTGAACGCTCCCGACGCGCCGAGCAGCAGCGTGCTCTCGGGATGTTCCCTGACTTCACGGACGAGCGACCGGGCTCCGTGGACGACGAACGGCGCCGACGCGACGCCCCAGGCGACCGCGTGCACCGGTGGCAGAAAACCCTCGGCTATGTGCATGGCTCAGCAGACCCTCTCCAGCACCTCGTGGATGGTTGACGCGCCTTGGCCGGTCTCCTGGCTGACGGGTACCACCGCCCGTGCTCCGCCTTCCCGGGTCTTGAGGGACCCAGTGGCCGTCCGTGAGGACTGGAGCCGGACTTCCCGATCACAGTGGCGAGGGCCGCACCGGTATCGCACCGATTTCCCGTCACCAAGGCGTGGTGACAGTAGTGCCCGTTCCGGTCCGGTGACAAGCGGCCACCGGGGGCGCGCGGACGGCGCCCGGCGGCTCGCACCCCGGCGCACACCTGCGCACTTGACACGAGCGGCGCCGTCCGCCGGGGCGGGGGAGTGGGGGGCCGCCGTCCTGGGCAGTACCTTGCTGCAACTAATATGCAACAACGATTTCCGGGCAACAGGAGTGTGAGGTTCGATGACGACCCGACGAATACGGGGTACCGCCGCCGCGGTCGCGATGGCCGGTGCGGTCGCCGCCTGCTCGGCGCCGGGCGGCGGCGGCGCGGACGGCGGAGCGTCCGCCGAGTCCGTCGTGATCGGGGTCCCCTCCGAACCGGACACCCTCAGCCCGCTGCTCGGCTACGGCAAGGACGGCAACTCCAAGATCTTCGACGGACTCCTCGCCCGCGACGCCGACATGAAGCTGAAGCCGGCCCTGGCGAAGGCGCTCCCCGAGGTCACCGACGGCGGCCGCACCTACACGTACACCCTGCGCGACGGCGTGAAGTTCAGCGACGGCGAGCCGCTGACCGCCGACGACGTGGTCTTCACGTACGACACCGTGCTGGACGACAGGACCAACAACACCGCCAAGAGCGAACTGGACGCCGTCAAGGAGGTCCGGGCCGACGGCGACGACAAGGTCGTCTTCACCCTCGACTACCCCTACGCGGCCTTCGCCGCCCGCACGGTGCTGCCCGTCGTCCCCGAGCACGTCGCGGGCGGACAGGACCCCAACACCGGCTCCTTCAACACGAAGCCGATCGGCACCGGGCCGTACGTCCTCACCGGCTGGAGCAAGGGCGAGAAGCTCACCTTCAAGGCCAATCCGGACTACTGGGGCGGCGTCCCGAAGGTGAAAAAGCTCACCATGGCGATCATCGCCGACGACGACGTCCGCGCCACCCGGCTGCGCTCCGGCGACCTCGACGGCGCGACCCTCCCGCCCAACCTCGCCGCCACCTTCAAGAACGACGACGGCAGGAAGACCTACCGGGCGACGTCGTACGACTTCCGCGCCGTCAGCCTCCCCACCGGCAACCCCGTCGCCGGCGACACCGCGATCCGCCGCGCCCTCGACCTCGCCGTGGACCGCCAGGCCATGGTCGACAAGATCCTCGACGGCGCCGGCCGCCCCGCCTACGGCCCGCTGCCCCTCGACGACCCCTGGTACGCCGAGGGCATCGACCGCCCCCAGGACCTCGACGAGGCCAGGAGCATCCTCGACGAGGCCGGCTGGAGGACCGGCGAGGACGGCATCCGCGCCAAGGACGGCCGCCCCGCCCGCTTCACCCTCTACTACCCCTCCGGCGACAAGGTCCGCCAGGACCACGCCCTCGCCTACGCCTCCGACGCCAAGAAGGCCGGCATCGACGTCGAGGTCGAGAGCGCCACCTGGGAGGTCATCGAACCCCGGATGAAGCACGACGCCGTCCTCGCCGGCTTCGGCAGCACCGGCGACCCCGACTTCGGCCTCTACACGCTCCTGCACTCCTCACTCGCCGGCGACGGCTTCAACAACATGGCCCTGTACGACAACCCGGCCGTCGACGAGGCCCTCGGCACCGGCCGCCGCAGCCAGGACCCGAAGGACCGCGAGGCCGCCTACGACACCCTCCAGCGCGAACTGGTGAAGAACCCCGGCTACACCTTCCTCACCCACATCGACCACATGTACGTCCTCGCCGACCGCTGGAAGGACCTCACCACCCAGACCGAACCGCACGAGCACGGCTTCGCCAGCGGCCCCTGGTGGAACGTCGAGGACTGGCAGCCCACGGCATGACCGGACTCCCCTGGGGAGAGATGACCCGGCTCACGGCACGGCGGGCCCTGTTCGCCGTGCCGGTGCTGCTGGTCGTCACCTTCGGCGTGTTCGCCGTCGCCGCCGCCTCCCCCTTCGACCCCGTCAAGGCGTACGCCGGCACCGCCGCGCTCGGCGCCGACCAGGAGACCCTGGACCGGCTGCGGGAGAACCTCGGCGTGGACCGGCCGTTCACCGCCCGCTGGTGGGACTGGCTGACCTCCGCGCTCGGCGGCGACCTCGGCCGGTCCACCGTGATGCGCCAGCCCGTGGCCGAGGTGATCGGCGAACGCCTGGTCTGGTCGGCCCTGCTGTGCACCGTCGCGTTCGCCGTCGCCGTCCTGCTCGGCACCGCGCTCGGCGTCCTCGCCGCCCGCCGCCCCGGCTCGCTCCTCGACCGTACGGTCACCTCCCTCGCGTACACCCTGGAGGCCGCCCCGGTCTTCTGGATCGCCCTGCTCGCCGTCTGGCTGTTCGCCCTGGAACTGGACGTCCTCCCGGCCGGCGGCCTCACCGACACCGGCAGCGAACAGGTCACCTCCGGCCAGGTCGCGAGCCACCTGATCCTGCCCGCCGGCGTCCTCGCCGTCTCCCAGCTGCCCTGGTTCACGCTCTACGTCCGCCAGGGAGTCGGCGACGCCCTCGCGGAGGACCCCGTGCGCGGCGCCAGGGCCCGCGGCCTGAGCGAACGCACCGTCCTGCTCGGCCACGCCCTGCGCTCCGGACTGCTGCCCGTGCTCACCCTGATCGGCTCCCGCGTCCCCGAACTCATCACCGGCGCCCTGCTGGTGGAGACCGTGTTCAGCTGGCCGGGCATCGCCGCGGCCACCGTCGAGGCGGCCACCTCCGTCGACTTCCCGCTGCTGGCCGCGCTGACCACCCTCGCCACCGCCGCCGTCCTCGCCGGAAACCTCCTCGCCGACCTGCTCTACGGACTGATCGACCCGAGGGTGAAGCTGAATGAGATGTGACCCCCATGGCTGACACCACCACCGCCGTGACGAAGACGGTGTGGCGCGCACACGGCACCGCCCGCCGCTCCACCCACACCCTCCGCCTGCGCGTCTCCGCGACCCTGGTCGCCGTGACGGTCCTCGCGGTGCTCCTCGTACCGCCGCTGGTCCGGCTCGACCAGCAGGCCGTCGACCTCGCCGCCAAACTCCTGCCGCCGTCCTGGTCCCACCCCTTCGGCACCGACGACGTGGGCCGCGACCTGCTGCTGCGCTGCGTCTACGGGCTCAGGGTGTCGTTGCTGGTGGGCGTGGTGGCCGCCCTCGCCGCCACCGTGATCGGCACCGCCGTCGGCGCCACCGCCGGCGCGCTCGGCGGCTGGGCCGACCGCGCGGTCATGCGCATGGTCGACACCTTCTCCTCCGTACCGCACCTGCTGCTCGGCGTCTTCATCGTCGCCATGTTCCGGCCGGGCGTCTGGCCGGTGGTGATCTCCGTCGGCCTCACCCACTGGCTGTCCACCGCCCGGATCGTCCGCGCCGAGGTCCTCTCGCTGCGCTCCCGCCCCTACATCGACGCGGCCGTCTCCGGCGGCGCCTCCCGGTGGCGGGTCGTCGTACGGCACCTGCTGCCCGGCGTGCTGCCCCAGGCCGGCCTCGCCGCCGTCCTCATGGTGCCGCACGCCATGTGGCACGAGTCGGCCCTGTCCTTCCTCGGCCTCGGCCTGCCCACCCACACCGCCAGCCTCGGCACCCTCATCCAGGGCGCCCGCGGCTCCCTGCTCGCCGGACAGTGGTGGCCGACCCTCTTCCCCGGCCTGTTCCTGATCATCCCCACCCTCGCCGTCGCCGGCCTCGCCGGTGTCTGGCGGGAGCGGATCAACCCCCGGCGCCGATCGGAGCTGACGCTGTGACGACCGAGCGACCCCCCGTGCTGTCGGTCCGAGGACTGTCCGTACGCTTCCTGCTGCCGGGCGGGCGCCGCGTCGCCGCCGTCACCGACGCCCACTTCGACGTGGCGCCCGGCGAGTGCCTCGCCCTGATCGGCGAGAGCGGCTGCGGCAAGTCCGTCCTCGCCTCCGCCCTCCTCGGCCTGCTCCCCGCCAACGCCCAGACCGCGGGCCACGCCCACCTCGGCGACCTCGACCTGCTGACCGCCGGTGAACGCACCCTCGCCCGCACGGTGCGGGGCCGCCGCATCGGCCTCGTCCCGCAGAGCCCGGCCGCCCACCTCACCCCCGTACGCACCATCCGCTCCCAACTGGAGGAGACGGTCGCCCAGCTCACCGGCGTCCGGGGCCGCACGGCCCTGCGCGCGGCGGCCGAAGGGGCCGCCGAGCGCGCCGGATTCCCGCCGGGACACCTCGACCGCCACCCCCACGAGCTCTCCGGCGGCCTCGCCCAGCGCGCCGCCACCGCCCTCGCCCTGGTGGGCGACGCACCCCTCCTCCTGGCCGACGAACCCACCACCGGCCTGGACCGCGACCTGGTGGACCGCACCGTCGACGAACTGCGCCGCCACGTCGACGCCGACGGCGACCGGGCGCTCCTGATGATCACCCACGACCTCGCGGCGGCGGAACGCATCGCCGACCGGGTGGCCGTCATGTACGCGGGCCGCATCGTCGAACTGACCGGAGCGAGCGCCTTCTTCGGCGCACCGGGCCCCCGCCACCCCTACAGCCGGGGCCTGCTGGAGGCCCTCCCGGACCGGTCCTTCACTCCCATCCCCGGATTGCCCCCCGAACTCGGCGCCCTCCCCGACGGCTGCGCCTTCGCCCCCCGCTGCGGCCGCGCCACGGACACCTGCACGGCCCTCCCGTCCTTCACCGGGTCGGTCGCCTGTCACCACCCGGTCCCGGCACCCACCCCGGAGGACATCCGTGCTTGAACTGCGCACCGTCACCGCCGGATACGACCGGCGGACCCCCGTCGTACGGGACGCCACCCTCACCGTCGCCCCCGGCGAGTCCGTCGGCCTGCTCGGCCCCAGCGGCTGCGGCAAGTCCACCCTGGCGAGGGTCGCCGCCCTCCTCCACCGCCCGGACGCCGGGGAGGTCCTCCTCGACGGCACCCCCGTACGCCGCTGGCGCCACCGCGCCCCGCGCGAGCTGCGCACCGCCGTCGGCGTCGTCTTCCAGCAACCCCGCCTCTCCGCCGACCCCCGCCTGCGCCTCACCGACCTGATCGCGGAACCCCTGCGGGCCACGGGCCGCCGCGCCTTCGTCCCCGACCGGGTGGCCGAACTCGCCGGAACCGTCGGCCTGACCCCCGACCTGCTCACCCGCCGCCCCCACGAGGTCAGCGACGGCCAGCTCCAGCGCGCCTGCCTCGCCCGCGCGCTGGTGCTGCGCCCCCGCTGGCTGATCTGCGACGAGATGACGGCCATGCTGGACGCGTCGACCACGGCCGCGCTGGTCGGGGCCGTCGAGGCCTACCGCGCCTCGACGGGCGCGGGCCTGCTGGCCGTGGGCCACGACCAGGTCCTCCTGAACCGCTGGTGCGACCGCACGGTCCACTGGGACACGGTCACCGGACGGTGAGGCCACCGCCGGAGGAGGGGACGGGGCCATCGGGTTCCGCACCGGCCCACGGCATTGTGCGCGGTCCGGCTCAGCCGGATGTCGGGCGCAGCACCAGGCAGACGAAGCCGAAGACGTCCCGGTGGACGCGCAGCCACTCGTCGCGGTGGGCGGAGGCCGCCGCCAGGGCCTGCGCGCTGTCCGGGTCGTCCGGGTGGTCCAGGGCCCACGAGGCCAGCGACCCCGTCCACGCCCATTCGTAGTCGTCGAGCTCCCGGCGTGAGCTGATGTGTCCGTGGACCGGGGTCCATCCGTCGGCGACGACGAGGTCCAGGGTGGCCGGCAGATCACCGAGGTCGCCGAGCATCTCGACGGCCTCGGAAGAGGGCTCCCGTGCCCAGAACCCGTCACCGATCAGGACGCGCCCGCCGGGAGCCAGGTGCGCGCGAGCCGCCGCGAGGGTGGCGGGCAGACCGCCGAAGGCGTGCGTCGCCCCGACGCTGATCACCAGATCGAACGCGTGGGAGGCCGCGAAACCCCTGGCGTCCTCGTGATGGAGCACGAGGCGTTCCCGGACCCCGCGCGCATGGGCCGCCTCCCGGGCGCGCTCCAGCGATCCCGCGGAGACGTCGACACCCTCGGCCCGCAGCCCCGGATGCCCGGCCAGCGCACGCAGCAGCCACTCCCCGCCGCCGCAGCCGAGGTCGAGCACCCGGGCGCCGTCGCGCGGGACCCCGTGTTCCAGCAGCCGCCGCACCGCGTCGTCGTCGAGCGGGGCGGCGATCGGGTGACCGGTGTGGGCGATCCGGGAGATCTGTTCACGATGCACCGCCGGAGCCTGACACGCACGGAGCGGGTCCGCACCCCCTTTTCCGGCGGACGGCCGGTGCGGGCGGCCGGAACCGCCCGCACCGGACGGGGTCAGCCCTCGGTGCCCTCCACGAACTCCTCCTCGCCGAGCGCCCCTGCCGCGAAGCCGCCGAAGAAGCCCTCCATGATCTCGTCGATGTTCACCTCGGTGGCGCCCGCCGGAGCCGTCGTCTTCTCGCCCTTGCCGACGCGCAGCACCAGCGCGAACTTCTTGACCTTCGCCTTCTCCGCCAGCTTGGCCAGATCCACGGACACCTCGGTCAGCTCGCCGTTCTTCAGCGTGAAGTCGGCGGTGACCTTCTTGTTCGGCGCGTCCTTGAGGTCCTCGGCGGTAGGCAGCTCGGAGCCCCCCGGCAGATCCTTCTGCAGCGGACGGAGTTCGTCGAACAGCTCGGTGATCAGCGTACGGAACGGCGCCGTGGCCTTGATGTGCTCGGTGCCGTCCGATCCGTCGGAGGTCGTGAAGTCGACCTGATCGGCGATGACCTGCCGCAGCGCCTTCGTCAGCCTCTTCTGGGTCTTGGCGTCGAGAGTGGGCTCCGCCGAGGGCTCCTCGCCCCCGAGGCCCTCCGCCCCCGACATCTCCTTGCGGGCCTCTGCCGCCTCCTTCGCCGAGAGCTTGATCCACTCACCGGCGAGGATCTTCTTGAACGCCCCTGCGCTGTCCGGCAGTTCGTCGGCCGACGGCATGGGGGCGCCCGCCATCTTCCCGAGCGCCCCCGCGTCGACGCGGACGTAGAGGTGGTCACCGATCAGCCGGTACTCGACCAGTGCGCCGTCCGGGCCGCTGAACTTCACCGCCATGGCGGTGATGTCCTTCTCGCCGGACTTCTCGATCGGCTTCTTCGACTCCACGGAGACGGAGATGCTCGCGTCGCTGAGCAGTTCGGCGACCTCGTCGGGCATCTCCTCGCCCGGCTCCGACGACTCGGCGTCCAGCGCCTTCAGCGTCGAGGCGTCCGCGTCCAGGTCCAGCTCGAACGAGAGCGAACGCGCCTCACCGAGCTTGTCGAAGGCGTTGTCCAGCTTCTGCCCCGCGGACAGGTTCTCCACGGTGCCGCAGGCGGCGGAACCCGCCAGGACCGCGGTGGCGACGGCGGTGGCGGTGAGGGTCTTGCGTATGGCGGAAATGACGGTCTCCTCGTGAACGCGACCGGAGTGGTCACCGGGAAGACGGATCAACGTCCCGAAAGGTTGTACCGGCCGGGGGTATGGCCGTCGTCACATCTCCGGGGAGGACAGGGGCTGTTCGGGGGCGGCCGGGCCCCGGCCGGTCACCGCGTGCTGCACACCGTCCTCGGAGCCGCCCTGCCGCCGTCCCCCGGCGTGGACTGCGCGTCCTGCACCCGCTGCACGTCCTGGAGGAGGCCCGGAACGTCCGGGTCCCGGCCGGCGGCGGCCCGTGCGATGGTCAGCAGCACGGCCTCGTAGAAGGCGTCCCGCACGGCGGGTGCCATGACGTCCGAGGCGTCCAGGCAGCGGGGCCCTTCACGGAGCCGCCGGGCGATCTCGCCCTTGACCGCGTCGCCCCGCGGCTTCACCCGACGGTTCGCCGAGAAGACGTCCGCCCGGTCGGCCCATTCCCGCTGGCCCTCCTTCGAAGCCAGCCGCTCGATCAGCCTCTGCGCCTCGGGGCGGTCGCTGAACAGCGCCGCGAAGTCGCCGGTCACCTCGTGGGCCCGGACCCGGCCGCCGCCGGGCAGGAGCGGGGCGGAGTCCGTCAGGCGCGCGTGCTTCGCGTCGGACCGGTAGAAGGAGAGCGCGAAGGAACCCTGGTGCTCCAGGGCGCACCCGCCCCGAGGACCGTCGAACAGCAGACCGTGGCCGTCCGGTTCGCCGCGGTGGTCGGTGAGCAGGGCGTCCTCGGCCGCGCGCTCGTCCTGCCGCAGCAGACCGGCCCAGGCCTCCCAGGCGGTGCGCACCGGATCGCTCCGCCACCACTTCACCCCGCCCGCGCCCAGCGCCCACTTCTCGTAGACCTCCGGGCCCTCCCGTTGCAGCACGAGGTCCTCGATCCAGTCGGTGCCGGGCCAGCCGGAGGCGCCGTCGTCCCCCATGCCGACGCACCAACTCCTCAGCGGAGCAGGGGAATCACCCGGCTCCTCGCCCTCGCGGTACCAGACGATGCTCTTCAGATCCGCCTTGACCGGCACCCAGTACACCTGTCCGGAGGACGAACCGGCCGACATCCAGGGAGCGCCGTACTCCCGCGGCTCGTAGAACTCGTCCAGCGGCTCCAGGAGGCCGCTCTCGGCGTACTCGGCGAGTTCGCCGAGGCCCGGCATGATCACGATGTCCGGGGGATCGCCCGACTGCACCTTGGAGAGCAGCACCTCCCGCTGGGCCGCGGTGCCCTGGTAGCGGAAGGGGATGCCGAACCCCCGCAGCACGTCCTCGAACTGCTCCGCCTGCCCGGCCGTCCACGTCCCGAGGATGGTCACCGGCTCCTCGTCGTCGTGCTGCGCCCAGACCACCACCATGCCGCCGGCGGCGACCAGCAGCATGACCACCACGAACACCAGCATCCTGAACCGCCGGGTCACCGTCGCCTCCAGTAGTCGTGGTCGAGCCGCAGACCGAGCCCCAGCGCGGGCAGGACGACGGCCAGCAGGCTCCCGACGAGGGCACCCCGGTACACCGACTCGGCCCACGCGCCGTCGGCCAGCCGCAGCCGGACCCTCTCCGACATCTCCGTGACCTCCTGCTGCGCCTCGTCCGGCGGGCCGCTTCCCCAGGACACCTCGGTGATCCGCCGCAGGTCCCCGAGCGCCCCGGCGAGATCGTCCTGGGTGGAGTACGCCGTCGTCAGCGGGACCACCGCGAGCAGCACGGTGAGGACGAAGGCCGCGAGCAGATACGGATTCCAGTCACGGCCGCAGCGGTCGCGCAGCACGAACAGCGCCGAGAGAAGGGTCAGCGCCACGGCTGCCAGGGCGAGTTCGGCGACCCACCACCCGGCGCGCTGCCACCACCCCATGGCGGCCGTGGCCTCGGCGTGCTCCAACTGGGTTCGCTGCAGGACCTTCAGGCGTGGTGCGACTCCCACCGTGTCGCGGGTGAGCAGCGACTCGGCCTCCCGGAGCCTCAGCTCCCGCATGAGGGGCTGGTCACGGTAGAGGGACGTGCCGAGGGCGAGGGAGTCGCTGTAGGTGGCGAGCAGCCCCTTGACCGTGCCGAGGTCCTGGTCCGTGCGGTCGGCGATCCGGGACAGGCCCTGGTCGGCGGCCGAGAGCTGGGACCGGTAGGCCTCGCCCGAGCCCACGACGCCGATGAGGTTCCTCTCCACCAGGTGGTCGACCTCCTCCTGGGCGCGCAGGGCCGCGAGCCTGCTGGCGGCGAGCCCCTGCACGGCCGGCGCCTCGCGGGACGCCAGCGCCTCGGCACCGTGCTGGACCTGACGGCTGGAGAGGAACAGGGCGGTCGACGCCATGGCCGTGAGCAGGAACAGCACCAGCAGATGCGCCTCCAGCAGCCGGCGGGTCCGCCGGGAGCCCAGGCGCCCGCGCCAGAAGGCGGCGGGGGAGTACCGGCGCCAGGAGGCGGCGCGTCCGGCCGTCACAGCAGCCTCTCCCCGCACGCGATGCAGTAACGGGCCTCGCTCCCCGCCGGGGCACCGCAGTCGCCGCAGCACGGACCCGGCCGGGCGCCGAGGGCGACGGCCGGGGGGCCGCCGGGAC
>NZ_NCTE01000238.1 GCF_002114215.1 Streptomyces sp. 13-12-16 | reverse complement strand
CCACCGCCGCGTTCGCTCCGTACGCCGTCGAGGCGGGCCGTGCGCCCCGCGCCGACGACGAGGTCGTCGTCAGCGGCGACTGGACGCGGCCCGGCGCGCGGGTGCGCACGGACCACGGCACCGTGCGGGTCGTGGGCACCGTGGCCGACCGCGGCTTCGAGCACGCCGTCTTCCACACCGACGCGCGCGCCGCCGAGCTGTCCCCGGCCGTCGTCCAGCTGGTCGTGGACGCCGACCCGGCGGCCGTACGGGAAGCGGTGCGCGGAGCCGAGGGCGTCCGGGTCCTCACCGGGGACGGCCTCCGGTACGCCGACGCGGATCCCGGGCGGGACAGCGAGGCGCTGACCGCGATGAACGCCCTGTTCGGCACGGCGGGCGGGGTCTCCGCCTTCGTCTCGGTGTTCGTGGTGGCGTCCACCTTCGCCTTCGCGGTCGACCGGCGGCGCCGGGAGTTCGGACTGCTGCGCACCGCGGGGGCCACGCCGGGCCAGATACGGCGCATGGTGGCCGCCGAGGCCCTGCTGGTCGGGGTGCTCGCCTCGGCCGCCGGCTGCGCGTCCGGCGGGTACATGGCTCCCTCGCTGACCGCGTGGGTGGTCGACGTGGAGCTGGCGCCGGGCTGGTTCACGATCGGCGACGCGGTCTGGCCGTACCACGCGGCGTTCTGGACGGGGCTCCTCGTCGCCCTGAGCGGTGTCGTCGTCGCCTCCTGGCGGGCAGGCCGCACGGGCCCCGTCCAGGCGCTGCGCGAGGCGTCCGCCGACGGCGTGGCCCTGACGCGGGGACGGTGGTTGTGCGGCATGGCTCTGCTGCTGACCGCCGGAGTGACGCTCGCCGTGGCACTGCTCGGCGATCCGGGCGACCTGCTGCACCGCAAGACCTACGTCAGCCGGCCCATGCTGCTGGTCACCGCCGCCGCGCTGCTCGCCCCGCTCGTCGTACGCCCGCTCACGAGGCTGCTGCCCCGGCTTCCGGGGGCGATCGGCATGCTGGTGCGTGAGAACGCGGCCGCCGGAGTGCGCCGTACGGCCGCGGTCGCGGCGCCCGTGCTGGTCACGGTGGCCCTCGCGGGGTCGTTGCTCGGCGCCACCGCCACCCTGGACCGGGCCGGGGCCGTCGAGGCGCGGGAGCGGACCACCGCGGCGTTCGTCGTCACGGCCGCGGGTGACGGGGCCTTCGACGCGCGGACGCT
>NZ_NCTE01000237.1 GCF_002114215.1 Streptomyces sp. 13-12-16 | reverse complement strand
TCCCCTGCCCCCCCGCGCCGTTGATGCCGTCGCGCGTCAGGACTGGTCGTCGCGCCGGGCGGCCTCCTCGGCCTCCTTGGCCTCGACCTCCGGGTCGAGC
The DNA here is from genome assembly GCF_002114215.1 of Streptomyces sp. 13-12-16. Taxonomy (GTDB): domain Bacteria; phylum Actinomycetota; class Actinomycetes; order Streptomycetales; family Streptomycetaceae; genus Streptomyces. The sequence goes on along the minus strand of NZ_NCTE01000237.1, from coordinate 7,978 downwards.
GTGGCCCCGCTGCTGCCGTCCACCGACGTCAGCTTGGCCGACCCCGACGACACATCCGTGGCGGCCGGCGGCTCCACCAGCCAGTCCGGGTTGGCCTGCTTGTCCCACCACTTCCAGGCGGCGAAGGCGCCGCCCGCCACGGCGCCCAGGACCAGGACCAACCTCGCGGCACGGCCGGCCTTCGCCCGCCGCTGCTGCTTGCGGACCAGCTTCTGGATCTGCCGCGCCGGAACCTGGCCGCGCAGCGCGACCAGCGCCGCCGCGCCACGGGCCGCGGCCTCTTCCGTCACGGGACCGGCGGCGGCCATCGCCTGCTCGATCCTCGGACGGGAGTAGTCCGCCGCCTGCCGGGCGACCTTGCGGGTGCGATCGGCGGCCTGGTGGGCGGCCAGGTCGACCTTCGGCGGCACATGAGTCCGGGCCTGCTCCAGATACGGCTGCACATGGGCGCCGTACTGGACGCGGGCCTGGCCTGCGGCCTGCGTCACCATGGGCGCGAGCCGTACGCGGGCCTCCTGCGCGTAGTGCGCGGCCCTGACCTTGGCCGTGTCGGCGTAGGGCGCCACCACTTCCGCGGCGTGCAGCACGCTGTCCTTCGCCGAACCGGTCGCGGCGCGCACGCTGTCGATGCGGGTCACGGGTTCCTCCTCCTCGGTGGCGTACGGTATTTCGACTTTCCACCCTTTTACGGATCATGCCTGCCGGGTCACCGCGCGGCATGCGCGGACGGGCATCCGGGTGCCGATGAACTTGGTCAATGGTGATATCGAATGCGATAGCGGATGAATGCGGGCAACGGGAGCTTGTCGTCGACAATGCCACGGATCGGCGCCGTGCGCCCCCGGCGCGGGACCACTCGCCCGGTCCCGCGCAAACGGAACGGCCCGGTTCCCCACCTGTGAACGGATGCCGGGCGACTGCGCGTCCCGTCCGTGCGAGGATCAGGGAGTCACGGAAAGACAACGGAAGGCACATCGTGGCTGAGCAGCTCAACGCCACCCTGAAGACCAACCACGGCGACATCCAGGTCCGGCTCTTCCCGGACCAGGCGCCGAAGACGGTCAAGAACTTCGTCGAGCTCGCCAAGGGCGAGCGGGAGTGGACCCACCCGCAGACCGGTGCGAAGACCACGGACAAGCTCTATGACGGTACGGTCTTCCACCGGGTGATCAGCGGTTTCATGATCCAGGGCGGAGACCCGCTGGGCAACGGCACCGGTGGTCCCGGCTACCAGTTCGAGGACGAGTTCCACCCGGACCTGCGCTTCGACAAGCCCTACCTGCTGGCGATGGCCAACGCGGGACCGGGCACCAACGGCTCGCAGTTCTTCATCACCGTCGCCCCGACGGCCTGGCTGAACCGCAAGCACACCATCTTCGGCGAGGTCGCCGACACCGCCAGCCAGAAGGTCGTCGACGCCATCGCGGCCGCGCAGACCAACCCGCGCACCGACCGCCCGGTGAACGACGTCGTGATCGAGTCGGTCGTGATCGGCGAGATCAGCAAGGGCTGACACCTCGTCCCCGGAGTGCGAAAGCCCTCGAAGGGAACCAATCGCCCCGCTCATCCGTAAGGATGGGCGGGGCGGGGCTTTTCCACACGACCTAGGGGATCCCATGGACGACCAGGCAGCCGGCACTCCGCAGGACGCCCAGCGCGTCCCCGTCTGCTACCGCCACCCGGACCGCGAGACCGGCATCCGCTGCACCCGGTGCGAGCGGCCGATCTGCCCGGAGTGCATGGTCGACGCCTCGGTCGGGTTCCAGTGCCCGGAGTGTGTCCGAGGGGGAGGTCCCGGCACCGGGCACGCGCCGACGGCCTCCATGCCCCGCACGCTCGCCGGTGGAACCGTCGCCGCCGATCCCCGCCTGCTGACCAAGATCCTCCTCGGGATCAACCTCGCGGTGTTCATCGCCGTGCAGGCCCGGTCGTCCCTGCTGGACCACCTCGTGCTGGTCGGCGTCTGGCCACCGGCGCCGTTCGTTCCCACCGAGGGGGTGGCCGAGGGCGAGTGGTACCGCCTGTTCACCTCGATGTTCACGCACGAGGAGATCTGGCACATCGGCTTCAACATGCTCGGTCTGTGGTGGCTCGGAGGACCGCTGGAGCAGGCCCTCGGCCGTGCCCGCTATCTGGCGCTCTATCTGATCTCGGGCCTGGCGGGCAGTGCGCTGACGTATCTGCTGGCAGCGGGGACCACGGCCTCGCTCGGCGCGTCCGGCGCGATCTTCGGGCTGTTCGGCGCGACCGCCGTACTGATGCGCCGGCTCAACTACGACATGCGGCCGATCATCGCCCTGTTGGTGATCAATGTGATCATCACGTTCGGCTGGGGCAACATCGCCTGGCAGGCCCATGTCGGGGGACTCGTCGCCGGTGTCGTGATCGGGTACGCCATGGTGCACGCCCCCCGCGAGCGGCGGGCGTTGGTGCAGTACGGAACATGTGCGCTGGTGCTCGCCGTGGTCGTCCTGACGACCCTGCTGAGGACGGCGCAGCTCACCTGAGCACCGAGTTTGTCCACAGTCGGTGCCGGATCTTGTGCACAGGGTGCGGGGAAGGCTGTGCGCCGGGTGATCGACCAGCGTTTCCGCAGCTCAGACAGTGTGCGAACAGATTTTCGGTTACTGGTATTTCTGTCACACCGGCGTCAACGTCCCGAAAGTTATCCACAGATCGGGTCTCCTATCCACATGTGGACAAGGCCTGTGGATAACTCAGAGGACAACCCTGCCCAGAGCTGATGGACAGCTCTGGGCAGAGGGACGCTCACCGTACGGCGAGCGTTACTTCCACTGGGTTGAGACGCCGAACCCGGCGGCGATGAACCCGAAGCCCACCACGATGTTCCAGTTGCCCAGGGCGTCGATGGGCAGTGAACCGTCGGTGACGTAGAAGACGACGATCCAGGCCAGGCCGATGAGGAACATGGCCAGCATCACCGGCGCGACCCAGGCACGGTTGGTCAGCTTGAGCGCGGTCGTCTGCTTCGCCGGCGGCGGCGTGTAGTCGGCCTTCTTGCGGATACGTGACTTCGGCACGAGGGTCTCTCCTGTCGATGCGCTGCGTGGCCGCGCAGGGAACTGGGTCGGGCTCGGGGCAGCGTACAAGGGGACTCCGAGCACTCCCCCGGGCGTCCGTTAGCGTAGTGCTTCCACGGCGCCGAAGGAGATAAGGGTACGTTGAGCAATTCTGCCGACTTCCCCGGGAAGGAATCCAGTCCTGCCCGCCGACGCCGTCTCCGGCCCGTGCGGATCCTCACCGCGGGCGTCTTCGCTCTGGCAGGACTCATCTTCTTCACCAGCTTCGACACGGCCAAGGGCACCAACATCCGCACGGACGCCTCGCTGCTGAAGCTCTCCGACCTGATCCACGAGCGCAGCCGCAAGAACGGCGAGCTGGAGGAGTCCAACGGAGCGTTGCGCGACGACGTGGAGTCCCTCGCCGAGCGCGACGACGGCAGCACCAAGGCGGAGGACGACAAGCTCGCCGCCCTGGAGAAGCGCGCCGGCACGCAGAAGCTCAAGGGCGAGGCGATCACCGTCACCCTCGACGACGCGCCGCCGGACGCCACCGCCAAGCTCCCCGGCTACCCCGAGCCGCAGCCCGACTACCTGGTCATCCACCAGCAGGACCTCCAGGCCGTGGTGAACGCGATGTGGCAGGGCGGCGCCGAGGGCATCAAGGTCATGGACCAGCGGCTGATCTCCACCAGTGCCGTGCGCTGTGTGGGCAACACCCTGATCCTCCAGGGCCGCGTCTACTCACCGCCGTACAAGATCACGGCGGTCGGTGATCCCGAGAAGCTGAAGAAGGCGCTCAGCGCCTCCCCGGCGATCCAGAACTACATGGTGTACGTCAACGTCTACGGGCTCGGCTGGCAGGTCGAGGACAACGGGACGGTGACGCTGCCCGGCTACTCGGGCACGGTGGACCTGCACCACGCGAAGCCCGTGGAGTAGCGGCCCTTTCGGGGTTTCACGTGAAACATGCCCGGACATCGAGGCGATCGGCCCCGAACCACGTATGCGTGGGTGCACACGGCCGGGCCCGCCCCGGCCTCACACAGCCCGTGGAGGCCGGGAAACCGGAGGGGTCGCGCCGTTAGTCTGTTGGCGTACGGCGTGGGTCTGGTGCCGTGGTACGACGGAAGGGACGGCATGTACAGCTGGATCTGGCGGCATCTGCCGGGCAACGGGTGGGTGCGGGCACTCATCTCACTGGTGCTGATCATCGCCGTGGTCTACGTCCTCTTCCAGTACGTCTTCCCGTGGGCCGAGCCGCTGCTGCCCTTCAACGATGTGACGGTGGACAACCAGTGAGCGCGCGCATTCTCGTCGTCGACAACTACGACAGCTTCGTCTTCAACCTGGTCCAGTACCTCTACCAACTGGGCGCCGAGTGCGAGGTCCTGCGCAACGACGAGGTGTCGACGGCGCACGTCCGCGGGGGCACCTCCCGCTCGAGCGGAGCCGGGAGCGGGGGAGGTTTCGACGGGGTGCTGCTGTCGCCGGGCCCCGGTACCCCCGAGGAGGCCGGCGTCTGCGTGGACATGGTCCGGCACTGCGCGTCCACCGGGGTGCCGGTCTTCGGCGTCTGCCTCGGCATGCAGTCGATGCAGGTGGCGTACGGCGGTGTCGTGGGCCGTGCGCCCGAGCTGCTGCACGGCAAGACGTCGCCGGTGGAGCACGGGGGCAAGGGTGTCTTCGCGGGCCTGCCCTCCCCGTTCACGGCGACCCGCTACCACTCGCTGGCCGCCGACCCGGCCACGGTACCGGCGGAGCTGGAGGTCACGGCCAGGACGCCGGACGGCATGGTGATGGGGCTGAGGCACCGTGAACTCCTGGTCGAGGGCGTGCAGTTCCATCCCGAGTCGGTGCTGACCGAACACGGCCACCGGATGCTGGCCAACTGGCTGGTGGAGTGCGGTGACGAGGGCGCGGTGGCGAGGTCGGCGGGGCTCGCCCCGGTGGTGGGCAGGGCCACGGCGTGACCGCGCTGCGCCCCGAGCGCGAGTCCGGCGCCGACGCCTATGGCGGCGCCGGCGGACAGGACACCTCGTACGGCGGGCAGCCGTACGGGGCGCCGGGTGCGTACGGGGACGGCTGGTACGGCGACACGGCGTCCGGCTCCTACGGCGGCGCTGCCGAGAACACCGCGTATCTGCCGCCGGTCGACGAGGAGACGGTGGCGCTGCGGATCCCCGAGCCGCCGGAGCGGACGGCACGTGAGGAGTCCGCGTCGGCTCCTTCAGCGGCACCGGGCGGGCGTGCGGCCCGCAGGAAGGCCGCCAGGAAGCGTCACGGGCGCCGTGGAGGCTCTCACAAGGCCGCGGAGGGCCCTGGCGCGGAGACGGGCCGGGAAGGGGCCTCAGAGGCGCCTGAGGAGGCGTCACGAGCTCCGCTGTCGCGGGTGGAGGCGCGTCGGCAGGCGCGGGCGCGCAAGGCGAGTCCGGCGGTCGTCGCGAGCCGGGCGATCGGCGAGGTGTTCATCACCTGCGGTGTGCTCATGCTGCTGTTCGTCACCTACCAGTTGTGGTGGACGAACGTGCGGGCGCACGCGCAGGCCGGCAAGGAGGTCAGCGACCTCCAGGACGACTGGGCCAGCGGCGAGCGCAAGCCGGGGGCGTTCGAGCCGGGGCAGGGCTTCGCGCTGCTGCACATCCCCAAGCTGGACGTGGTGGTGCCGATCGCGGAGGGCATCAGCAGCAAGAAGGTGCTCGACCGCGGCATGGTGGGGCACTACGCGGAGGGCGCGCTGAAGACGGCGATGCCGGACGCCAAGACCGGCAACTTCGGGCTCGCGGGCCACCGCAACACGCACGGGGAACCGTTCCGGTACATCAACCGGCTGGAGCCGGGCGACCCGATCGTGGTGGAGACGCAGGACGAGTACTTCGTCTACAAGATGGCGTCGATCCTGCCGGTGACGTCGCCGAGCAATGTGAGCGTCCTCGACCCGGTGCCGAAGGGCTCGGGCTTCACCGGGCCCGGCCGCTACATCACGCTGACCACGTGCACACCGGAGTTCACCAGCAAGTACCGCTTGATCGTCTGGGGCAAGATGGTCGAGGAACGGCCGCGCAGCAAGGGCAAGCCGGATGCGCTCGTCAGTTAAGGGCAGAGGAAACGTGGCAGCGACCGCCGACGACACCGAAGAGCACGCCGACGCGCCCGCGTCCCCTCCGCCGGAACGCCGCCGCCTGGGGCCGGTGGCGATGGTGGTCAGCTTCTTCGGGGAACTCCTCATCACCGTGGGCCTGGTGCTCGGCCTGTTCGTCGTCTACTCGCTGTGGTGGACGAACGTCGTCGCCGACCGCGCGGCGGACAAGCAGGCGGACAAGGTGCGCGACTCCTGGTCCCAGGGGTCCGGCGACGGCGGTGGCAGCGGTGAACCCGCCACCTACGACAGCAAGGACGGCATCGGCTTCCTGCACGTGCCCGCGATGAGCGGTGACGAGATCCTCGTCGAGAAGGGCACGTCGATGAAGGTCCTCAACGACGGCGTGGCCGGCTACTACACCGACCCCGTGAAGGCGACCCTGCCGACCTCCGGCAAGAAGGGCAACTTCTCCCTCGCCGCCCACCGGGACGGGCACGGCGCGAAGTTCCACGGCATCCACAGGATCGAGAAGGGCGACCCGATCGTCTTCGAGACGAAGGACACCTGGTACGTCTACAAGACCTACGCGATCCTCCCCGAGACCTCGAAGTACAACGTCGACGTCCTCGGGAAGATCCCGAAGGAGTCCGGCAGGAAGAAGGCCGGCCACTACATCACGCTGACCACCTGCACGCCGGTGTACACCAGCAAGTACCGCTACATCGTCTGGGGCGAACTGGTCCGCACGGAGAAGGTGGACGAGCAGCGGACCCCGCCGGAGGAACTGCGCTGACCTCGCGCGGGGCGGCCCGCGAAGCAAGGAGCCCCGGCCCTCTCGGAAGAGGGCCGGGGCTCCTGCCGTACGGGGCGTCGTGACGCGTCAGTCGTCCTCGCGGCCGCCGGTGAGGCCGCCGAAGATGCCGCCGTTGTTGCCTCCGTTGTCGCCCTGCTGGCCGCCGAAGGCGATCAGGGTGACCTTGTCGCCCTTCTTGACCTGCTGGCCTTCCTGCGGGGTGCTCTGGAGCACCACGGCGTTGTCGTCGCCCCCGCCCTGGACCCTCTCGAGCTGCAGACCCGCCCCGGCGAGAACCTGCTTGGCCTGACCGACCGTCATCTGGGTGACCTTCGGCATGGCGAAGGTCTGGTTCTCCTTGGCCTTGCCGATCTGGATGGTCACCGGCGAGTTCTTGGCGAGCTGGGTGCCCTGCACGGGATCGGTCCCGATGACCTTGTCGACCAGCGCCGGGTTGTCCGTCTCCACCTGGACGCAGTTGCCGACGAGCTCGTTGGCGGTCATCTGCGTCTTGGCCTCGTCACAGGTCCTGTTGGTGACGTCGGGCACGGTGGCCTTGTCCGCCTCCTTGGCGACGGTGAGGGTGATCGTGCTGCCCTTCTCCTGGTCCGTGTCGCCCTCGGGGTCCTGCCCGATGACCACGCCCGGGGTCTGGTCGGAGACCTCCGTCTCCTGCTCGACCACGAAGCCCTTCTCCTCGAGCTGGGACTTCGCCTTCTCGTAGGTGAGACCCTGCACGTCGGGTACCGCCACCTTCGGCGCCCCGGTGGAGACCGTCAGAGTGACGGTGGAGTCCTTCTCGACCTTCGTGCCCGCGTCGGGGTCCTGGTCGCAGATCTTGCCCTTGCTCTGGTTCTCGCAGGGCTCTTCCTTGAAGGTGAGCTTCAAGTCGCCGTTGACGGCCAGTTTTTCGGCGTCCGCTCTGGTCTCGCCGACGAAGTTCGGGGCCGCGACCGTGTCGTTGCCCACGCCGCCGCCACCGCTGATGGCCCAGCGGCCGATCAGGATCGCGCCGATGAGGACCAGGACACCCGCCACGACCAGCAATATCGTCGAGGTGTTGTTCTTCTTCGGCTGGCGGCG
>NZ_NCTE01000236.1 GCF_002114215.1 Streptomyces sp. 13-12-16 | reverse complement strand
CGGGCCGGGGCGGGTCGCCGGCGGTGGTGAGGCCGCGGGCCCAGTCGGTGAGGGCCGCCAGGGGCGCGGTGTCCGGCCCGGTCAGGGTCTGCAGCTTGGCGCGGTGGACGTCGACGCAGTACGCGCACTCGTTGGCCTGTGACACTCCGGTGGCGACGGCCTCCTTGGCGGCTCGTCCGGCCCGGCCGTCGACGAGGAGGGTCTCGCGCAGCAGGACCCAGCAGGCGGCGAGCGTCTCGGGTGCCGGGGAGTGCAGCGCCAGCGGCGGCGCGAGGATCCCGAACTCCCGGCCGGCCCGGTCGTAGACGTCGGCCACCAGGCCCTTCGCCTCGTGCCGCGGGACCGCGGTGACGTGCCGGATCTGCTTGAGGGAGCCTTTCAGCATGGTTCTCACGAGTGGTCGCACCGCTGTCTCCTGGAATCGCGGGCCGGTTGCGTGAAGCAACCCACCGGGGAAGGGAAAGTCCTGTGAAGCAACTGACCGGTCGGCGAGAAGCGCGCCCGCCGGTGCGGGTCACACCCCGGCCGGCTGCCTGGGCCTGTCGCGCAGCAGCGGCAGGACCGCGTTGCGGCCGCTCTTGTAGCCGGTGGGCGCCGGGGCTCCGTAGCTCACGGCCACTCCCCTGCGCTGGGCCTCCGCCACGATGTGCGGGACCGCGCGTTCGGCGACGGCGGCGATGGTCATCGCCGGGTTGACGGTGAGCGCCCCGGGGATCGCGGACCCGTCGGTGACGAAGACACCGGAGTGGCCGCGCAGTTCGTTGGTGTCGTCCAGGGCCGAGGTGCGGGGGTCGTCGCCCATCCGGCAGGAGGCGAGGGGGTGCACGGTGTAGGCGCCGACCAGGTCGTTGGTCCACGGCATCACCTTGGCGAGGCCGTCCTTCTCCAGGATCTCCTTCACTTCCGCGTCGGACTGGTTCCAGCCGTGCCAGGTGTTCTTCGTGGGCCGGTAGGAGAGGTTGCCGCGGCCGAGCATCTGCTGGGAGATGCGCAGGGCGTTGCCGGTCTCCGGCGGCGGGCCGAAGACGCCCTCGTTGTCGTCCTCGATCATCGAGAAGATCGTCAGCCAGGACTTCCAGTTCTTGAGGATCTCCTTCTTCTCCCTGCCGAACCAGGTCGGCCCGGTGGCGTCGGGCACCTGGGCGAGGATGGTGCCGAGGCCCGGCGGGAAGTAGAGCTGCTCCAGCGAGTAGCGGGAGTACTCGGGCAGCGAGCCGTCCAGCTTGTCCCAGCTGGCCACGGTCGGCCCCCTGCCGATCGCGTTGGCGCCGTAGGGCAGCGAGCCGTCGCCGCGGGACAGGCCGAGGAGTTCGGCGACCTTGTCCTCGTTGAGGATGGCCGTGTTGAGCCGTTCCCCGTTGCCGGAGAAGTAGCGGCCGACCGCGTGCGGCATCCGGCCGAGGTGGGCCTCGCTGCGCTGCAGGATGACCGGGGTGGCCGCGGCGCCGGCCGCCATCACGACGATCTTGGCCTCGATGACGCCGGACTCGTGGTGCACCCGGTAGTCCTGGTCGTCGATGACGTTGTAGTGGATCCGGTAGTCCCCCTCCGCGGTCCGGGTCAGGTGCTGCACCTCGTGCAGGGGCCGTATCTCGGCCCCGTGGGCGATCGCGGCCGGCAGGTAGTTGACGGTGAGCGACTGCTTCGCCTCGAAGCGGCAGCCGGCCATCATGAAGTTGCAGTTGGCGCACTTGGAGTTGTCGACGGCGACGGCGAGCGGGTTGGCGGTGCGTCCGGCGTGGTGGCAGGCCGCGGCCCACAGTCCTCCGGCGTAACTGACGTCGCTCCATTCCTGCTTGCTCACCGAGAGGGATTCCTCGATCCGGTCGTACCAGGGGTCGAGGGTGTCGCGGCTGAGGGCGGCCGGCCACATCCGGCGGCCGATGCTGCCCTTGCGGTCGAAGACGAAGCGCGGGGCGCGCGGCATGGCCGCGAAGTAGACGACGCTGCCGCCGCCGACGCAGTTGCCGCCCAGCACGCTCATCCCGTCGCCGACGACGAAGTCGAAGGCCCGTGTGTAGGAGGACCCCAGCTTGTAGTCGTGTTCGAAGTCGGTGCTGCGCAGCCATGGGCCGCGTTCCAGGATGGTGACCTTCGCGCCGCCGGCGGCGAGGTGGTAGGCGGTGATGGCGCCGCCGAAGCCGCTGCCGATGACCAGGACGTCGGTCTTCTCGATCGCGTTGCTCATGCCGGGCTCCCGGTCGGGGTGGTGTCGGGGTGGAGGTCGGCCAGCTTGCGGCCGTAGCCGAAGTCCGCGAACCGCCACAGGCCGTCGGCGTCGGGGGCGGTGATGCCCATCGCCGTGAGGCCGGGGTGGCCGTCCCTGACGGCCTGCGCGGTGTGCAGGTGGGCGGCGGAGTCGAAGGCCATGTTGCAGAACAGGGAGAGCAGGACCCAGAAGTCCTTCTCCGGGTGGCCCGGGGTGGTCAGGGTCTGGATCAGCCGCACCCGGTCCTCGTAGTCGAGGGCCACGAAGGGCGGCACCGTGTCGTCCAGTTCCAGGCCGTTCTCGGCGGCGTGGGTCCTGGCGTGGCCGTTGACGAGGCCGGCCAGGTCCTCCAGGCCGTCGGCGACGCCGGTCGCGTCCCAGCGCAGGAGGTCCAGGGCGCCGGCGGCGACCGCTCCTCCGCCGGTGCCGACGCCGGCTATCGCCCGGTCGCCGGGCCCGCGCTTCTCGCCGGGAACGATGGTGTCCGCATAGGCCTCGAGGGTGAGAGTCGCCTCGTCCCCGATTTCGACCCTGCGCTCGGGAATTCTTGCCGTTGCCTGCAACGCGTCCTCCCGGTCTCGTTGGTGGGATTCGTCTGGGGTGTGAAAAGAACGTAGAGCTGCCGAGTCTTTTCAAACAACTGACACCGGCGGCGTTCAGCGAACGGTGAGTTGCATGAATGAACTAGGCGGAGTCGAAGCATCGCCGGCGCCGGCCCGTACAAATGGCCGTTCGATCGCTTAACGTTCTTGCCGACGTATTCCTCTTCCGTCGGACACGGGACCACCGTCCCGGAATGAAGAGGAGCCGGAACAATTCGTACCGGTCCAGGGGGGTGTCAAGGTTGGAAAGCACGGACAAGGCTCTGGAACTGCCGACGAACTTCACCCAGCGGGTCCGTATCGCGGTGTTGCGGCCGGCCGACTCCCCCCGGCTGAACGGGGTCGACCCCCTGCACGTGCAGCGCCTGGCGGACGTCCTGGCCTCGCTGCCGCCGATCCTGGTCCACCGGCCGACGATGCGGATCGTCGACGGTTCGCACCGGGTGGCCGCCGCCGCCCTGAAGGGGCAGGACGCCGTCGAGGTGCACTACTTCGACGGCCCCGAGAAGGACGCCTTCCTGCGCTCGGTGTCCGCGAACATCGCGCACGGGCTGCCGCTGTCGACGGCGGACCGCAAGGCCGCCGCCGAGCGCATCCTGCGCTCCCACCCGGACCTCTCCGACCGGACCGTCGCCACCTGCACCGGCCTGGACCCCAAGACGGTCGCGGCCGTACGGCGCAGTTCAACCGTGGACTCTCCACGGTCGAACACCCGGACGGGCAGCGACGGCAGGGAGCACCCGCTGGACCGCACGCTGGAGCGGCTGCGGGCCGCGGAACTCATGACCAGCCGGCCGGAGCTGCCGCTGCGGGCCGTCGCCCAGCAGTCCGGCCTGTCCCTGGGCACCGCCCACGACGTGCGCAGACGTCTCCAGCGCGGGGAGACCCCGGTGCCGAGCCGACGGCGCGGCAAGGCGCCGGAGGACCGGCCGGAGGAGGCCGGCTCCACCCCGGCCGCCCCGGACGCCCCGGACGCCCCCGCGGACCGGGAGCCCG
>NZ_NCTE01000235.1 GCF_002114215.1 Streptomyces sp. 13-12-16 | reverse complement strand
CGGGGGCTGCCCCGGCAGGGCCAGCGTGGCCAGCGGGCCCTCGGGGCGGTCGATGACGACCTCGCCGTCCGCGGTGCCGAGGCGGACCGCCGTGACGACGGGCCCCGCGCTCACCACCCGGTCGACGGTCACCCGCAGCCGCGCCTGAAGCCAGCGCGCCAGCAGCTCGGCGGCCGGGTTGTCGGCCTCGGCCTCCACGGTCGCCGAGGTCACCGTCGCCCGCGCCTGGTCCAGCGCCGCCGCCAGCATGGAGCGCCACAACGTCAGCCTGGTCCACGCGAGGTCGGTGTCGCCGGGCGCGTAGGTGCGCCGCCGGGCCTCCAGCACCTCCATGGGGTTCTCGGCCGTGTACAGGTCGGTGATCCTGCGCTGTCCCAGCGCGCCCAGCGGGTCCTTCGCCGGGTTCTCGGGCGCGTCCGTCGGCCACCACACCACCACCGGCGCGTCCGGCAGCAGCAGCGGCAGCACCACCGAGTCGGCGTGCTCGGACACCTCGCCGTACGTCCGCAGCACCACCGTCTCGCCGGTGCCGGCCTCCGAGCCGACCCGGACCTCGGCGTCCAGCCGGGGGTGGGTGCGCTCGCGCGGATTGCGGGTGTGCCGCTTGATCACGACCAGGGTGCGCGAGGGATGCTCGTGCGAGGCCTCCTCGGCGGCCTTGATCGCGTCGTAGGCGTTCTCCTCGTCCGTGACGATCACCATCGTCAGGACCATGCCCACGGCCGGTGTGCCGATGGCGCGGCGGCCCTGCACCAGCGCCTTGTTGACCTTGCTTGCCGTGGTGTCGGTCAGGTCGATCTTCATGGCCTGCGCCAGCTCCGTCCGTCTCGTGCGAGCATCTCGTCGGCTTCCGCGGGTCCCCAGCTGCCCGAGGTGTACCGCGCCGGCCGGCCGTGCGACGCCCAGTACTCCTCGATCGGGTCGAGGATCCTCCAGGACTCTTCCACTTCCTGGTGACGGGGGAACAGGTTGGCGTCCCCCAGCAGGACGTCCAGGATGAGCCGCTCGTACGCCTCCGGGCTGGACTCGGTGAACGACTCGCCGTACGCGAAGTCCATGGTCACGTCCCTCAGCTCCATCGAGGTCCCCGGCACCTTGGAGCCGAACCGGACCGTCATGCCCTCGTCCGGCTGGACCCGGATGACGATCGCGTTCTGCCCGAGCTCCTCGGTGGCGGTGGAGTCGAAGGGGGAGTGCGGCGCCCGCTGGAAGACCACCGCGATCTCGGTGACCCGGCGGCCCAGCCGCTTGCCGGTGCGCAGGTAGAAGGGGACGCCCGCCCAGCGGCGGTTGTCCACGCCGAGCTTGATCGCGGCGTAGGTGTCGGTCTTCGAGGAGGGGTCGATGCCCTCCTCCTCCAGGTAGCCGCGCACCTTGGCGCCGCCCTGCCAGGCACCCTCGTACTGTCCGCGCACCGTGTGCCGGCCCAGGTCGTCCGGGACCTTCACGGCCCGGAACACCTTCAGCTTCTCGGTCAGCAGCGAGGCCGCGTCGAAGGAGGCCGGCTCCTCCATCGCGGTGAGCGCCATCAGCTGGAGGAGGTGGTTCTGGATGACGTCACGGGCGGCGCCGATGCCGTCGTAGTAGCCCGCGCGCCCGCCGATGCCGATGTCCTCCGCCATGGTGATCTGCACGTGGTCCACGAAGGACCGGTTCCAGATCGGTTCGAACATCTGGTTGGCGAAGCGCAGCGCCAGGATGTTCTGGACGGTCTCCTTGCCGAGGTAGTGGTCGATCCGGAAGACCTGCTCCGGGTCGAAGACCTCGTGCACGATCGCGTTGAGCTCCTCGGCCGACCTCAGGTCGTGCCCGAACGGCTTCTCGATCACCGCGCGCCGCCAGGACCCCTCGGGGGCGTCGGCCAGCCCGTGCTTCTTCAGCTGCTGGACGACCTTCGGGAAGAACCTCGGCGGCACGGAGAGGTAGAAGGCGTAGTTGCCGCTGGTGCCCCGGTGGGCGTCCAGCTCGTCCACGGCCTTGCGCAGCTGGTCGAACGCGTGGTCGTCGTCGAAGTCGCCCGGAACGAACCGCATGCCCTCGGCGAGCTGCTGCCAGACCTCCTCGCGGAACGGGGTCCGCGCGTGCTCCTTGACGGCGTCGTGCACGACCTGGGCGAAGTCCTGGTCCTCCCAGTCCCGGCGGGCGAACCCCACCAGCGAGAAGCCCGGTGGCAGCAGGCCCCGGTTGGCGAGGTCGTACACGGCCGGCATCAGCTTCCTGCGGGACAGGTCGCCGGTCACCCCGAAGATGACCAGACCGGAGGGGCCCGCCACCCGGGGCAGCCGCCGGTCCCGCGGGTCGCGCAGCGGGTTGGCCCAGTCGGCCGGGGGCGCGGAGAGGGCCGTGAGGGTCTCCTCCGGCTCCTCCCGTCCTTCTCGTTCGTCCGGGGCGTCCGTCGTCGGTTCGGTCGTCTCGTCGGTCATTCCGCGTCAGCTCCCTTGCTGTCGAGCGACTCCGTCACCGCGTCGAGCAGCGCCTGCCAGGCGTCCTCGGACTTCGCGACGCCCTCGTTGTCCAGGGTGTCCTTGTCCGCCGGGTCCTTCACCCCGGCGGACGCCCGGCGCTCACCGGAGAAGACCCTCACGGCTGTTTCACTCACAGTGCTCATCTTCTTTCTCGCGGTCATGACAACCGTGCGCGGCGGTCGGTGATTCCCTGGCGGTCACGTTGCCGGGGTGACGCCGCGCGAGGCGGGTGGCACGCCGCATCACTTCAAGAAGTCCTCGGTCGAAGCAACGTCGATGCCGTCATGCGTTCAAGTTTAAAAGTATGATCTTTTTGGTGACGGGTCCCCTCCTGATCGGCGGGACGCCCCGGGTGCCGGCGACCCCTCCACTCCTCGCGCGGCGCCGGGTACCGCGGAATCGCCATGACCATGCAGTCTCTGGCCGGGGCATGCGAAAGAGGGCCCCACGCGCGTGGGGCCCTCTTTCGTTCCCGGCCGGGGAGGGCCGGTGTGGGGGGTGGGATCAGTGGCCGAAGGTGAACCAGTTGACGTTCACGAAGTCCGACGGCTGGCCGCTGGTGAAGGTCAGATAGACGTCGTGGGTGCCCGTCACGTTGCCGATGTTCGCCGGGATCGTCCGCCAGGACTGCCAGCCGCCCGTGTTGCCCACGGCGAAGCTGCCGATGGGCGCGTTGCTCCGGCTGTCCAGCCGTACCTCGACCAGGCCGCTGACGCCGGCGCCGGCACCGCTCGCCACCCGTGCGGAGAACTGCCGGGCCGGGTTCGAGCCGAAGGTGACCCCCTTGAACTGCAGCCAGTCGCCGTTGGCCAGCGCGCCCACGTTCCGGCCGCCGCCGGAGTCCGAGGTGTTCTCCGTGATCACGCCGCTCTGGCCGTCGTAGGACTCGGCCTGGATGGTGCCGTAGGCGTCGCGGCTGCCGGGGGTGCCGGGGTCGCCCGGGTCCTCCCCGCCACCGGAGGTCAGCACCTGCACGTAGTCGACGAGCATCGAGTGCCCGGGCTGGGTGCCCGCGTCCGGGCCGCCGCCGAAGGCGTCGGGGAAGCCGCCGCCCATCGCCACGTTCAGGATGATGAAGTAACCGTGGTTCGTCGCGTTCGTCCAGGTCGTCGCGTCGACCTGGTTCTCCCGTACGGTGTGGAAGTTGTTGCCGTCGAGGTAGAAGCGGATCTCCTCGACGCTCGTCGAGCGGTCCCACTCCATCCGGTACGTGTGGAAGCCGGCCTGGCAGGTCGTGCCCTGGCAGGTGGTCGAACCGCCGATGCCGCTGGTCTCGTTGCACGGACCGCCCGGCGAGGTGCCGCAGTGCATCGTGGCGAACACGGTGTTGTTGCCCTGCGTGTTCTCCATGATGTCCAGCTCGCCGACGGCGGGCCAGTTCCAGTAGTTGCCCCGGTAGGGGGAGCCCAGCATCCAGAACGCCGGCCAGTAGCCCTTGGCGGCGGCGCCGGTGACGTTCGGCACCTGGATGCGGCTCTCGACGCGGAGCTTGCCGCCGGCCGGGGGCTGGAAGTCGGTGCGCCTGGTCTCGATACGGCCGGAGGTCCAGTTGCCGGAGGCGTCGCGGCGCGGGGTGATGCGCAGGTTGCCGTTGCCGTCGAGGGAGACGTTGTCCGTGTGGGACGTCATCGTCTCGATCTCACCGGTGCCCCAGTTGGCGGGGCCGCCCGGGTAGCCCTTGCCGGTCGCGTACTGCCAGTTGGAGGTGTTGACACCGCTGCCCGCGGAACCGTTGAAGTCGTCGGCGAAGACCTGGGTCCAGCCCGTCGGCGGAGGCGGCACGGACGCGCTCGCGGACGGACCGGCCGCGGTGGCGGCGCC
>NZ_NCTE01000234.1 GCF_002114215.1 Streptomyces sp. 13-12-16 | reverse complement strand
GGCTTCGCCGCGCGGGCGCGTCCGGTGCGCCGCGTTCACGTGTGGAGAGGGCCGGCCGCAGCCGACCGAAGGGGCGCGGGGAACTGCGCGACCGGCCACAGCGGACCGCCAGCCGCACGGTGCCCCGCGCCCCCGAGCCGTCAGGCGTCCCTAGCCGAGCTCACCCGCGGCCGCCAGCTCGGCGACCCGCACCAGCGTGCGGACGGCCGACCCCGTCCCGCCCTTCGGCGTGTACCCGAACGGCCCGCCCTCGTTGAACGCCGGCCCGGCGATGTCCAGGTGCGCCCAGGTGATCCCCTCACCCACGAACTCACGCAGGAAGAGGCCCGCGACCAGCCCGCCGCCCATCCGCTCACCCATGTTGGCGATGTCGGCGGTCGCGGAGTCCATCCCCTTGCGCAGGTGCTCCGGCAGCGGCATCGGCCACGCCGGCTCGCCGACCTCCTCCGCCGCCTCGTGCACCGCGGAGCGGAACGCGTCGTCGTTCGCCATGATCCCGAACGTCCGGCTGCCCAGCGCCAGCATCATCGCCCCGGTCAGCGTCGCGACGTCCACGATCGCGTCCGGCTTCTCCGCGGAGGCCGCCCACAGGGCGTCCGCGAGGACCAGCCGGCCCTCGGCGTCCGTGTTGAGCACCTCCACCGTCTTGCCGCTGTACATGCGCAGCACGTCACCCGGGCGCGTCGCCGAGCCGGACGGCATGTTCTCGGCCAGCGCCAGCCAGCCGGTCACGTTGACCTCCAGGCCGAGCCGCGCGGCGGCGACGACCGCGGCGAACACGGCGGCGGCACCGCTCATGTCGCACTTCATCGTCTCGTTGTGCCCGGCCGGCTTCAGCGAGATGCCGCCCGAGTCATAGGTGATGCCCTTGCCGACCAGCGCGAGGTGCTTCTTCGCCTTGGCCGAGGTGTACGACAGCTTCACCAGCCGCGGCCCCGACGCCGACCCGGCGCCGACGCCGAGGATGCCGCCGTAACCGCCCTTGGTCAGGGCCTTCTCGTCGAGCACCTGCACCTTGATGCCGTGCTCCTTGGCCGCGGCCTGGGCGATTGCCGCGAACGCCTCGGGGTTGAGGTCGTTCGGCGGCGTGTTGACCAGGTCGCGGGCGCGGTTCAGCTCCTCGGCGACGGCGGTGGCGCGCTCGACCGCGGCCTTGTACGCCTTGTCGCGGGGCTTGCCGCCGAGCAGCGCGGCCTCGGCGAGCGGCGCCTTGCCGTTCTTTCCGTTCTTGCCGTTCTCCTTGTAGGCGTCGAAGGAGTACGCGCCCAGCAGCACGCCTTCGGCGACCGCGCCGGCGTCGGCGGCGTCCGTCAGGGGCAGGGCGAACGCGGCCTTCTTGGAACCGGCGAGGGTGCGGGCGGCCACACCGGCCGCCTTGCGCAGCGCCTCGGTGTCGTAGCCGGAGTCCTCCTCGGGCTGGGCGCCGAGGCCCACCGCCACCACGAGCGGCGCCTTGAAGCCGGCCGGCGCGGGGAGCTTCGTCACCTCGCCCTCGGCACCGGACGCGCCGAGGGTCTCCAGGACGCCGGCGAGTCCGCCGTCGTACGCCTGGTCCACGGCCTCGGCGCCCGGTGCGACGACGGGACCCCCCGGCTTTGACGCGGAGCCCTTGGCGACACCGATCACGATCGCGTCGGCCCGCAGGCCGGGGACCGCGGCGGTGCTGAGAGTGAGAGCAGTCACGGTGGTGAAATCTCGCTTCCGATGTGAAGTTGCTGTGGCCGAAGGGTGTGGGTCGACCGGGCCCGGCAGCCGACCCTAGTTCCGACATACGGGCGCGGTGCCGTCGGGGTCGTCCCCGGGCGGCGAACACTCGGCACGAGCCTACGCGCGTGTGAGCGTTCGCTCACTCCCACGGGCGTTCGCCTCGTGGCGGTGCCGCGGACGTCTTCCGGACCCCGCCGCCACACCCGGGGACGGCGACGATGATCCTTGAGGTTCCTGTGTACCGCCCGCGGTGCCGACCACACCACCGCCCGTTCTGGAGACCACCCGGTGAGACGACCGTTCCTCCTTGTCCCGCTGCTCGCCCTGCTGCTGGCGGCCTGTACGGCCGCGCCCGGACCCGGCACCGACGCCGACGACGCCGAGAGGACACCGGCCGGCGACCGCTGGCGGCCCCGGCCCGGCACCGACTGGCAGTGGCAGCTCAGCGGACGGCTCGACACCTCCGTCGACGTCCCCGTCTACGACATCGACGGCTTCGACCACTCGGAGGAGACGGTCGCTGAACTGCACCGCGACGGCCGGAAGGTCATCTGTTACCTCTCCACCGGCGCGTGGGAGGACTTCCGCCCGGACGCGGACGACTTCCCCGAGTCGGTGATCGGCCGAGGCAACGGCTGGGAGGGCGAGCGCTGGCTCGACATCCGCCGTACCGACGTACTGGAGCCGCTCATGGCCGAGCGCCTCGACATGTGCCGGGAGAAGGGCTTCGACGCGGTGGAGCCGGACAACATGGACGGCTACCGCAACCGCACCGGGTTCCCGCTCACCGCCGACGACCAGCTCCGCTACAACCGGCTGATCGCCCGGCTCGCCCACGAGCGCGGTATGGCCGTCGGCCTGAAGAACGACCTCGACCAGATCCCCGAACTGGTCGACGACTTCGACTTCGCGGTCAACGAACAGTGCGCCCAGTACGGCGAGTGCGCCGAGCTGACCCCGTTCGTCGAGGCGGACAAGGCCGTCTTCCACGTCGAGTACGAGCTGACCACCGACCGCTTCTGCGCCGACTCCCGCCGGCTGAGGCTGAGTTCCCTGCTCAAGAAGTACGAACTGGACGCATGGCGGCGGGCCTGCTGAGACCGAGCCCCGTCACCGACGTGCCCGCCACCCGGTCGGCGAGGGAACGGCGGCCGGGGCCCAGCACGGGCAGCGCGTTGAACAGGGACAGGGCCACCGCGACCGCCCACACCAGCACGGACAGCGCGAACCGCCCCTCGATCAGCAGCACGCAGGCCACGGCGTACACGGCGACGTCCGCCGCCGTGGTCACCGCCGCCCGGCGCGCCGCCGCGCCGGTCCCGCGGGGCGTGATCCGCAGCCCGGTCAGACCCTTGCCGAGGGTGCGCCCGATCAGGGCCAGGCACGCCCACTGGTAGAGGAACGTGACGACGACCAGCAGCCCGAAGGCCTGCTCGACGTAGAGCACCGACTTGTTCCACAGCGACAGGCCGAGGTCCCCGGAGGCGTCGACCACGTCACCGCGCGAGGTCAGCAGATCGAAACCGCCGCGCGCGGCGAGTTCGGGCACGTCGGTGACCAGGGCGGACATCCGGTTGAAGGTGAGCACCGCGAGCACCGAGGCCAGCGCCACCACCAGCGCGAAGTCGATGAACCAGGCCACGGCACGGCGAAAGGTCGGCATCGGCGTCCCCCGTTGTTCTGTTGTTCCGTCCGTTCGGCGGCTCAGGCTAGCGGCGCGGACGGCGGGCCCCCAGGGGTACGGGGAGATCGTTCCAGCCCGGTGACATGACGGCGGGCGCGGCGGCCACCGGCACGGAAGTTCGACGTCACCCGAATGCCGAGTGGAAAGCGCGCCACGGCGTCCGACTTCGGGCAAAGCCGGGAATCATCCCGTCATGCTGCCTTGGGGACTTTCCCCGAGCCCGTAGGAGGACGTGGACAGTGGCGGACAAGAGCACGGTGGGCTCACTCGACGAGGAGAGCTACGAGGACGAGCTGCCGGTACGGCGCCAGAGGCGCGGCTACGTGGTCGTCAAGTGGCTGACGACCACGGACCACAAGACGATCGGCACGCTGTACCTGACGACGTCGTTCGGTTTCTTCGTGCTGGGCGGGGTCCTGGCGCTGGTGATGCGCGCCGAGCTGGCCCGGCCGGGTCTGCAGGTCGTGTCGAACGAGCAGTACAACCAGTCGTTCACGATGCACGGCGCGATCATGCTGCTGATGTTCGCGACCCCGCTGTTCGCCGGTTTCGCCAACTGGATCATGCCGCTGCAGATCGGCGCGCCGGACGTCGCCTTCCCGCGGCTGAACATGTTCGCCTACTGGCTGTACCTGTTCGGCTCGCTGATCGCGGTGGGCGGTTTCCTCACCCCCAACGGGGCGGCCGACTTCGGCTGGTTCGCCTACACGCCCCTGTCGGACGCCCCCTACTCGCCGAACGTCGGCGCCGACCTGTGGATCATGGGTCTGGCCTTCTCCGGCTTCGGCACCATCCTCGGCGCGGTCAACTTCATCACCACGATCATCTGCATGCGCGCGCCGGGCATGACGATGTTCCGCATGCCGATCTTCACCTGGAACGTGCTGCTGACCGGTGTGCTGGTCCTGCTCGCCTTCCCGGTGCTGGCCGCGGCGCTGTTCGCGCTTGAGGCGGACCGCAAGTTCGGGGCGCACATCTTCGACGCGGCCAACGGCGGGCCGATCCTGTGGCAGCACCTGTTCTGGTTCTTCGGCCATCCCGAGGTGTACATCATCGCGCTGCCGTTCTTCGGCATCATCACCGAGGTCATCCCGGTCTTCTCCCGCACGCCGATCTTCGGCTACATGGGCCTGGTCGGCGCGACGATCGCGATCGCGGGCCTGTCGGCGACGGTGTGGGCGCACCACATGTTCCCCACCGGTGCGGTGTTGCTGCCGTTCTTCTCCTTCATGACGTTCCTGATCGCGGTGCCGACCGGGGTGAAGTTCTTCAACTGGATCGGCACCATGTGGAAGGGCAGTCTCTCCTTCGAGACGCCGATGCTGTGGGCGCTGGGCTTCCTCGTCACCTTCCTCTTCGGCGGTCTGACCGGCGTGCTGCTGGCCTCGCCGCCGCTGGACTTCCACGTCACGGACTCGTACTTCGTCGTCGCGCACTTCCACTACGTGGTCTTCGGCACCGTGGTGTTCGCGATGTTCGCCGGCTTCCACTTCTGGTGGCCGAAGTTCACCGGCAAACTGCTCGACGAGCGCCTCGGCAAGATCACCTTCTGGACGCTGTTCGCCGGCTTCCACGGCACCTTCCTCATCCAGCACTGGCTGGGTGCCGAGGGCATGCCGCGCCGCTACGCCGACTACCTCGCGTCCGACGGCTTCACCGCCCTGAACACGGTCTCGACGATCGCCTCGTTCCTGCTCGGCATGTCGATGCTGCCGTTCTTCTACAACGTCTGGAGGACGGCCAAGTACGGCAAGCCGGTCGGCGTCGACGACCCGTGGGGCTACGGCCGCTCCCTGGAGTGGGCGACCTCCTGCCCGCCCCCGCGGCACAACTTCACCACCCTGCCGAAGATCCGCAGCGAGTCCCCCGCGTTCGACCTGCACCACCCGGACATCGCCGCACTGGACGACATCGAGAACCACCCCGGGGCCTCCGCGACCGTGGCCCCCGGCGACAAGCAGCGATGAGACCACGGTCCGGAACGTGGAGGAGCGTGTGAACCCCCGTCAGGACAGCGCCCTCGGCCTGGCCCGGCTCGAAGGCCACCTCCTGTGGGCCGCCGAGGTCGAGGAGGCCCGGCGGCAGGCCGACCGGTTCGCCGGGGAACTGCCGTGGCTGACGACCGCACAGCGCGAAGAGGTGGAACGCGTGTACCGGGCCGACCGGATCGCCGCCTCCCGGGCCACACTGGTGCGGATCCGCGACCGGGCGGCCGAGCTGCGCACCGAGTACGAGGCCCGGTACCGGCGGCTGAGGGCGCGCTGCGTCGTCCTGGCGGTCGTGGTGGGGGCGAGCGGCGTGGGCACGGCGATCGCCGCGCTCCTCCTCCGGGAATGACACCGGTGGGACCCCGCTTCCGCGGCGGTCTCAGCCCAGTGACATGACGACGAGCGCCGTCGTCGCCGCCGTCTCCGCGAGCCCGCCGAACACATCGCCCGTGACACCGCCGAAACGGCGGACACAGTGCCGCAGCAGCAGTTCGGCGACGGCGACGGCCAGGACCACGGCGAGTACGGCCCGCAGGACGTCGTACGCCCCCAGGGGCGCGCCCCCGGCCGCCGCGAGCCCGGCGACCGCGAGCGCGGCACCCACCGCGCCCGCCACCGGCACCACCCCCG
>NZ_NCTE01000023.1 GCF_002114215.1 Streptomyces sp. 13-12-16 | reverse complement strand
CTGCCGCCCGGCGGCCACGGCGGCGGCCGCGGGGGTTCTGCTGCTGACCGCGCTCGCGGGGATCCGCCCCGACGCCCCGGCCCGGACGGTCGCGCTGCGACCGGTGCGCGATGCCCCGCTGGGCGAGACGGTCCTGACGGGACTGCGCGTGGCGGGCGCCCCCTTCGCCGTACGGATCAGCCGGCTCGGTCTCGCCGTGGTCGAGGAGGCGGCCGACGGACTCCGGTTGGGAACCTGACCCGGTGGGGCGCGTACTCGCCGGGGCGGGGAGGGCGGGGCGACGGACCTGCCGGAGCGAAGTGGATCAGTTGGTGTCACGGTCGGCGAAGGGAGTGTTTATCGTCAGGCAGACGACTATGATCACCGCATGCCCTACGACCCGTCAGCCTTTCCTCCCTTCGCCGTCACCGTGGACCTGGTCGTGCTGACCGTACGCCGCCATGCCCTGTGCGCGCTGGCGGTACGCCGGGGTGAGGCGCCGTTCCAGGGGCGCTGGGCGCTCCCCGGCGGCTTCGTGCGGGACGATGAGGACCTGGCGCAGGCGGCGGCCCGGGAACTGGCCGAGGAGACGGGGCTGCGGGTGCACGACCCCGCCGCCCCCGCCCAGGACAACGGCGCTCATCTGGAACAGCTCGCCACGTACGGTGATCCGGAGCGCGACCCCCGGATGCGGGTCGTCAGCGTCGCCCATCTCGCCCTCGCCCCCGACCTGCCCGCGCCCCGGGCGGGCGGTGACGCGAGCAACGCACGCTGGGCGCCCGTGGAGGAACTGCTGCAGCAGGGCGGTTACGGCCGGGACGACGAGCCGGTGGCGCCACTCGCCTTCGACCACGCCCGGATCCTGTCGGACGGGGTGGAACGCGCTCGCTCCAAGATCGAGTACTCGTCGCTGGCGACGGCCTTCTGCCCGCCCGAGTTCACCGTCGGCGAGCTGCGCCGGGTCTACGAGGCGGTCTGGGGCGTGGCGCTCGACCCGCGCAACTTCCACCGCAAGGTGACGGGTACGCCGGGCTTCCTGGTCCCCACCGGTGGCACGACCACCCGGCAGGGCGGTCGCCCCGCCCAGCTCTTCCGGGCCGGCGGCGCCACCCTGCTCAACCCCCCGATGCTGCGCCCCGAGGTCTGACGAGGCACGACCGGACCCGGCCAACGGCCCCGGAGGGGCAGCGCCCTTCCTCTCCGCCGACCGGCCGCGAGATGCCCGGAAAATCCGATATGGCGCGCTATCTTGCATCGGGTGATCCAGGCCACCGGACTGACCAGCAGCCCCCGCAAAGAGCTTCCGCCCGCCGTCGACGACGTCTCCTTCGAGGCGCACGCGGGTCGCGTCACCGCGTTGCTCGGAGCACCGGGCGCCGGCAAGACGACGGCGCTCCGGCTCATGCTCGAACTCCAACGCGGCCGTGGCATCACCTACTTCAGGGGCCGCCCGCTGCACCGCATCCCCCATCCCGCCCGCGAAGTCGGCGTACTGCTCGGCGATGTGCCGGGCCATCCCGCCCGCACCGTCCGCGGGCACCTGCGCATGCTGTGCGCCGCCGCGGGCGTCCCGGTCCGCCGGGCCGACGAAGTGCTCGAGGCGGCGGGGATCGTGAGCCTGCGCGACGAACGCCTGGGCAGCCTCTCGCGCGGCATGGACCGCCGCCTGGGGCTGGCCTGCGCACTGCTGCCGGACCCGCACACACTCGTGCTCGACGAGCCCGCGCGAGGTCTCTCCGCCGCCGAGAGCCAATGGTTGTACGGAACGCTCCGGGCGTACGCGGCCCAGGGCGGCACGGTGCTGTGCACGACGGCCGACCCGAAGGAGGCCGCGCGGATCGCGGACCACGTGGTCACCCTGGAACGGGGAAGAATCGTCGCCGACCAGGCGGCGGCGGACTTCTCGCGGACCCGGCTGCGCCCCCGTGTCGCCGTCCGCAGCCCGCACGCCGCCCGCCTCTCCGCCCTGCTCGCACAGGAGGCCCGCACCACCCGGCGGTCCGTGGAGGCCGTGCACGA
>NZ_NCTE01000233.1 GCF_002114215.1 Streptomyces sp. 13-12-16 | reverse complement strand
CGCACCGAGCGCGGCGCCCCGCAGCACCGTACGGCGGTCGAACCCGCGACGAGGGGAGGTGCCCGGTGCGTCCGGGGCGTGTATGTCCTGGGTCATGGCGTCAGCAGATCAAGGGGTGAAGTCCCCTGTCCAAGACCGGAGTCGGGCACTTCCGATACGCGAACGCATATGTGCCCCGGTCAGCGGCGGTCGCCGTGGAGGAAACCGGCCGCGATTCCGGCGGCCCGGCCGATCGCCGCGTCCACCGTGGCGCGGGAGGCGGTCAGGTCGTGCGTGCGCGCGAACACGGCGATCGCGTAGCACGCGCCGTCCGGGTAGCGGGCGACGCCCGCCTCCATGTGCAGCCCTGGCAGGGTGCCGGTCTTGGCCGCGACCGTGACGTCGTCCGGGAAGCCCGACACCAGCCGGTGGCGGAAGACCTGCCTGCCCATCAGATCGCGTACGAGCGCACAGGCTTCCGGCGGTCCGGCGGCATCGGTCCAGACGAGCCGGAGCAGCCGGGTGATCTCACGGGGGGTGCTGGCCGTGGTGTGGTGGGGGTCCAGTACCGCCAGCCGTCTCTTCCGCTCGTCGGGCAGGGCCGGGTAGCGCACGGCGAACTCCCTCTCGTCGCGTGCCCCGACCTCCGCGAGCATCGACTCCAGCAGGTCCCGGGGGCCGCCCACGACGCGCGTCCGGTCCAGGCCGAGTTCCTTGGCGAGCAGTCGTACGGTGTCCAGGCCGACCCGGTCCAGCAGCAGGTCGGCGGCCGAGTTGTCGCTGACCGACATCGCGAAGTGGGCCAGGTCGCGCAACGACAGTTCGACGTCGTCCAGGCAGCCGGCGGTGCCCCAGCCGCCGAGCCGGTCGGCCGAGGTCACCCGCACCCGCTCCCTCGGATCGAGCTGGCCGGCCACGGCCTGCCGGGCGAACTCCAGCACCAGCAGTACCTTGAAGATCGAGGCGATGACCACGGCGTCGTCGGCGCCCACGGCGATCTCACCGGCCCCCCGCCCGTCGTCGTCCTCCCCGGCGGCAGGTGTGCGCGCACGGACGGGCACGGCGTGCAGCTGTCCCCTCGCGCCCGCCTCGGCGAAGACCTGCCGGATCCGGTCCTCGGTCGCTGTTCGCGTGCTCGTCACTGCTCGTCCTCGGACATCGGCGTTCCCCGTCATCGGCCGTCCGGTCCATCCCCGCACGGCGGCTTCCGGATAGGATCCTTGATCGTGGATCTCTTGCGCCACCTGCGTCTTTTCGTCACCGTGGCCGACGAGCTGCACTTCAGCCGGGCCGCCGAGCGGCTGGGCATGGCCCAGCCGCCGCTCAGCCAGGCGATCCGCCGGCTGGAGAAGGAACTCGGAGCCGAACTGTTCGACCGCTCGCAGCGCGGCGTCCGGCTCAGCGCCGCCGGAGCGGCGCTGCTGGAAGAGGCCCACGAACTCCTCGCCCGGGAGAAGAGGCTGCGCACCCTGGCCCGCCGCGCCGCCGACGGCGGCCTCGGCACCCTGCGCGCGGGCGTGCCGCCCGACACCACGGCCGCCGTCCTGTCCGCCCTGCTGTCCGCCTGTGCGGAGCACGCTCCGGAGCTCTCCGTCGACCTGCAGGAGGTCACCACCGCGGAGCAACTGCGGTTGCTGGCCTCCGGCGGCCTGGACGTCGGACTCGTGCACCACCCCGTCGACGCCACCGAACTGCGGCTCGGC
Organism: Streptomyces sp. 13-12-16; assembly: GCF_002114215.1. Classification (GTDB taxonomy): domain Bacteria; phylum Actinomycetota; class Actinomycetes; order Streptomycetales; family Streptomycetaceae; genus Streptomyces. The sequence continues at coordinate 19,761 of NZ_NCTE01000233.1, read as the reverse complement.
CCCACCGTCCCACTGGACCTGGGCGTCGTCCTCCCCCGAACCTCCCCCCTGGCCCGGCTGCCGGAAGTGTCGCTCGGCGACCTCTCCGGCCACGACCTGGTGCTCTTCCCGCGCGCGCACGCGCCCGGCCGGCACGACCGCATCCTCGACGTGTGCCGCGCCGAGGGCTTCGTCCCCGGCCGCCTCCGCCACGCCTCCAACCCCGAGTTCCTGTTCGCCCTCGTGGCGGCGGGGCACGGAGTCGCCTTCGACCAGGGACCGGTGGCCCGCAGGGAACCCCGAGTCGCCTGGTCCCCGCTGGCGGGCCGTCCCCTCACCCTGCGCATCGGCGGAGCCTGGCCCGCCGGCCGCGGAGCCCATCCGGCCGCCCGCCGCTTCGCCGAGCTCGCCGCCGGGGTCCTGGCCCGTCACCACACCGCCACCCCCCGGCGCGACGGCACCGTCCACCCGTCCGACGACGTACCGCGCCCGTGGTCGGTGGTGTACGGCTGAACCGTCCTACAGTTCGCTGTCTCCCCACGAGGTGACGTGCACGTCGTCGCCGACGGACAGGGTGCCGGTGCGGAGCACGGCGTACTTGGTCCCGTAGGCGATGCCACCCCCGGTGGCGCGGCGGTAGCCGGCGAGGGTGCGCAGCGGCTCCGGGCCCGCCTTCGCCCCGGTGTCCTGTTCGACCATGGTGACCGCGCAGCGGATGGCGAGCTTGGCGTAGCCCAGTTCGGTGTCGCCGACGCGGATGCGGTGGGCGCGGTCCTCGGTGTGCGGTTCGTCCCAGCCGTCGACCACGATGTTGGGGCGGAAGCGGTTCATCGGCAGCGGCGGGAGGCCGCGTTCGGCCAGCTTGCGGTTGAGCAGGTCGAGCGTGGCGCGTGAGAGGACGTGCAGGGCGCAGCTGTCGGCGTAGGCGGAGGTGCCGGGGGTCCTGCCGTCGGTCACCCGGTCGTGCTCCGGCGGCACGCGCACGAGCCGGCTCGGCACGCCGAGCACCTCCGTGAACCAGTCGGCGGCCGTGTCGCCCTGGTCGACGCCCTGGTGGACCGTCCCGAACAGGTCCACCTTCCGCCGGGCGGCGGCCGTGTCCACGCGGAGCTCCAGCGTCTCGAACTCCGGTGCGTGGAGGGTGAGCCGGCCGCCGTCGGCGCTGACCGTCGGCCGGATCGAGGCCAGCCGGGGGTCCCTGCGCTGCGTCCGCCCCACCCCCTCCTCGCCGACGACCATGAAACTGCGGTCGTGCGCGAGCCCGGCGGGGGTGAGCGGCGCCTCGCGCACCGATGTCCCGGCACAGCCCTTGACCGGGTAGTACGTCAGCTCGGCAACGCTGGCCATGGTGGCGTTTCCGTCCTGTTCCGCCGGTCGGCGACTGCCCTGGTGCTCACCGGGCCGGTGGTCATGTGCCGAGAATACCGATCAGTGTGTTCTCCCGGGCCGGGACGAGCGGTGACGCCGCCTCAGATGGTCGGGGTGTCGTCGACCACCGGCTTGTGAATCTCGATGACCGGCTTCCACCCCGCGGAGAAGTCGATGAAGTCCGCACGGGTGGGGTAGGTGTCGATCGCGCGACGGTCACGCTTGGGGCTGTCGCTCGCCTTGCGTCCCCGGGGAATCTGCTCCTCGAAGATGTCGACCTTCACGTCGGGAACCTCCTTGAGGCCCTGGCGCCAGATCTGCACGATGTCGGCGCCGAACGCCTGCCGGGCCGCGGCGTAGAGGGCCGTGAGGGATCCCTTGTCCCCACCGGGGACGAAAAGCGCCAGGTCCAGCACGACACCGGCGGACTGGAGGACCTCGATGGTCACCGGGCCGTTCTCGTCGGCCAGGTGGATTCCGGCTTCGTTCTCGTCGTCGGGGAGACAGGAGACCTCCTCCTGGAATACGGTTCTCGCCGTGATCGAGCCGCCCTCGAAATTCTCACCGGGCTTGGTCAGAAAAGCAGGGACATAGCAGTCGGGAAGCTTGAGTTCTGCCGTGTCGGCGGAAACGAAGATCCTGTCCTTCACGCCGAGCTTCGTCACCTCTTCCAGCGAGAGGCGGCGAGCGGTGATCTTCTCCGTGTTCACGATTGCCCTTTCAGGTTGCGCTGTCCCTCAGGGCGAGGACGCTACCACGAAACCCCGAGGTCAACTGCCCAGTAATCCATGGGTGGATGGCCTCCGATGACCTGCGCGGGAGGGTGCTGAAGCAAGTGCCACTCGGTCGGGAACGCGCATCTGCCGGGTAGTGTCCCCCGTCATGGTGTTGAAGATCAACTGACGGTTGCATTCCGGCGCGTTGGGCCCACAGGGGAACCTAAACGGAGTTTGCGTCAGATATCACCCGTATCCCCTTCGGGGGGTGGCGGCGAGGCAAGGCGGCCCATTCGTCGTGCACCCCGAAGAGCGCGAACCGGAAGCCATGTACTGCCGCACCCCCTTCGCAGGGCACGCCTCTTGACGGTCGTCCTGGGCGTGCCGCCCGGCCGTGGCCTCCTCCCGCGCCTCCTGCCGTACGTCGACGGCGTGCGCGGGATGCTGCTCGGGGCCGGGCCGGCGGACACGTGGGGAGTGGGGGAGCGGGAGCCCGGGAAGGTCGTGTGGTGCGTGAGCCCGGCGGGGGTGAGCGGCGCCTCGCGTACCGATGTCCCGGCACAGCCCTTGACCGGGCAGTGCGTCAGCTCGGCAGCGTTGGCCATGGTGGCGTTTCCGCCCTGTCCGCCGACCGGCGGCTGCCCCGGTGCTCGATCCGATGAGTCTTGCAGCGTGCTGGGCCCTTTCCCACCGGACCGGTCATCATTTATCGAATATATCGGTCGAGGATCATCACGCTGTGATCACGAGAAGTTGTGATCATCTTGTGAATCAATCTGTGAGGCGCTTACGTTTTCCCCACTTTTGAGTTGATCAAGTGGGGGCGTCTGTGCGTCGTTCGACGCGTTCGTTCGCTGTTTTCGTTGCTTTCGTGCTTGCTGGGCTTGCCGGTACGGAGCAGGCCGCGTTGGCGATCGGGCAGTGGCCAGGTGGCAGTTCCGGTGAGAGCGCCCCGGAGCAGGGCTGGGGTTCGGCCACCGGTCGCAGTCACAAGGCACCGGCCGATGCCACGGATGCCTCGGCCACGGGCGGACGCGCAGGGGCGCTGACCGGCCGCGGAGAGTTGTCCCCGGACCAGGAACCAGGCGTCACTCGATTGCCCAACGTTCCGAGCATGCCTGAGCCCGGGCCGGCGACGCCGATCGATGTGCCCGGGACGCCTGTGCCGAAAGGGTTCGACAGCCGACGAAGCACCGAGATCAAGAGCGAGCGCGAGGAGCGCCAGCGGACTTTCCGGAACCCGGACGGTACACACACGACCCGGTTCTACACAGAGCCCGTCAACTACCGGAACAAAGACGGTGACTGGATCGCCGTCGACACCACGCTGGCACGCCAGGACGATTCCGGTCCACGCACGATGAGTGCGAGTGAGCCGGGGTGGGAGACCAACTCCACCGAGAAGGCGATCTCGTTCGCCGGGTCCGCCGACGCGGACGCCGTCCTGCGGATGCAACTCGGCGATGGACTCTCGATCGGTTATGGAGTCGACGAGGCAAGCCCCTCGCCGGGCCTGGCCGACGGCAGCAAGGTCACCTACCAGGACGTGCGTCCGTACTCGGACATCGAGTTCCTCGCGGGCAGTGACTCGGTGAAGGAGACGCTGATCCTGAAGGACGAGGAAGCGCCCACCGAGTGGCGCTTCCCGCTGGATCTCCAGGGACTCACTGTTCGTCTTGACGGCCACGGAGGACTGCTCTTCGTCGACGAGGGGGGCGCCCAGCGGGCGTGGACTCCCGCCGGGTGGATGGAGGACTCCGCCTTCGCCGAGAACGCCAACGAAGGCGCGATCTCCTCCGGAGTGACCTACAGCCTCACCGAAGAGGCCGGCCGTCAGGTTCTCGTGGTGAAGCTCGACGAGGAGTGGCTCAGCGATCCGGATCGTGTCTTCCCCGTGCGGGTCGACCCCTCCGTCAAGTCCATCGATGCCACCTCCGGTACCTACGTCCAGTACCCGTACAACCAGAACTTCGCCTCGGACACCGTCCTGAAGGTCGGCACGTATGACGGTGGTGACCACAAGGCCGCGGCCTTCATCCGGTTCACCGGTGTCGAGAGCACGCTCAAGAACGCCTGGGTGCTCGGTGCCAACCTGGCCCTCTACAACACCTGGTCCCTGTCGTGCACCGCGCGCCCCGTGACCGTGCACCCCGTCACGTCCAACTGGTCGGAGTCCACGACCACCAAGTACCCGGGACCGTCCACCGGTTCGTCGCTGGCGTCGAAGAGCTTCGCGCACGGCTGGCGGCCCTCGGGCACGACGACGTGGTCGTGCGGACCGGCCTGGGAGAGCATCAAACTCGGTTCGGCCGGCCGCAAGCTGGTGGACGACTGGACCCACGGCCGGAAGAAGAACTACGGCCTCGCGGCGAAGGCCTCCACCTCCGATTCCAAGGGCTGGAAGCAGTTCGGGTCCGACGACTACCCGGGCGGCAAGCCCAGCCTGGACGTGACCTGGACGAAGTACGGCGCCACGTACAAGCTCGGTGACTTCACCGCGCCGGTGACCGCCACGACCGAGGGCGTCCAGAAGGTGACGGTCACCAACCAGGGCCAGGCGACCTGGCCGAAGGACGGCAACTACAAGCTGCGGTACAACCTGTTCGACTCCGCCGGCAAGGAGATCGCCGACTCGGCGAAGATCCGTTGGACCGCGATGCCCCAGGACATCTCGCCGGGCGAGAGCGTGACGCTCGACGCGAAGATCGCTCCGCTGACACCGGCCACGTACACCGTGCAGTGGACCATGGATGATGTCGGCGTCAGCCGCTTCACCTCGGCAGGCGTACCCGGCCCGGCCATCAGACTGTCCTCGGTCAACATCCCGCCGCAACTGACGGCGGCGTCGCCCGGCAGCGGTGCCACGGTCGACTCGCTGACCCCCACCTTGTGGGCCAAGGGCGCGGACGCCGACCGCTATCCGAAGGCGGAACTGCAGTACTCCTTCGAGGTGTGCGAGGTCGAGGGCAGCAATCTGCGCAAGAACTGCAGAACAGGATCCCGCACCAGTGAGCAGCAGTGGGCGGTGCCCTCCGGCTGGCTCTCCTGGAGCAAGACCTACGCCTGGTACGCGTATGCCTACGACGGCGCCGCGACCTCCGTCCGGCCCGGCCCGGCGCTGCTGACCACGCAGGTGCCCCAGCCCACGGTCACCAGCCACCTCGGCGGCGCCGACGACGGCAAGGAGATCGGCACGCGTGCGGGCAACTACGTCACCGCCGTGACCGACGCGGCACTCACCACGGTCGGTCCCGAACTGGCGGTCACCCGTACCTACAACTCCCTCGATCCGCGCCGCGACAACGCCTTCGGCAGTGGCTGGTCCACTCGCTGGGACATGCGACTGCGCGAGGAGCCGGCCATGGCCACGGTCCTCGTGACCCTGTCCGACGGCTCGCAGGTGCGGTTCGGCAAGAACGCCGACGGTACCTACACCGGTCCTCCGGGAGGCTCGCTCACCCTGGCCCGTCAGTCGACCGACTGGGTACTGCGGGAACGGTCCGGCGCCACCTACCACTTCCTTTCCAGCGGTGTGCTCACCCGGATCGCGGACGTCGCGGGACGCGGGCAGACCGTCACGCACGAGACGGCCACCGGCGGCCCGGTGAAGAAGGTGACCGACGACCTGTCGGGCCGCTCTCTCTCCTTCACTTGGTCGGGCGGACGCGTCGAGTCGGTGACCACGAACGCGATCGATGCGAGCACGCCCGGCCTGAAGTGGACGTACCACTACGACGGCGACCTGCTGACGAAGGTGTGCCCGCCGTCGTCGACGACCAAGTGCACGGTGTACGAGTACGGCACCGGTTCGGTCTACCGCAGCGGTGTGCTCGACGCCGCTCCCACGTCGTACTGGAGGCTCGGCGAGAGCGAGGGCTCCGTGGCCGCCAGCGAGGCGGTCTCGCGCACCGGTCTGAACGATGCCGTCCACCGGGACACACAACTGGGCACGGAGTCGGCGGTCGCCGGCACGGCCGACACCTCGACCGGCTTCGATGGCGTCGACTCGGTGGTCGAACTGCCGGCCGACACGCTGAAGAACGCGGCCTTCCCGACCATCGAGCTGTGGTTCAGGACGAGTACGCCGTCCGGTGTCCTGGTCGGTTTCCAGGACACCGAGCTGGGCGAGAAGCCGACCTCGTGGCGGCCCGTGCTGAACATCGACGGTGAAGGCAAGCTGCGCGGCGAGTTCTATCTCACCGGAAGCCCGGGAGCCACGCCCATCGTGTCGACGCGGACCGTGACCGACGGCCAGTGGCACCACGCGGTGCTCACGGCCGGCGCGAACACCCAGACTCTCTATCTGGACGGAGCGAAGGTCGGCTCGCTGGCAGGCGCACTCACCGAGCAGTCCCGCGACTACGCCTACCTCGGGGCCGGATACGGCAGTTCCGGCTGGATGGGCCTGGCGAGCGGCGAGTACCGCTTCACGGGCCAGATGGACGAAGTGGCCTTCTACGATCACACTCTGGACGCCGCCACGGTCGCCGACCACTACGCGGAGCGATCCGCGATCGGGCAGATGACGAAGGTCCTTCTGCCGTCCGGCCGGGTGCACGCGACCGCCGGATACGACCAGGTCAGTGGCCGACTCACCCAGCACACCGACGAGAACGGCGGCACCTGGAAGCTGTCGGCGCCCGCCTACTCGTCCTCCTCGTCCTCCTACGCGGAATCGATCCAGCGAAGCGGACCCATCGGTTACTGGCGTCTGGGCGAGCGCGGCGGCGCGGCGGCCACCAGCCCTCTCGGTGACGACCTGGCCGGCAGCTACCTGGACGGCGTACGCCTGGGCAGCGCGGGCATCTTCGCCGACGGCGACGACACCGCGGCGAGTTTCACCGGCGACGGCGCGGTCGAAGTACCTTCCGAAACCATCGGTACGACGACGGCGATGTCACTGGAACTGTGGTTCAAGACCTCCGGCCCGGGTGTCCTGGTCAGCAACCAGGACGCCGAGTTCGGAGACACCCCGACCGGCTGGCGACCCATGCTGCTGATCGACGACGACGGGAAACTGCGCGGCCGGTTCTGGGGCACGGGACAGAGCCTGCTGTCCAAGCAGGCCGTCACGGACAACAAGTGGCACCACATACTGCTCACCGGCAACGAGGGCATGCAGGCGCTGTTCGTGGACGGCAGCCACCAGGGCAGCCTGGCGACGGGAGTCGTCGCGGGCCGGTACCCCCACGTACTCATCGGTGGCGGCTACTCCTCGGTCAGCTGGGACGGCAAGGACGAGGGCTACCGCAACTTCACGGGACAGATCGACGAAGTCGCCTTCTACGACAAGGCATTGGTGACGTTCACCCAGAAGTCGGGCTCCACCACGTGGTCCTACGTCCCGCCCGGCTCCGGCCAGACCGACACACCCAACCAGCACATCCAGGCCCGCCGGAGTCTCATCGCGGGCAGGGGAGACCAGTATGGCGGCGTCACGGTCGCGGATGCCCCCGCCGCGTACTGGCGGCTCGGCGAAGACGACGGCACCGCACTGCCCAGCGAGGTCGGCGGCCCCGGCATGTACGCCACCTTCCACCCCGACACGACCGACGCGTCCAAGCTCGACCAGTCCGGGGCATTCGGTGCGGGAGACGACCGGGCGGTGACCCTCGGCAAGGGCGGAACCGTCGAGATACCCGGCTCGATTCTCACCGGAACCACCGATCTGTCCGCCGAGATGTGGTTCCGCACCACGAAACCGTCGGCGGTACTGCTGGGCTTCCAGAACGCCCCCGTCGGACAGACCCCGACCTCATGGCGGCCGGCCCTCAACATCGACGGCTCCGGCAAGCTGCGCGGCGAGTTCTACCTCTCCGGCGTCTCAGGAGCGACGCCCATCGTCTCCTCCCAGACGGTCACCGACGGCGACTGGCACCACGTCGTGCTCTCCGGTTCCGGCACCACCCAGACCCTCTACCTGGACGGCGTCAAGGTGGGTTCGCTCGACGGTGCCATCGACGACCAGTCGCGCCCCTATGTGTATGTCGGCGGCGGCTACGGCAGCTCGGGCTGGATGGGCCTGGCCGGGGGCACCTACTACCTGGACGGACAGGTGGACGAGGTCGCCCTGTACCGCAGCGCGCTGACCGCCGACCAGGTCTCCGCGCACTACCGGGCCCAGTCCGAGGCAGCGGCGTCGGGCCTGACCACCACCGTCACGGTCACGGACCCCGAGCAGCACACCAGCACCATCAGTTACGACTCCCTGCGCGGACAGCGCACGGTGTCGAGCAAGGACGCCACGGGCGCGGTCACGGCGTACGCCTACGACACCGCCGGCAACCTGCACACGGTCACCGACGCCAACGGACACGCCACGGTCACCGGCCACGACGCGCGCGGCAACGTCGTGTCGACCACGACCTGCCGGGACGCCGACTCGTGCTGGACGAGTTTCTCGTCGTACCACCACAACGCGAGCGACCCGCTCGACCCGCGCAACGACAAGCCGCTGGCCTACCGCGATCCGCGTTCGACCGACCACAAGGACAACCGCTACCGCACCGAGTACACCTACAACTCCCTGGGGCTTCCCACCACCACGAAACGCCCGGACGACACCAGCGCCTCCACCGCCTACACCACCGGCAGCGAAGCCGCGGTGGGCGGCGGCACGGCCCCGGCCGGTCTGGTGCTCGAGCAGACCACCCCGGGCGGCGCACAGACGTCCTACCGGTACCACGCCAACGGCGACCTGGCCGAGGTGACCTCCCCGTCCGGGCTCGTCACGGCGTACACGTACGACGGGCTGGGGCGGAAGACCTCCGAGCGGCAGGTCTCCGACGCGCACCCGACCGGCGTCACCACGTCGTACGGCTACGACGCGGCCTCACGCGTCGTCACCGAGACCGGCGCGGGCGTGAAGAACGAGATCACCGGAACCACCCACACCGCGAAGATCAGCCGCACCTACGACGAGGACGGCAACCTGCTGTCCGAGACGGTTGAGGACACCACGGGAGGAGACCCCGCCCGTACCACGGCCTACCACTACAACCCGCACGGCTTGAACGACAGCGTCACCGACGCCGAGCAGAACACCACTCTGTTCGAGCACGATGCCTTCGGCCGTGTCACCGGCACCACCGACCCGGCGGGTACGCACATGAGGTACACCTACACCGCCCGTGGTCAGCACGCCACCACAGTCCTGGACGACTGGACCGGTGATCCCTCGGGCACCGTGCGGGACCTGACCGTGGTCTCCAACGCCTACGACCCGGCCGGCCGCCTGGCTTCGGCCACGGACGCTATGGGCGCCACCACCGCCTACACCTACTTCGACGACGGTCTGCCCGCCACCACCACCGCCAAGCAGGTCACACAGTCCGACGCCGGCCGACACGACATCGTCCTGGAAGCCAACACCTACGACCCGGCCGGCAACCTCACCAAGCAGGTCACCGGCGGCGGCACTACCACAGAGACGTTCACCGTGGACGCCCTGGGCCGCACCAAGGCCGGCATCCTCGACCCGGGCGGCCTGAACCGCACCAGCACGTACGCCTACGACGGGGACGACCGGATCACGGAACAGACGCAGTCGATCACCGGTGACAAGAAGCTCACGACGACAGCGGAGTACGACCCCGCCGGCAACGTGACGAAGGAAACGGTCACCGACGGCACGAGCACCCACACGACCACGCGCACCTATGACGACCGCGGCCTGCCGCTGACCTCCGTGAGCCCGCGCGGCAACACCGCCGACGCGGACCCCGCGGCGCACACCGTCACCTACCGGTACGACGAACTGGGCCGCCTGGTGGCGGAATCCGCCCCGGAGGTGAAGGCCGAGGAGAACGGCCAGGCTCCCGCCACGGTCAAACCCACCGTCCTGACCGGGTACAACACCTTCGGAGAGGCCACCGAGGTCAAGGACGCCCACGGCCGGATCACCCGTACCGAAGTCGACCTCCTCGGCCGCACGACCGCCGTGACCCTGCCCGACTACAGCCCGCCCGGCGTCGCGGCACCCCTGACCGCCACCACCCGTACCACCTACAACCCGCTCGGTCTGCCGCAGTCCGTCACCGATCCACTGGGCCGCGTCACCCGCTACGGCTACGACCAGCTCGGTCAACTCACCAGCCGGACGGACCCCGTCGCCGACGCGGCTGCCGCCCTGGCGGCCATGGAGAGCGGCGATCCGGACCTGCTCGTCTCCCCGAGCGCGGACGGCGGCGGCGTGACCCGTCACACCTGGACCCCCACCGGGCTCCAGCTGTCGGTCACCGACCCCACCGGCGCCCGCACCGAGGCCACCTACGACGAACTCGGCCGACAGCTCACCGCGACCACCGTCGAACGCTTTCCCGGGCCGCAGAACCTCACCAGCCGCTACACCTGGGACGACGCGGGCAACCAGACCACGTCGACCAGCCCCGCCGACCGCGTCACGTCCGCCACCTACAACCCGGCGGGCGAGGTCCTGTCGGTGACCGACGCGGCGGGTACCACCCGGTTCGCCTACGACGGCCTCGGCCGCCGGACCTCCACCACCGACGCGACCAACCGCACCACCAGGACCGCGTACGACACCCTCGGCAACGCGACCGCCGTCACCGACTACGGCACCGGCAGCACGGCACTGCGCACCGTGGAGGCCGAGTTCGACGCGGACGGCAACCGCACCGCCGTGATCTCCGCCGAGACCAAGGCCCGCACGACCTACACCTACGACGCGCTCGGCCGTACGACCAAGCAGGTCGAACCGGTCTCCGACAGCGAGTCGATCATCACCACCTTCGGCTACGACGCGGCGGGCAACCGCACCCGGCTGACGGACGGACGGGGGAACAGCACCGTCTACACCTTCAACAGCTGGGGCCTGCCCGAATCCACGATCGAGCCGGCCACCACCGCGCACCCGACTGCCGTGGACCGCACCTGGACGACCGTCTACGACAAGGCCGGCCAGGCCGTCACCGAGCTGTTGCCCGGAGGAGTCAAGCGCGAGCGCACCTATGACGGCCTGGGCCGCCTCACCCACGAGGCCGGCACCGGTGCCGAAGCGGCCACCACCGACCGCACTCTGGGCTACGACCTCGCGGGCCGCCTCACCTCCGTCGGTTCTTCCGAGCCGCTCAACCCGAACACCTACACCTACAACGACCGCGGACAGCTCCTGACCGCGGACGGCCCCGCAGGCGTGGTGAGTTACACCTACGACGCCGACGGCAACATGACCGAGCGGTCGGACGCCAAGAACGTGACCAGCTACGGCTATGACTCGGCAGGCCGGCTGGAGTGGCTCTGGAACCGGATGACCGGCGCGGACATCTGGTACGAGTGGGACGCCGTCGGCCGACCGGTCATGGAGCAGTACGCGATCCAGCCAGAAGGGTCCACCGAGTGGGTGGAATCGGCCCGGCGGAGCTACGGCTACGACAGCCTGGGGCGTCTCACCGACGACATCATCACCACCCCCGACGAGTCGACCGGCATCGCCACCACCACCTACGCCTACGACCTGGACGACCGGCTGACCTGGAAGGGGACCGCCGGCACGGCCGGAGCCGGCGAGCACGTCTACGGTTACGACCAGGCGGGACGCCTGTCGTACTGGACCGACGGGGACCGGACCACCCACTACGAGTGGGACGCGTCCGGCAACCGGGTCAAGGCCGGATCGGCCACGGCGACGTACGACGAACGCAACCGCCTGCTCGACGACGGCACTTCGACGTACCGCCACACCCCGCGCGGCACGCTCAGCGAGGTCGGGACGGGAACCAACTCCCGATCGCTCGCCTTCGACGCCTTCGAGCGCAAGGTGACGGACGGGGCGTCGACGTACACCTACGACTCACTCGACCGTGTCGCCGGGAACGGCTCCGCCGCGTTCCGCTACGACGGCGGCTCCAACAACCTCCTGGGTGACGGCACCACGGACTACAGCCGCACACCGGGCGGCTTCCTGCTCGCCAGCACTGACGGCACCACCGCCCAGTGGTCCGTCACCGACCAGCACACCGACCTCGTCGCGGGCCTGTCCGTCGACGGCACCGAGGTCACCGGCTCCACCACCTACGACCCCTTCGGCACGAAGATCGCCACCGAAGGCAGCATGCCCGCCGTCGGCTACCAGTCCGGCTGGACCGACCCGGACAGCGGCGACGTCAACATGGCGGCCCGCTGGTACCAGCCGGGCACGGGCGGCTTCGCTTCCCGCGACACCTGGCAGCTCGATGCCAGCCCGTCAGCTCAGGCCAACCGGTACGGCTACGCGAACGCGGATCCGCTGAACGGCACGGACCCGACAGGGCATGCATGCGCCTGCGGCGGCGGTACCCCCACCTTCCGAGTGGGGGGCGGCAGATTCGGGGGCGTCTCGGGAAGTGGTCGCGGTTATGGCGTTGCTCCGAAGAACGGGAATGCGCGCACGAGCAATCGGGGGCTGGCCCGCATGTCCGGCAGCATAAGTCGGCACACCAGCAACCGAGCCCAGGCCATGAGGAGCGCCGCCGGGATATACCGCTTGGCACGGGGGTTCAGGACCACCAGGCCCGCCACATCCACGGGTCGCCCGACCACGCCCCGGGGATGTACCTACGGCTGCTCGTCGACACCCAGGGCGCACCCCAGGGGCCCCGTCCGCAGTAGCGGAATCCAGCGCACCAGCACGACCAAGCCCCCCAAGCCGCCCACACCCCAGAACCCCAACAACGGCCCAAAGCCCAAAATTGCGCCGGCCCGGTCTGCGCCCAAACCGGAATGGAACCCGGGCGGCGGTAAGTGGACGCCTGGCGACGCCGTCAAGACGGTCATCACTGCCGCCAGGGTGATCGACATGGTCACGGGTAACGACGACACCTACACTCCGGAGGATGCACAGAGTCTGGGGCTACTGGAGGACATGTTTCCCGACCAGGAAATTGATCCGGACCTGGGCTACGGGATATCCGGCGCGGACCCGAACGCGCGACGGACCCGCAATGCCTGCTCCCGTGACCTCCCATCCACCGACCCCTCTTTCTACTATGCGCCCATGACCCGTTTCGGTCCTGGCGCGGATGATTGCCGGGCCACAGGTGCGGTGGCGCACATTGACCAGTTTGATCTGCGGCCCTGGCGTCTCGACCCGAAGTGGAAGCCAGCCGGTTTTGACCGGCTGCCGGCTGGCAACCGTGCTGCCCTGCATCTGATCGGCAACCAGATGGGCGGTGCCAAGGACACACTGCGCAACTTCGTCGCGGGGTACCAGACCCCGGCGAACTCTCCCCACATGCGTTCCCTGGAAGACGATGTGACCACGGCCGTGAAGTCGGGGCAGAGAGTGACGCTCGGAGTCCTGCCGGTGTATGACGGTATCGATCCGGCGATTCCCTCAGAGATCAAGATGTACGCCATTGGCGACGGCGGTTATGGGCTCAACTGTACGGTCTATAATCGGCCGACCGGTGGGTACAGTTGTGTGGAAAGGACGTCCGGTGGATCTCTCTCGAATCGGTGAATTTTTGGGGGCACCGTCGGTCAACGGTGATGTGAACTGTGACTGGGAGGAAACGGAGCGGCTCTACGGGGCCGTACTGCCCACGGACTACAAACAGTTCGTCTCAGCGTACGGGCCCGGATGCATCAACGAACAGCTCTATATTTTCCACCCGCGTGCGGCGTGGGGGGACGACGGCCTGCGGCTCGAATCCCTGTGGGGGCAGGCCGCGCTGGCCTACAGTGAACTTTCCAGGAGTCACCCGGAGATGTATCCGTATCCGGTTCATCCCGCGCCCGGGGGATGTGTCGCCGTTGCGCGATCGATCTCAGGCAATCATGTGTTCCTCATGCCCCCGTCGGGCGGTGTGCCGGAGTGGCGGGTCGTGGTGGAGATGGGCCAGTGGTTCGTGCTGGACATGCAGTTCACGGAATTCCTCCGGCAGGCGTTGAACGGTGAACTGTTCCTGCCCGTGATCGAGGGCGACCCTTCGTTCGAGCCCATCGGCTCCGTGGAACTGTGAGCATGACTGGTTATATGGCACGCCTCTTGGCGGTGCTGGGCGAGCCGCCCATGCGCTACCGCGATGCGGTGGCCTGGAGCCGGTTGGAGCACGATCTCAGGGTGGGCTTCCCGGCGGAGTACAAGGAGATCGTTGACGGCTATGCGCCCGTGGAGATCAATGGACACCTGCATCTGATGCATCCAGCGACGAGGCGATGGAACCTCGCGGAGAAGGTCCGTAGTACGTCGGAGGTTTGGTCTCAGGTCGAATGGGACGAGGGTGAACCCGAAGGGGACCCTCGTGAGTCTCTTGGAGTGTCCGAGTTGTACTTCGGTGATGCGGACGGGTTGATTCCGATCGCCTCCACCAATCGAGGCGAGACGATCTTCTATGCGTCCAAGGGCGGGCAGGGGGCGGGAACCCTGTTCGTCGAGAACGGGGAGGGCGAGTTCTTCGAGTACTCCATGGGGTTCGCCGAGTGGCTGTGGCGCTGGCTCAACGGTGAGGAGGTTACAGGGCCGGGCGGTTCCGCCTGTTACCCCGGCCCCGTTGCACTCCGGAACTTGCCCATGACTGCGGACGGGAAACCGGAGACGCGGTACGGACCCGCGCCTGGCGTGTGACGACGGGCGACAGGGCGGTGCCGTTCAGGGGTGCTCTATGCCGTTGCCGCGCTGGTGTCCTCCGACGGTACGGACAGGAAGGCGGTCCAGGCCTTCGGGGTGACGGTGAGGTGGGGGGCATCCGGGGTCTTGGAGTCGCGGATGTGGATGGCGGTGGGGTGTGCGGCGACTTCGAGGCAGTTGCCGCCTTCGCTGCCGCTGTAGCTCGACTTGAACCACCGAAGTGCGGTGCTGCTCATTGCTCTCCCAGGAGACGGTCCAGCAATTCCCTTGTGTCCTCAGGGGTGAGGGCCTGTGACCGCAGCATCGCACACTTCTGCGTGAGGATCGCCACCTCATCCGGATCGGCGATCAGTTGGCTGCCCCGTTGGTTCTCCGTGTAGGCGAGGCGTTGGTGTTCGGGGGTTTCCAGCAGAACGAACGGGCCGTCGAGCGAAGCGTGACTTGCCCGGTCAAGGGGCAGGACCTGGAGCATGAGACCTGGGAGTTCGGAGCACGTGCGCAGATGGCGAAGCTGCTCGGTTCAGACTTCCCTTCCGCCGAACGGTGCCCGGACCACCGGTTCCCAGACCACAAAGCAGGAGATCGGCGCTTCGTTGCCGTGCAGGACTGCTTGACGCTCGATGCGTGCCGCTGTTCGTCGAGCAATCGTGTCCTCGTCATAGAACGGCACGCGACTGCGGAACACCGCCCTCGCATACGCCTCCGTCTGGAGCAGGCCGGGCAGTACCTGGTTCTCGTACGACGAGATCGCGATGGCCTCGCGCTCCCTGTCCAGGAACTCCTCCGCCCACAGCGGAATCAGATCCACCTCCGGCATCCGGCTCAGGGCGACGGACAACGCCCCCCTGGTGCACAGCAATTCGTCGAGCTGCTCGGCGAGGTCCGGCTTCAGTGGGCGTCTGCCCTGTTCGATCGACGCGATCTGCTGCTCGCTGATGACGAACCGCTCGCCCAGTGACCGCTGGGTGTGGCCGGCGGCCTGGCGGTACAGGGCGAGCAGCGCGCCCACCATCTTCATCGCCGAGGCGTTCCGCCGTGTCGTGGTGCTCATGAGGTCGAACTCCCCACCCGTGCGCGTACGTTCACCGTCGCGTACGCGTACGGTCGAGCCGTACGGGCGCGCGGACTGTTCCATGGTGGGTACGGAGCGTCACTCTCGTCCCGTGAATCAGGAAACTTCACCCCCGACTCCAGCCCCCTCCCCACGTGAGCGTTTCTTCGGTCGTGAGCGTCGTTCCGTGCCCGGTGCACGGGCGTTCGCGCGTCGGGCGCTGGAGGACTGGGACGTGTATGAGCACACGGACGATGTGCTGCTGTGCGTCAGTGAATTGGCGACCAACGCCCTGCTGCACGGCGTGCCACCCGGTCGTGGATTCCTCCTGCGCCTCCTGCCGTATGCGGACGGCGTGCGTGTCGAGGTGCATGACAGCGGGGGCGGTGTGCCCGCCGTGCCGCGGGACGAGCCCGACGAGAGCGGGCGCGGGCTGTTGCTCGTGGCCGGGCTGGCGGACAGGTGGGGCGTGGGGGAGCGGGACCCCGGGAAGGTCGTGTGGTGCGAGTTCGCTACGGGGTCCGCAGCGCCGACGCCACCGACGCGATCGTCCCCGGCCCCACCCGGCAGCACCCTCCGATCAGCCGGGCCCCCGACTCACGCCAGCCCTTCACCCGCCCGGCACTGAACGTCGACCGCCCGGTCCACGCCCGCGCCCCGGCGTCCCAGGCCTCGCCGCTGTTGGGGTAGACCACGACCGGTTTGCCGGTGACCCGCGCCGCGAGGGTCACCGCGCGGTCCGCGTCCTCCGGCGTGCAGCAGTTCACGCCGACCGCGATCACCTCGTCCGCCCGTGCCGCCAGCGCGAAGGCCTCCTCCAGCGGCTGGCCGGCGCGGGTGCGGTCGCCGGACGCCGAGTACGACAGCCAGGCCGGTACGCCCAGGCCGCGCAGCGCACGCAGCAGGGCCTCCGCCTCCTCCGTGTCGGGGATCGTCTCCAGGGCGAGCACGTCCGGGGCGGCCCCCGCCAGGACCTCCATGCGCGGGCGGTGGAATCGCTCCAGCTCCGCCACGCTCAGTCCGTACCGGCCCCGGTACTCCGAGCCGTCCGCGAGCATCGCGCCGTACGGGCCGACCGAGGCCGCCACCCACAGGGGGCGCGTCACCCCGGTCCGCCGGGCCGCCGTCCGGGCGCACTCCACGCTCAGGGCCAGCAGATCGGCCGCTCCCTCCCGGCCGATCCCGCGCCGCGCGAACCCCTCGAACGTGGCCTGGTAGCTCGCCGTGATCGCCACGTCCGCGCCCGCCTCGAAATACGCGAGGTGGGCCGCCGTCACCGCCTCGGGGTCCTCGGCGAGCAGCCGGGCCGACCACAGCGCGTCGCTCAGGTCGTGCCCGGCCGCCGCGAGCTGGTTGGACAGGCCGCCGTCGAGGACGACCGTGCCGTCCGCGAGCGCCTCGGCGAGGGCGGGAGGGGTGTTCATACCGACGAGGCTAGAGGGCCCTCACGCCGGGTCCGTCCGTCCCCGACAACACGGCGGTGCGTGTCAGCCCGCCCAGGCCTCGGCGTCGTCGGCCGGGACGGTGGTGGCCAGACCCAGTTCCTTGCGGGCGGCGACCGACTTGTTCGGGTCGATGTCGGTGAACGCCGGGTCGTAGGCGACGTAGAACGCGTCGGCGTCGGCGGCGTTCGCGGCCTTCTTCCAGTTCCCGGCCGCCTTCGTCAGCGTCGTGCGGAGCTTGCCGACCTCGGTGCCCTCGATGCCGCCCAGGCCCTCGACGTGCGTGTCGAGGGCGGCGGCGACGGCCTTGGCCTGTGCCTTGTAGCCGGCCAGGTCGTCCTCGATGGTGTCCTTCTCGGGCTGGTTCGCCCACAGGGCCTCGTAGACCGCGTTCGAACCCTCGAGGTACGTGGTCTGCTCGGGCTCGAGGGACTTCGCGGTGTCCAGCGAGCCGTTGAGCTTGCCGCCCTCCGCGGTGTAGGTGCAGCTCACCGCGCGGTCGCCGGTCGCCCAGCTCTCCTTGGTGGGGGTGTAGTAGAAGAGGGCGGCGCCCTTGGGGAGCGCCCAGGTGTCCGGGGAGTACTTCTGCGCCTCGACCGGGCAGCGGTCGTCCGCGATCGCCGAGATCTTGTCGTCGCCGGGGTACTCCGTGCCCTCGTCGATCGCGAACTCGCCGACGACCTGGCCCTCGTGCGCCTCGTCGCAGGGCACGATCTCGACGGCGTACGCCGTCCCCTCCGCCTTGCCGTTCGGGTTGTAGCAGTCACCGGTGTCCAGCGAGAAGACCGAGCGCTGGCGGGCCACCTTCTTCGCGCCGTCCTTGGCGCCGTCGACGGCGTCGGAGACCTCCGAGCACCCCACCGCGCCGATCGCGAGCAGGGCGACGACGGCTGACATGCCGCGAAGGGGACGATGGGGGGCACGGATTGCCATGATGTGTGCATCCTCTTATGTGATCTTTATGAGGGTCGCGCGCATCGTATGCCATTTCCGTGGCCCGTCCGTGCGGAGGCCCTCACCCCGTGGTGACGTCTCCGACTCACGACGGACCGCGAAGGTTGTATCCGGGTGCCGGCGAGCGTGCGGAGGGACGTGCGCGGGCCCGCGCCCCGGCGGAGCGGCACCGTACGGCGCGCCCTCCGCCCCCGGTGCTGGGATGCTGGGAGGAAGCCACAGCCGAACTGGGGCGGTGAGCGCCATGACCGGGCTTGAAGGGGACGGTTCGTCCGCCGCGGAACCCCTCGCCGACCCGCACGGGGATCCCTTCCTGCGGACCAGGTTCGCCGTGCCGGCGCGGCCGGTGACGTACCTGCGGCGGGAGCGGCTGACCAGGCGTCTCGACCAGGGGCTGCGGACGCCGCTGACCATGGTCAACGGCGCGGCGGGCGCCGGGAAGACCCTGCTCGTCGCGGACTGGGCGGAGCGTCTGGACGGGCCGCCCGTCGCCTGGTTCACCACCGAGGCGGCCGGGACCGGGCCCGGGATGTTCTGGGCGTATCTGCTGCGCGCGCTGCACGCCGTCGGTGTCCCGCCGCCCGCCGGCGTCGGGTTCCCGGCGGACGCGAACCGGGTGAACCCCACCCTGGGGGCCCGGCTCGCCGCCGAGCTGAGCGTCCGGGAGCGGCCCGTGGTGCTGGTGCTCGACGAGTTCGACCGGGTCACCTCCCCGGAGATCGCCGAGCAGCTGGAGTTCGTGCTGCGGCACGCCGGGCCGGGGCTGCGGCTGGTCCTCGTCACCCGGACCGAGCCGCTGCTGCCCCTGCACCGCTACCGGGCCGCGGGCGAGCTGACGGAGATCAGGGGCGCCGAGCTGGCCTTCACCCCCACCGAGGCCGCCGAGCTGCTGGAACTGCACGGGCTGCGGCTGCCCCCGGCCGCGGTGCGCGCCCTGGTGGAACGCACCCGGGGGTGGGCCGCCGGGCTGCGGCTGTCCGCGCTGGCGGCGGGGGAGAGCCCGGACCCGGAGGTGTACCTCAAGGAGTTCGAGGCGGACCGCAGCACCATCGCCGACTTCCTGCTGGCGGAGGTGCTCAAGCGGCAGAACGCCGGGACCCAGGACCTGCTGCTGCGGGTGAGCGTGCTCGACCGTTTCTGCCCCGGCCTGGCGAACGCGGTCACGGGGCGCGACGACGCCGAGGCCGTCCTGGCCCGGCTGAACCGGGACAACGCCTTCGTCGAGCACCTCGGACACGGTCTGTACCGGCTCCACCCCCTGTTCGCCGAGATCCTCCGCGCCCATCTGCGGATGCGCCTGCCCGGCCTGGAACCCGAGCTGCACCGGCGGGCCGCCGGGTGGCTGCGGCGGGCCGGACACCTCCCGGAGGCGCTCGGGCACGGGGCCGCCGCCGACGACTGGGAGTTCACCGCGAACGCCCTGGTCGACGACCTCGCCATCGGCCAGTTCTTCACCGGTCCGCGCTCCGACGCGGTGGCCGGGCTGTTCTCCCGCATGGGGCGGGAGGGCACGGGAGCGGCCCCGGAGCTGGTGCGGGCGGCCGGCCGGCTGGCCCGGTGCGAGATCGACGGCGGGCTGACCCATCTGCACCGCGCACGGCACGAGCTGGCGGAGCACGACGGCACGGCCGACGAGGCCGCGGCCCGGCTGAGCTGCGCCCTGCTGGAGGCGCTGGCCGCCCG
>NZ_NCTE01000232.1 GCF_002114215.1 Streptomyces sp. 13-12-16 | reverse complement strand
GGCTGGGCGCGGCGGTCGTCGCGGGAGCGGTGGCCGCGTACCTGGTGATCGCCGACCCGTTCGCGGGGCCGCTGCCGGACGGCTGGAGGAAGCACGACCTCGGGAACAAGGTGGGCGTCGGCATCGCGGTGCCCGAGGGCTTCGCGCAGGACGAGCAGGCCGAGGACTCGGACGGGACCGTCGCCTCCTTCACCGACCCGAGCGGGCTGGTGCGGGTCGAGGTCGACCGCGACATCAAGGCCGAGGACGAGAACGGCGACATCGAGGCCTCGGCCTCGGAACGGGCGTTCGCGCACTGGGAGGAGCTGAGGGACGGCGAGTACGGCTGGGGCATCGCCGACACGCCGGCCCCGAAGGGCAAGCCGCGCGAGACGACGTACAAGGACCGCGAGGCGGCCACGAACACCATCGTCTACACGACGACCACCACTCCGGCGCTGGTGCGCGAGGCGCAGGTCATGTACTACCGGAACGAGGACGGCGACATGTACCGGCTCTGGATCGTGTACCCGGGCAAGGGCTACTTCGCCGAGGACGGCCGGGAGATCGCCCGCACGGTCATCGACTCGTGGGACATCCACCGGCTCTGAACGGTCCGGCGTCCGTCAACGCCCTGATCAGGGGCTTTGTTGCCAGCGTTCACTGGCGCGATGTGTGAGCGGTGCGTGAATCCGTTACCGACGGGTACACAAAGTGTTCCCCCGGGCATACCCTGCGGCTCATGACGGACGCGCAGACCCGGGAAACGACCGGCACCAACCCCCTCGCCCCCGCGCCGGCGGGTGCCCGCACCGCCGCCGACGTGGTCACGCCGGAGCTGGTCGCCCAGCTCACCAAGGGCGTGGCCGGCTCCGGCCGGACCGCCAACCACACGCCGTTCACCGGCGAGAAGCTGGCCGACCTGCCCGAGTCGACGCCCGAGGACGTGGCGAAGGCCTTCGAGGCGGCCCGCGCCGCCCAGGCCGTCTGGGCGAGGATCCCGGTACGGGAGCGCGCCGCCGTCCTGCTGCGCTTCCACGACCTGGTGCTGAGCCGCCAGGCCGAGGTGCTCGACCTGATCCAGCTGGAGACCGGCAAGGCCCGGCTGCACGCCCACGAGGAGGTGCAGGCCGTCGCCGTCGCCGCCCGCCACTACGGCCGCCGGGCCGCCGCCTACCTGCGGCCCAAGCGGCACGCGGGCGCCATGCCGACCCTCACGAAGGTCACCGAACTGCGCCACCCGCGCGGTGTCGTCGGCCAGATCGCCCCCTGGAACTACCCCCTCGAACTCTCCGTCGGCGACGCGCTCCCGGCGTTCGTCGCGGGCAACGCGGTCGTCATGAAGCCCGACACGGAGACCTGCCTCACCGCGCTGTGGGCCCGTGACCTGCTGATCGAGGCCGGGCTGCCCGCCGACGTCTTCCAGGTCGTCCTCGGCGAGGGCCCGGTCGTCGGCCCCGAGGTGGTCCGGCACGCCGACTACGTCTCCTTCACCGGTTCCACCCGCACCGGCCGCGAGGTCGCCCAGGGCGCCGCCGCCCGCCTGGTCGGCGTCTCCCTCGAACTGGGCGGCAAGAACGCCATGCTGGTACTGGAGGACGCCGACCTCGACAAGGCCGCCGCGGGCGCCGTCCGCGCCTGCTTCTCCTCCGCCGGCCAGCTGTGCATCTCCATCGAGCGGCTGTACGTCCACGAGTCGGTCGCGGACGCCTTCCTGGAGCGCTTCACCGCCCGCACCAGGGCGATCCGCCTCGGCACCTCCCTCGCCTACGGCGCCGACATGGGCTCCCTGGTCGGGCAGCGCCAGCTCGACGCCGTCACCCGGCACGTCGACGACGCCGTCGCCAAGGGCGCCAAGGTGCTCGCGGGCGGCACGGCCCGCCCGGACATCGGCCCCTACTTCTACGAGCCGACCGTCCTCGACGGCGTCGAGGCCCCGATGAGCGTCTGCTCCGAGGAGACCTTCGGCCCGGTCGTCTCGGTCTACCGCTTCTCCTCCGACGACGAGGCGGTCGAACGCGCCAACTCCACCCCGTACGGACTGAACTCCTCCGTCTGGACCAAGGACGCCCGGCGCGGCCGCGAGGTCGCCGCGCGGCTGCGCACCGGCACGGTGAACATCAACGAGGGCTACGCCCCCGCGTACGGCAGCGTCCAGTCACCGATGGGCGGCATGAAGGACTCCGGCCTCGGCCGCCGCCACGGCTCCGAGGGCATCCTCAAGTACACCGAGGCCCAGACGGTCGCCCACCAGCGCCTCCTCCCGATGGCCCCGTCACTGGGCATGGACGACGAGAAGTACGCGGCCTTCATGAGCCGCAGCCTCCGCCTGATGAAGGCGTTCCGGTTCAGGTGACCGGCCCCGGGCGCGCGGGGAACCGCGCGCCCGGCCAAAGACGACCCGCACGCGAACTCGAAGGGGAGCCCCCGTGCCTCAAGACGCTTACGACTACGACGTCCTCGTCGTCGGCTCCGGCTTCGGCGGCTCCGTGACCGCCCTCCGCCTCACGGAGAAGGGGTACACCGTCGGCGTCCTGGAAGCCGGCCGCCGCTTCACCCGCGAAACCCTGCCGAAGAACTCCTGGGACCTGAAGAACTACCTCTGGGCGCCGAGACTCGGCATGTACGGCATCCAGCGCATCCACCTGCTGGGCAACGTCATGGTGCTGGCCGGCGCGGGCGTCGGCGGCGGCTCGCTCAACTACGCCAACACCCTCTACGTACCGCCGAAGCCGTTCTTCGACGACCCGCAGTGGGGGCACATCACCGACTGGCAGGAGGAGTTGGGCCCGTACTACGACCAGGCGAAGCGCATGCTCGGCGTACGGCTCAACCCGACGATGACCCCGTCGGACGTGCACCTGAAGGCGGCGGCCGAGCGGATGGGCGTGGGCGACACCTTCCACATGGCCCCGGTCGGCGTCTTCTTCGGCGACGGCGAGGACGCCGACGGGAAGGCGAGGGCGAAGCCGGGGCAGGAGGTGCCCGACCCGTACTTCGGCGGGGCGGGGCCGTCGCGCCGGGCCTGTGCCGAGTGCGGCGAGTGCATGACCGGTTGCCGGCACGGCGCGAAGAACACCCTCAACGAGAACTACCTCCACCTCGCCGAGAAGGCGGGCGCGGTCGTGCACCCCATGACGACGGCGGTGTCGGTGACGGAGGACTCCCGGGGCGGATACGCGGTCGCCACGCTCCCCACCGACGACCGCCGCAAGGGCGAGGGCCGTACCTTCCGCGCCCGCCGGGTCGTCCTGGCCGCCGGCACCTACGGCACCCAGACGCTGCTGCACCGCATGAAGGCGGGCGGTCAGCTGCCGCACCTCTCGGACAGGCTGGGCGAGCTGACCCGTACCAACTCCGAGGCCCTCGTCGGCGCGCAGACCGACGACCGCCGCTACCGCAGGGCGACCGGCGCGCCGAAGGCCGACTTCACCCGCGGTGTGGCCATCACGTCGTCGATCCACCCCGACGAGAACACCCACATCGAGCCGGTCCGCTACGGCCGCGGATCCAACTCGATGGGCGGGCTGTCCATCCTCCAGGTGCCGTACGCGGGCGGCGGTTCGGGTGCGGCCAGGGTGCTCGGCTGGCTGGGCAGTGCGGCGCGGCACCCCTGGCTGCTGCTGCGGTCCCTGTCCAACCGGCGCTGGTCGGAGCGGACCATCATCGGGCTGGTGATGCAGTCGCTGGACAACTCCCTGACGACGTACCTCAAGCCGTCCGGGGCCGGCCGCGGACTGCTCACCGCCCGGCAGGGGCACGGCGCCCCCAACCCCAAGCAGATCAAGGCGGCCACGGAAGGCGCGTCGGCGCTGGCGGCCGAGATCAACGGCTTCGCCGGCTCCAACGTCGGCGAGCTGACGGGGATGCCGCTGACCGCCCACTTCCTGGGCGGCTGCCCGATCGGCGCCTCCCGCGAGACCGGTGTGATCGACCCGTACCACCGCCTCTACGGCCATCCCGGCATCTCGGTCGTGGACGGGGCGGCGGTCTCGGCGAACCTGGGCGTCAACCCCTCCCTGACCATCACGGCACAGGCCGAGCGGGCGATGTCGTACTGGCCCAACAAGGGCGAGGCCGATCCGCGCCCCGCGCAGGGGGAGGCCTACCGGCGTCTGGAGCCGGTCGAGCCGAAGTCCCCGGCGGTCCCGGCGGAGGCGTTCGGCGCGCTGCGGCTGCCGTTCCTGGGGATGCCGGCGGTGCCGCCGAAGCGGGACTGAGACGGACGGGGAAAGACGGCGCCAAGGGAAACGGACGAGGAGAACGGCCAAGGAAAAAGGACCTGTGCCCCCCTCCGAGCTCAGGTCCTTCTTCCTTGTACGTGCGGTCCGTGAGGATCTCAGTGAGTGTGATCAACGGGGCGCGCGGATGGTTGTCCTGCCGCCCAGAGAATTTTCATGTGATCTGGATCACTCGTGAAGGATGATCACCGCTGGCGTACGCTCGGCCGCCTACGACCGCCATCGAGAGAAAGCCCGCGACCCCGTGGCCGAGCAGCCGTCCGAAGAGAGCAGACCGGAGTCCTCGTCCCTCCCCGATGACGTCTGGGAGAAGTTCGTCCAGGACAGTGAGCGCGACATCCGTGCCTCCGCCCCCAAGGAGCCGTCGGCGCGGGCGCGCATGGTGACCGAGCGGCTGCGGGCCATGGACGAGGCGCAGGCGCGAGCGGCCGCGGGCGGCAAGCGCCGCACGGGCAGGAAACGGAAGGCGGTGCGGCCCGCCCCGCCCGAGGGGTGGCGTACGGGCCCGCCCCTGCAGGTCCTGGAGCGTCGCTCGTCGCGCCGGCGCCGGGTCTGGAGCGCGGTCGGGATCGTGGTGGCCG